>CAZRJT010000019.1:0-2354 GCA_964600585.1 uncultured Bacteroides sp.
AACTCCTGGACGAAATGGGATGCTTTGCTCTGGTATTGGAGAAGATTCCGGCCAAACTGGCGGCCGAAGTCTCCAAAGCGGTGAGCATACCCGTGATAGGCATAGGTGCTGGTTCGGCCGTGGACGGTCAGGTATTGGTGTTTCAGGATATGCTTGGCATGAACAAGGGATTTTCGCCGAAGTTCCTGCGCCGTTATGCCGACCTCGGCGCGGTGATACATGATGCGCTGGGCCATTATGTCGACGACGTGAAAAACGTGGATTTCCCGAATGCGTCGGAGCAATATTAAGCGGGGATAGACGTTGGGCGATGGTATCGGCGTATGGAGCTAATCCATATTGGCGCATAGTGCGTCTGGGGCTCCCTATACTCATAGGTCAGCTGGGGATGATTGTGGTCGGATTTGCCGACACCAAGATGGTGGGGCTTTATTCGACCGAAGCCCTTGCGTCGGCATCGTTTGTTAACAATCTGTTCAATACGGCGATATTCGCCTGTATGGGATTCACCTATGGGCTCACTCCGATAGTGGGGTCGATGTTCGGCCGCGGAGAGAATGGCCGGATAGGCGAAGTGGTGCGCAACGGACTTGCGGTGAACGTGGCGTTCGCGCTGTTGGTGACCGCGATAATGTGGCTCCTCTACTTAAACCTTGATCGTATGGGGCAGCCGGAGGAGCTGCTGCCGCTGATAAGACCTTATTATCTGGTGTATATGGCCGGAGTGGTGATGATATCGGTGTTCAACGTGTTTGCCCAGTGGGCTTATGCCATAAACCGCACGCGTATGCCTATGTGGATAATCCTATGCTCTAACGCGCTTAATATCGTGGGAAACTGGCTGTTGATATATGGCCATTGTGGACTCCCGGAGCTGGGATTGTTAGGGGCCGGAGTGTCTACGCTTTTTGCGCGTGTGTTTTGTCCGGTGGTGATAATGGCTGTGTTTTTCCTGTCGAAGGATTACAGGGAGTATCGTCGTGGATTCGTCTCGGGCGGGCTTACGGGCCGTGATGTGGGGTTGATAAACCGCACGTCGTGGCCGGTGTCGCTCCAGATGTCGTTCGAGGCCGGTTCGTTCACTATGGCTGCTGTGATGGCGGGTTGGCTCGGAGCCATACCTCTTGCGGCTTTTCAGGTGATAGTGATAATTGGCACGTTGGGATTTTGTGTCTATTACAGTATCGGAGCCGCAGTGGCGGTGTTGGTGGCCAACTGCAACGGAAATTCAGATCGCAAGGGCATGAGGCGCTATGCGTTCGTGGGTTACAGGATAATGCTGTTGCTGGCTACATGCGCGTCTCTGTTTTTTGTGTTCGGTGCGCCGCATATCATAGCGCAGTTCACCGCCGACCCGCTTGTCATTGCGGCATCTGCGGCATTGCTCGTGCCGCTGGTGATGTATCAGTATGGCGATGCTACGCAAATCAGTTTTGCGAATGCGCTGCGGGGGACGTCGCACGTCATGCCTATGCTGTGGATAGCATTCGTGAGCTACGTAGTGATAGGGATTCCGGTGACGTATGCGTTGGCTTTCACGGCAGGTCTTGGCACGTATGGGATAGTGCTGAGTTTTTCGGTGTCGTTGTTTACGGCAGCCGCACTTTTCCTATATTGTTTTTTGCGGGTGACTCGGAGCCGCTGACATCAAAACCGACGGGTGCATAAAGTTTTTTTGGCGGATAGTGCGGTATTGACTAATTTTGTGGGTATAAAGGTGACAGATATGACTTACGAATATGACTATATCGTGATAGGCTCGGGCATCGCCGGAATGAGCTTTGCCTTGAAGGTGGCAGGTACCGGTCGGGTGGCCCTGATATGTAAAACCACGCTTGAAGAGGCTAATACGGCTCTGGCACAGGGCGGTGTGGCATCGGTGACAAACCTGGCGGTTGATGACTTCGACAAGCACATAGAGGACACGATGATAGCCGGCGACTGGCTGAGCAATCCGGCTGCGGTGAAGAAGGTGGTGACCGAAGCTCCGAGCCAGATAAAGCAGCTCATAGAGTGGGGTGTGGACTTCGACAAAAATGAGCGGGGCGAGTTTGACCTCCACCGCGAAGGCGGCCATTCGGAATTCAGGATATTGCACCATGCCGACAATACGGGCTTTGAAATTCAGGATAGCCTTATAAAGGCAGTGAAGAGAAATCCGGCGATAGACGTGTTCGAACATCATTTCGCAATTGAGATAATAACTCAGCACCATCTGGGTAAAATCGTGACCCGCCGTACTCCCGACATCACCTGCTACGGAGCATACGTGCTTAATCAGACCACCGGCAGCGTCGACAAGTTCCTGGCGAAAGTGACCCTTATGGCTACTGGGGGTGTGGGAGCCGTATATA
>CAZRJT010000019.1:2364-27243 GCA_964600585.1 uncultured Bacteroides sp.
ATACTACAACCACCAATCCGTTGGTGGCCACAGGCGACGGCATAGCAATGGTGTACAGGGCAAAGGGAACAGTGAAGGATATGGAATTCATCCAGTTCCATCCTACGGCCCTCTATCATCCGGGCGACCGGCCATCGTTTCTGATAACGGAGGCAATGCGCGGTTATGGTGCCGTGTTGCGCAATCTGAAGGGAGAGGAATTCATGCATAAATATGATCCACGCCTGTCGCTCGCCCCACGCGACATCGTTGCGCGTGCCATCGACAGCGAAATGAAGTTGAATGGCGATGACCACGTGTATCTTGACGTGACTCATAAAGACCCTGAGGAAACAAAACGTCATTTCCCTAACATATATGCCAAATGCCTTTCGTTGGGCATTGACATAACCAAGGATTATATTCCGGTGGCTCCGGCTGCCCATTATCTTTGCGGCGGCATAGCGGTCGACTCGAATGGCGAGTCGTCGATATCGCGTCTGTATGCCGTGGGCGAGTGTTCATGCACCGGGCTTCATGGTGGCAACCGATTGGCCTCCAATTCGCTCATCGAAGCGGTGGTGTATGCCGATGCTGCCGCCAAACATGCCATGGCGAACGTAGGCCACTATGAGCTGCGCGATGACGTGCCCGACTGGAACGACGAAGGTACGCGCCATCCCGAAGAAATGGTGCTGATTACGCAGAGCATCAAGGAAGTGGGCCAGATAATGAGCGCATATGTCGGAATAGTGCGGAGCGATCTTCGACTCGACCGTGCCTGGAACCGACTCGACATCCTCTACGAGGAAACGGAAAAGTTGTTTAAGTGCTCGAAGGCCTCGCGCGAAATATGCGAACTGCGTAATATAATAAATGTAGGATATTTGATAATGCGACAAGCCAAGGAACGTAAGGAGTCGCGCGGACTGCATTATACGCTCGATTATCCACCGGTGCCGGGGTCGCATCGCCCGGAATGAGGGTGGCGTGGTCGTCGTCGGCCAAATAACCTTTGAAATGACGGTCATTTTTGGGCGTGGATTGTTATAGTTATATGCGACGAATCAGAATCATAACAATGCTGGTCGTGCTGACGATAGTGAATTTGTCGGCATCGATGGCCATCGGACAGGATTTGATTGAAATTCCTGAGCCGGGCTCGGGTCGCAATCCGGTCTACAAGGGTTATTATTACACTGTAATCGATGGCGATACGGTGAAAATGATAGTGCTTAACGGTGTCACCGTATATCCGCCGCTTAAATTCAAGAACAAGAAAGAGGAGGAATTTTACTGGCGCACGGTGCGCGACGTTAAAAAGACGTTGCCCTATGCCAAGCTGATATGCGCTACGCTGCTTGAGACGTATGAATACATCGAGACCTTCCCGACGCAGAAGGAGCGTGAAGAGTATCTGAAAAAAATGGAGAGCGCGATATTCGAGCAGTATAAGCCGGTGCTTAAGCGCTTTACAAAATCGCAGGCCCAGATGCTGATAAAACTCATAAAGCGCGAAACCAATCAGTCGAGCTACAATATCATCAAAGCATTCCTGGGCTCGTTCAGGGCCGGATTCTGGCAGACTTTCGGCAGGTTCTTCGGCGTGAACCTCAAGGGCGACTATAAGCCTGACAAGGATGATAAGGACGCTATCATAGAGCGTGTGGCCGTTGGAGTGGAGGAGGGTTGGCTGTGACGCTGCGCGAGTTATGCCTCCCATCGTAATTTCGTCGTAATTTCATCGTACGTTCGTTCGTAACCGGATTTGAACAAATGGGGTTGTGCCGTTCTGACTTGGGAATATAGGTTGTTATGCGCCGGATGCCACATCCTGGCGGAAGTTGGAAAAGAGAAGAAAATTGCATAAAAAACTTAAATATGCCGTGTCGTGCGACAACGGTATGTGATGGAATCGTTAATTTTGTACTTGTATTTAACACAAATCACATATCATATGAAACTCAGAACGATTGCAATGTCAATATTGCTTGCCTATGGTTCAGCTACAGTAAGCGCCCAGACCGCTCCGAAGCCTTATGGCCCTACTCCAAATGAACGTCAACTTGAATGGTATGACCGCGAGATGATAGTTTTTTTCCACTTCGGAATAAATACGTTTGAGGATTTTGTGAACGAGGGTGATGGTAAAGCACCCACTGCAATATTCAATCCTACGTCACTCGACTGCAACCAATGGATGGAGACGCTTAAGAATGCCAAGATACCGGCCGCTATACTCACAGCCAAACATGCTGACGGTTTTTGTCTATGGCCAAGTGACTATACGGATTATTGTGTGAAAAATGCGGCGTGGAAAAATGGTAAAGGCGATGTGGTGCGCGAATATGTGGATGCCTGTGAGAGAAACGGAATCAAAGCGGGGATATATCTCGGCCCTCATGATCGCCATGAACATCTTCATCCGGAGTATAGTACCGATAAGTACGGAAAATATTATGCTAATCAGTTGACGGAGTTGATGACCAATTATGGAAAGATTTGGGAAATATGGTGGGACGGTGCCGGAGCCGACGAACTCACCACACCGTTGTACACTCAATGGTATAAAATTGTGCGTGATGCACAGCCCGATTGTGTAGTGTTCGGTACAAAGAATTCATATCCGTTTGCCGATGTGCGATGGATGGGCAACGAGGCGGGCATTTGCGGAGAGCCTTGCTGGGCCACTACCGATTCTGTGGCTATACGCGATGAGGCCGATTACTACGATGCGCTCAATCAGGGCGTGATTAACGGCAATGCATATGTGCCGGCCGAAACTGACGTTTCGATTCGCCCGAGCTGGTTCTATCATACGGAAGAGGATGATAGCGTGAAGAGTGTGGCCAAGTTATGGGACATTTATTGCAGTTCCGTGGGACATAACAGCGTACTTCTGTTGAATCTTCCGCCTGATCGCCGTGGACGCATCCATTCGATTGATTCGCTCAATGTTGTAAATCTGCGCAAAGGCATAGATGAAACGTTTTCATGCAATCTTTTGTCGAAGTCGAAGGTGAAAGCTACGAATGTGCGTGGTAAGAAATTTGATGCCCGTTATCTTATCGATGATGACCCGAAAACGTATTACGCTGGCAAGGACGGAGAAGTTACGTCAGACATAACGTTTGCCTTGCCTAAGGCTGAGATGTTCGATTGTCTGATGCTCAGAGAGGTGATTGAACTTGGGCATCGCACCACTCGTTGGTCTGTGGATTATTCCGACAATGGCAAGGACTGGACCACCATATCTGAGACGTCGGGACTTCAATCGGTGGGTAACAAATGGATTGTACGCTTCGCTCCGATTACGGCGCGTTACATACGGTTGCGGATACTCGATGGCAATGCTACTCCGGCTCTGAATTCGTTTGGGGTTTATCGTCAGTCTGAAATTTTGAAAACTAATAAATGATCGATTGTTAAGATAATGAAGCAACCGGCCCTGAACGTTGATTGCATTCAGGGCCGGTTGTTTGTAAATCTATCATCTTTGTTGCCTGGGCAACAAAAGGTAATCATACGGTCAGGATTTCCTTTTCTTTGGCGGCAAACAGTTCGTCGATTTTCTTCAGATACTTGTCGTGGATCTTCTGTACGGCAGCTTCGCCATCTTTTTCCACATCTTCAGGCATACCTTGCTTAACGGCCTTCTTAAGAGCTTCGATTGCATCGCGGCGCGCGTTGCGAACAGACACTTTGGCCTGTTCGGCTTCGGCTTTCGACTGCTTCACGAGTGTCTTGCGGCGTTCCTCGGTGAGCGGCGGAATGGAAAGACGGATTACTTCGCCGTTGTTTTCGGGCGTAATGCCGAGCTCAGAGTTGATGATGGCCTTTTCGATTTCCTTGAACATGGCTTTTTCCCACGGGGTGATGGCGATGGTGCGTGCATCGGGCACCGACACGTTGGCTACGTTTGAGATGGGCACTGCACTGCCGTAATACTCCACTCTGATTCCATCGATGATTTTCGGATTGGCTTTGCCGGCGCGTATGTGAGCCAGAGCTTCGTCGAGGTATTCAACGGATAGCTGCATTTTCTCTTCGGCCGTGTTGAGATAATCTTTTACTTCCATAATTATTTATTTTGTTGATTTTGTTTCAGGTATTATAGTTGATGGAGCCCGGCGATATCAATAGACGAGTGTGCCAATCGGTTCGCCTGCCATCACTTTGGCAAGATTGCCCGGAGTGTCCATGTCGAACACCACGATTGGCAAGCCATTTTCTTTACATAGAGCCGTAGCGGTGAGGTCCATCACTTTCAGGCCGCGGTTGTACACTTCGTCATATGTTATTTCGTTGAATTTGGTTGCCGTGGGGTCCTTTTCGGGGTCGGCGGTGTATATTCCGTCTACGCGAGTGCCTTTCAGCATCACGTCGGCTCCCACTTCTATGCCACGCAACGCGCTGGCTGTGTCAGTTGTGAAGAACGGATTTCCGGTGCCTCCGGCTATGATGGCCACTTCGCCGTTTTCGAGTGCGTCGATAGCCTTACGGTTGCTGTAATGTTCGCCTATCGGATGCATGTTGATGGCGGTGAACACACGGGCGCGCTGCCCGGTGGCCTCGAGTGCCGAACTCAATGCCAGCGAGTTGATGGTGGTGGCGAGCATGCCCATCTGGTCGCCCTTCACGCGGTCAAATCCTTTTGCTGCTCCTTGTAGTCCGCGGAATATGTTTCCTCCGCCAATCACTATTGCCACTTCCACGCCGCTGTCGGCGATTTCTTTGATTTGCGATGCGTACTCGTTAAGGCGGTTGGTGTCAATGCCGTAGCCTTGTGCGCCCATCAGCGATTCGCCGCTGAGCTTCAGCAGGACGCGTCTGTATTTTGATCTCATATGTTTAGTCGTTTATGTTATTGTTGATTTGTGATATGTGTGGTTGGTTCATTCGTAGTGAATGGGGATTTCGCGCGATATGCTATGGTCGAGCGAAATGAGGGTTTCGGTTCCGGTGACTCCGTGTATCATCTGTATTTTATTGTTTAGGAGTTCCATCAGATGTTCGTTGTCGCGAGCGAATAATTTCAGCAGCATAGTGTACGGGCCCGTAGTGAAATGGCATTCCACGACTTCGGGTATTTTTTCGATTTCTGGCACTACGTTACGATACATGGCGCCTCGTTCGAGTGTCACGCCTATATAGGTGCATGTGCGGTAGCCCAGGGCCTTGGGGTTGACATTATATCCCGAGCCTGTGATTACCTTAAGGTCGATCATACGCTGTATGCGTTGGTGTATGGCCGCACGTGAAACGCCACATTCCGTGGCCACGTCCTTTGACGCAATGCGGGCGTTGCACATCACGATTTCGAGAATTTTTCTATCAAGATTGTCAATCTTTTCCATAGTTATCGGAGATATTACGATGAAGAGTCTGACAAAATTAATGAAAAAAACCGAAAAACAAAACAAATTGCTATTATTTAGGTCTGTTGGCTTGAAATGATGATCTATTTTCTTCCGGGCCTCACATTAGCTCCGGGTCGTTGCCCCGACTCGCCGGGAGTGCTGGGCCGGTTGTTGCCGGCCGGAGGCGCAGTTGGCTTTATTGATGTGCCCGGACGTTGCGGCGGACGCAGTGCAGGTATTGGGGGCGGCGTACCGAAATTCCAATTGCCGAAGTTCCAGTTTCCGGTTGGTGGCAGCGGGGGGAGAGGAGCCGGCGGTGGAGAGATTAGCCCGGCATTTATTCCGATATTATATCCCGGAGCCATGTCGTAAGGTGAGTCCCAGAGCACTTCGCATGACGACATAGCGCATGCGGCGATAATGGCGAACGCAGTTTTATGAATGGTGTGTCGTTTCATATCCAGATATGATTTAGTTGCGTGTAAATGTTTAATATTAAGACGTGTGAAGGCCCGTAATTGTTCGGTGTACAAATGTTAACGAGTGTGGTTTCGACGATTAAATCGCAGGTGTTGGCAAAAAAATATGAATTATGGTTAAACCTTTTGACTGGAGCTAAGTCTATCTTTACGTATTTTAATTTAAATAGTTTTTATGAATGTTATGTTACGACGCTGTCTGACGACGGCGCTATCCTTGATTTGCGTTATGTGCGCGATGGCCGCCAATATAAAAGGCACGGTCAACGACGAAATGAAGCAGCCTATGCTCGGAGCTTCGGTGAAGCTTCTCCAGCAAAAGGATTCGGTGTTTGTGAAAGGTGTGCTCACCGATGAAAACGGCGGGTTCGAAATCAAGAGTGTGAAGGTGGGCAAGTATATACTTGAAGTGTCCTATATAGGCTACAACAATGTATACCAGAATATCGAAGTGAAAAATCGTAACATAACACTTCCCGTAATATCGATGACCGAAAGCGACCTCACGCTTCAGGAAGTGACCGTGACCGGCGTAAGAGCCGACATTAAGGTGAAGGAGGACACGGTGGAATATAACGCCGCGTCCTATAAAACTCAACCTAACGCCGTGATACAAGACTTGCTCAAACGTCTTCCGGGTGTCGAAGTCGACTCTGAGGGCAAAATCACGGTCAACGGCAAGGAAGTTAAGAAGTTTCTTGTCGAGGGCAAGGAGTTTTTCAGCGACGACCCGCAGGTGGCATCGAAGAATCTGCCCGTAGATATTGTGGAGAAGCTTCAGGTAGTAGACCGTAAGAGCGATCTGGCGCGACTGACCGGAGTAGACGATGGCGAGGAGGAAACGGTGATAAATCTCACCGTGAAGCCGGGTATGAAAAATGGCCATTTTGGAAATGCTGAATTTGGATATGGCACCGACGACCGTTATAAGGGAATGTTCAACATCAATAAATTCTGGAACGACAACCAGGTGACCCTGCTCGGAAACTTCAACAATGTGAATCAATCTGGCTTTACTGAAGGGGGCGGCGGGTTCCGCCGATTTGGTGGAATGAATGGCATCAACACTTCGCAGACATTCGGCCTGAACTTCAATGTGGGCAATAAAGAGATATTTCGCGTTGGCGGTAATGTCAGATACAGTCATTCTGACCGCTATGTGCGCCGTAAGCAAGAGCGTCAGAATCTGTTTCCCGACTCTACGTCTTTCAAAAATATAGGCCGTTATTCTGAAGATAAGGGCCATAATATAAATGCATCATTCAGAGTGCAGTGGAAGCCTGACTCGTTCAATACGCTCGAATTCAGGCCTAACATCTCGTACAATCTGTCTGATAATTATAGCGTTGACTCTACACTTGTTATGGCCGGCGACCCCTTGCGTACGAAGGTTAGCCGGAGCTTCAATACTGCAAATTCGGATGGCAAGTCAATAAGTTTTGGAGCCAACCTGATATATAACCATCAGTTCCGCTATCATCGCGGGAGGTCGTATTCGGTGAGTATGAATTACGACCACTCCAACCGTAGAGAATACGAGAACAGTTTTGCGCGCAACTTGTTCTATCTGCTCAATGATTCGACAGAAATCTATGACCAATACACCAATGAGCGCAACTGGAGCGACAATGCATCGTTCCGTTTGTCATGGACCGAGCCTCTGGGCGATGTGAAAAACGGCAATTTCCTTACGTTGGCTTATAATTTCCAGTATCGCTGGAACAACGTCGATAAGCTGGTATATGACCATCCGGTGTCCTATCCTGAATTCGGCGAACCATGGGTCGATTATGATAACTTGGTGTTCAACGAAGAGTTGAGCAACCGTTTCCGCAACGATTATTTCAATCAGGATATACGACTCGGCTACAAGCACGTGTCGAAGACGTCGAATCTCGATGTCGGTATGTCGCTTGTGCCTCAAATGTCGGAAAGCGAGGAATTGGTGAATTCGAAACGTAACATACCTAAGCGCTGGGTATGGAACTATGCCCCGTTCCTGCGCTACCGTTATCGCCAGAGCAAAACGCGTTCGTTGGATATGCGTTATAACGGCCGTTCCTCTCAGCCGTCAATGGCGCAGCTGCAGCCGGTGGCGGATATGACTAATCCTATGAACATAGTGGTAGGTAATCCTAATCTGGATCCAACGTTCAACCACAATATGAACATACGTTTCAATGATTTCAGCGAAGTTAGCCGACGCTCGCTTGTGGTGGTGGGAAATTTCTCTATGACACAGAATTCAATCATATCCAAAATCATATTTGATCCAACCACAGGTGGACAAACGACAACATATACAAACGTGAATGGCGTGTGGAACGGATTTATGATGACGATGTTCTCAATGCCGTTCAGAAATCAAAATTGGCAATTCAATAACCATACGATGCTAAACTACAATCAGAACATCGGTTTCAACGATGGATTGCGCAACCGTAGCGGTTCGTTTAACGTGAGAGAATCTTTGGGATTGTCGTTCCGTCCGGAAAACTTGGAATTTGAACTACGTCCGACCTACGGCCTCCAGGTTACACGCAACACCGTGCAGAAGACCAATAATCAACGTGTGCATTCGTTTGGCGGAATGTTCCACGCTTACTATTATACGCCGATAGGCATTATTCTCGACAGCGATTTGTCGTATTCGGCAAACAGAGGATATTCGGCCGGTTATGATAAGAACGAGTGGATGTGGAACGCTTCGATATCTTATCAGATGCTTAAATCGAAATCGCTGACATTTGCATTTAGGGTGTACGACATACTCCAGCAGCGTTCGAACATATCACGCACCATCAATGCCAACTACATAGAAGACACCGAATTCAATTCGCTCACGCGTTATTGCATGCTGTCGGTAAGCTATCGCTTCACCACATTTGGCAAGGGCAAGAATCCGTCGGTAGGCGGTGAGTTTGGCCCCGGTGGCCCCGGTGGTCCTGGTGGTCCTGGCGGCGGCCCCGGCAGAGGAGGCTTCGGTGGTGGCGGCGGCCGTCGTTTCTAAGAGCCGTATGATGGATATGGATGTTTAAATGTTTATTTATATAAGTCCTGGCGTATTTTATATGCCAGGGCTTTTTCGATGTTTATAATGGATATAGAATCATTGCGTTTGTATTGTCTGAGCTTGCCGCATTGCACCGAAGATCAGGCGTTTGGTGAGGATAACCTGCTGTTCAGGGTGTGTGGCCGCATATTTGTGTGTTGCGGTCTTGACGGTGACGATTATCTGGCTATGAAGTGCGACCCTGAACTGGCGTTGGATTTGCGCGACCGCTATGAAGAGATTGTGCCCGCCTGGCATTGGAATAAGAAATACTGGAATCAGGTGAAACTCAGAGGCCAATTGTCTGACGAATTCATTAAATCGCTTATACGCCACAGTTACAGCGAAGTGGTGAAGAAACTGTCCAAGCGTGTGAAGTCGGAGTATAAGGCCATAGTCGATATCGGGTGCAATGAATGTTTTTTCGGTTGACGGCTGGTGGATTATTATTATCTTTGTTGAAAAAATGGAAATATTATGTCACTGTCGAAAAACGGAAAGATAAGATTCGGGATAATCGGTACGGGCAAGATTTCGGGGTGGTTTTTGGCCGGTGCGTCACAGGATGAAAGATTTGAACCGGTGGCCATTTGCTCGCGTTCGTCGGAGCGTGGCCGGGAATTTGCGGCCCTTCACAACCTGCCGCTGACATTCACGTCGGTGGAGGATATGGCGAAATGCGACGATATCGATGCCGTGTACATCGCGTCGCCTAACAGCGAGCATGCATGGCAGGCCATAGAGTGTATGCGCGGTCACAAGCATGTGCTTTGCGAGAAGCCTATGGCATCGAATGCGGCGCAGTGCGAGGCGATGATTGATGCGGCCCGTGCTAATGGCGTGGTGCTGATGGAGGCTATGATAGCTACGATGAATCCGAATTTCGACATTCTGCGCCGGAATTTGCCGAAGGTGGGGAAAGTGCGCCGCTATTTTGCGTCGTATTGCCAGTATTCATCGCGTTACGACAGCTATAAAAATGGCGAGCTTCCCAATGCGTTCAACCCTGAGCTTTCAAACGGCGCGGTGATGGATATTGGCATATATACGATTTATCCTATGGTGGCATTGTTTGGTGAACCTGACTCTGTGCAGGCTTCGGGCATCGTGCTTGATTCGGGTGTCGATGGCCAGGGAGTCGTGAATTTCACTTATCCGGGCATGAATGCCACGGTGCTTTATTCGAAAATCGCCAATTCATATTTGCCGTCGGAGATTGAAGGTGAGGAGGGAAATCTGACGGCCGACCGCATACAGACCATACGCAACCTGGAGTTCACGGCGCGTCCGGTGGCTAATTCGGGCCGTGGTTCGACAATCAATCGTGAAAATATTGGTGTCGGCCTCGACTATGACGTGTATTATTATGAGACACGCGAGTTTATCGATATGATTTTTAGCGGAGGCCTGGAGTCGGAGATTAATTCGCACGCCAATTCGTTGGTAACGCTCAGGGTGATTGACGAGATACGGAGACAGCTCGGAGTGGAATTCCCGGCCGACGTCAAGCCGATATGGTCGACCGGCGTTGAGAAAAATTAGGATAATTTCTGGGAGCGGAACCGAAATTCATTTGTAACTTTGCGATTGAATATGGCTCAATCAAATCCTGAACGAACGAATCCGGTGCTATATCTGCTGCCGGTGCCCCTGAGCGATGTAGCGCCAAGTGAGGTTATGCCGATGCGCAACATCGAAGTGGCTCGGAATGTCAAATATTTCATAGTGGAAAACATTCGGTCGGCTCGACGTTTTTTGAAGCGTTGCGACCGTAACATCTCGATTGACGAGCTTTCGTTTGTCGAGTTGAACGAGCATACCCCGGCTGCCGAAATCGCACCGATGCTTCGTCCGATGGACGAGGGCCATGATATGGCGGTGGTGTCGGAAGCCGGATGTCCGGCCGTGGCCGATCCCGGTGCCGACATAGTTGCCGAGGCTCAGCGGCGTGGATATGAGGTGGTGCCATTGGTCGGGCCGTCGAGCATATTGCTCGCGTTGATGGGGTCGGGCTTCAATGGCCAGACGTTTGCCTTCGCCGGATATCTGCCGGTGGAGCAGGGAGCCAGGGCCGCCCGCCTTAAGGAGATGGAGCGTCGCATACAGCGCGAGCGTCAGACCCAGATTTTTATAGAGACGCCCTATCGCAACAACCGATTGATTGAGGAGCTTTCGCGTGTGTTGCCTCAGTCGATGAGGCTTTGCGTGGCATCCGATGTAACGGGGCCGCGCCAATCGATAATGACGCGCACCATAGCGCAATGGCGCAAGGTATCGTATGATTACGATAAGGTGCCGACGATATTTCTGCTTTATTCATAGTACACGCATCCCCATATGGCCCGTAAGTTAAAGATAAAGACGCCTAAAGAGCAATTGACGCTATTCGATTTCACGGAGGAATTCGTGCACGAGTCGCAGCGTGTGCCTGTGCATCCGTCGATTGAGGAGTATGTGAGGCAAGCGGGAGAAATGTCGGAGGGGTATGACGACGACGGGACGGTGGATTTGCTTCAGCCGATAGTGGGCCTTAAGCCCCATGATTCGCTGACGTTCATTAGCTTCGGAAGCGGCAGTAGCGGCAATTGTTCGTATCTGGGCGACAGTACGGGCGGTTTTTTGATTGACGCCGGCATAGAAGTGGATAAAGTGGTCGACGCAATGAAGCTAAATGGCCTTAAGATGGAAAATGTGTGGGGGATATGCTTGACCCACGACCATAGCGACCACGTGAGATATGTTTATTCGCTTGTTAGGAAGTATCGCAATATCAAGGTGTATTGTACGCCAAGGGCATTTAACGGCATTATGCGTCGCCATAGCATATCGCGGCGGCTTAAGGACTATCATGTGCCGATATATAAGGAATTTCCGTTTAAGCTGGGCGATTTCGAGATTGTGGCTTTCGAAGTTAGCCATGACGGCACTGACAACTCCGGATTTTTCATAACACACGGCAAGCATCGTTTTGCCGTGGCCACCGACTTGGGATGTATAACTCCCCGTGTCGACTACTATATGCGTATGGCACAGTATATCATGATAGAGAGCAACTATGACCCCACGATGCTCGACAACGGCAAATATCCTGCTTATCTGAGAGCGCGCATAAAGGCCGAAAACGGGCATCTGTCGAATGACGATACGGCGTCATTTCTTGCCGGGTGTTATTCGGACAGGCTCAAATATGTGTTTTTATGCCATCTGAGTGCCGACAACAACACTCCGCAGAAAGCCCTTGACGCCGTAAAATCGGCTTTGGCAGAAGCCGGAGTGGAAGCTGTGGGCGATTGCAGCGAGAGCATAGAGGCGCGCCGGTGTCCGGTGCAGCTTATGGCTTTGCCTCGCTATGATGCCACACCGTTAATCACGCTTCATCTTCCGGCAGACATCTGAGCCTTCTGGCTGATATACTCTTACGTAATCGATTTCATAGCGCAGCGGGAAAGCCGAATCATCAGGTTCGCCGCCATTGCCCCCTATGGCTAAGTTGAGCAGAATGTAGTGTCCGAAACCGTCCACATCGTTTGAAAATGGATTGACGTCGTGGTTGGTGCCTCCCCCTTTGTCGGCCTGGTCAAGAGGGATTTCGTTCAGCAGTCGGTCGTCGAGATACATCTTGATGGTGTCGGGTGTCCAGTCCATACGCCAGATGTGGAACTTAGAGGCCCATTCGCTGTCGGCACCTACAAATTCGGTGAATGGCGTTGTCGATTCGTCCCAGGCGTCACGGTCGTTTTGGCCAAGCCAGCAGGCATTGGCAAGTATGATGGGTTGGTCGCGCCGATAGTATTCCATAAGGTCGAGCTCGCCGTTCGCAGGCCATCTCCAGCGGTTGCCAAGCGTCCATATGGCCGGCCACGAACCCGTCACCACCGGAATGCGGGCTCTTACTTCGAGGCGTCCGTACATGAAGTTGAAGCTATCGCGGGTCGTGAGGCATGACGAAGTGTAGTGTGCTTTAGGACGGTTCTTGCGCCAGTCGCGGCTTGAGGCCTCGAATTGTGGGTTTTCCACGTCCTCGATGCGTCCCGTTATGACGAGGCATCCGTTTTCTACGCGGGCATTGTCGGGTTGGTACCACTGCAATTCATGGTTGCGTACGAATCCCCTTTCATAGCTCCAGTGAGGGGCCGGTGTGCCGTCAACGTCGAATTCGTCGCTCCACACGAGCTTCCATTTCATATCGGATTCTGCCGCACGGACAGCTTGTGATGTCGCTATGCAAGAGGTGCTTAGCATCAGAGCCGTAGCAAGTATAAATTTTATCTGATTCATAGGTGTTGAAACTAAAAAGCCGCTTTGCATGAGATTGCAAGCGGCTTTTTGTCATAATGGATTAGCGTAATATGATTTCGTATATGTCGGCAGTGCCGTCAACCGAAATTTTCGATGTTTTAGCGTTGAGATGCACAGAGGCATATTTGCCATTTACTTTCGTGGTTGAAACGGGTTGGTTTGAGGCATCGAGCTGCGTGACGGTGAGCCCCGAATTATTGGCACCTATGAGCATGACGAGGTCAGTGGCATCGGCCTTGCGGTCGAAGTTCATCTTACCTGAAAGTGCAAGCGGTGAGGTCGGATTGGCATCGAATGCCGCACGGTTGGCATCGGCATTTCCGGCTTGGTTTATGGCAAATGAACGTATGGCCACCCAGTTGCGCAAATTTGATTCGAGCTTCTTGAGCCTTACGTAGCGTGCATCTACCGGATTGCCTTGCCATTCGATGAGATATGTGTTTACGAATGGTTGTGTCAGCGGTGTCCATGTTTTTCCGTCGGTTGATACTTCGACTATTGCGTTGTCGTAGAAGTCTTTGTCATCGACTGAATTACGTCCTTGCAGAATCGACACTGACTCTACGGGACGAATTTCGCCCAGGTCTACGCCAATCCAATGCCCGGTGTTTTGTCCGGTTGCCGAGGTATAGTACGTCGTAGTGTCGTTGTCGAGCATCAGTTTGCTGAGTGTGGTTTTCAGGTTGCGGTATGAGCCGACGCCTTTATACATTAGCGGCTGTGCGCCTGCGAGGCGCGTGTAGTAGTCGCGCACCATGTCGTCCATCGCATTCTGATAGAATGGCTGGAGTTTTAGCGTACCCGATTTGTGGGCATCGAATGCCTCCATATCCTCGGGGCTCATAAGATTGGCTTCGTAGCCGCACCAGAACAGGGAGTCGTTGCCATTTTCGAACGTATCGATTAGGTCGAGCGTGCGCAGGCCGCGTTCGCCAAGTTTGCCGAACTCCGTCAGCCAGGGGCGTAGCTCTGTGAGCAATTGCTGGTTTGTGCAGCCGGCCTCCATCTTTGCCGGAACTTCTACGATTTTCTTGAATTCTTCTTTGAGTGCGTTGAATTGCGGCAGAGTGTAGTCGTTATAGGCGAATGTGGGCGTTTCCCATGATTCGTCGCGGCGGTAGCCCGTCTCGGTGTCGCACGAATGTATGGCAAACGTGCGGTAGGCATCGGCTGCGGCCGGAACCAATAGCTCCATTCCGCGCTCCCAGTTGTCTATGGGGTTGTAGTCGCTGATGTTCCACGCATAGTCGGCCACGCCGTATAGGGCGAGTTTAGAAGCTTCGCCGTGTTCCATCGGGTTGCATTCGAATCCGGCCACTTCGTTTGATGTGAGCGATGTGTCGAGTCCGTAGACGGGGCCTTGCAATATGTAGTTGCGGCAATAGTCGCTAACGGGGAAATTCCACCAATATAGCGCAGGACGCTGTATGCGTGAATTCACGAATTCGAGTGTCGACGGCGTGAGGTCGCTACATACGGCATCGCCAGTCCAGAACACTTGTATCGACGGATCGAGCGTGCGGCCGTACACTGCCAATGCGCCTTCGTCGGAAGGGTTGGCCCATAGCTTGGTGTAGTCGGTCGGACATACTATCAGATTCGATACGTCGGGTTTGCTCTTGACGAAGTCGCTGTTCAGGCGGTTAAGCAATTCCACTTGTTTCGAGGGCTTTGCGCCTTCGCCCGAGATGTCATCGAAAAATATGGCGAATGAGCGCACTCCGAGGTCGTACATCATATCGAATTTCGACACCAGGCTGTCGTAATCGGCTTCGTTCCAGCGAATATCGGCTCCAGGGTGAATGGCCCAGATGAAGTTGACGCGATTGCGCTTGCAGGCTTCCACGAGCTCGTGGAGGTTGCGGGCCTCGTTTTCAGGGTATGGCAGGCGCCAGTTGGGCGAGCTGTGATATGGGTCGTCCTTCGGGCCATAGAGATAGGTGTTCATCTTGTTGCGGCCATAGAAGTCGATGAGCGACAGACGCACGGCGTGCGACCACGGTGTGCCGTAGAAACCTTCGACCACGCCGCGGTAGGGTAGGTCGGGATAGTCGTTTATTTCGATGAACGGCAGCATGTCGCCGCCTTTCGATGCGGGGCTGTCGTAGAGCTGCCGCAGGGTCTGGATGCCATAGAAGGCTCCGAGTGCATCGTAGCCGGTGATGTCGATGCCTTTTTCGTCGATGGTGAGCGCGTATGCTCCCGGCACTTCCTTGACTCCGCGCGTTTTGGCTTTCTTGCCGCCGAAGTCGACGGAGAGTTTCACATCGCCCCCTTTCTTCTTGGTGATGAACTGGAGGTCGTCCTTGAACATCTTTTTGCTGTCGTTCACTTTTTTGATGCCCTCGCCTATATAGAGCGTAGTGTTGGCCGACGCGGCCATATGTTGCGGCGTGGGATTGATTATTATGCCTTTGTGGTCAACTTTGTCGCCGGGAATTTTCTTCAGAGTCTGTAATTCCGACCGTTGTGATGACAAATCGACCTGCGCCTTGACTGCGGTAGCCGATGTGGCTATTAAAGCCGATAGGGCTATTGCTTTATAAAGTTTCATCATTATTTGGTTTGGTTTTTGAGTTGGTTGTGTTTGCTCTCCCGTTTGAGTGTCAGCGGGCACCGGCGGGCAGATGGTCGAGCCAGTATTTCGCCATGGTCTTGCGCAAGTGGAGCGACGTGCCGGGGCGTTCGTAGATGCTGTGGCTGCGCATAGGATAACTTACGAGGCTAAACACTTTTCCGTGCTTTATGAGTTCGTCGATTAGCATTTCGCAGTTCTGGTAATGCACGTTGTCGTCGCCCGTGCCGTGAATCAGCAGCAGATTCCCCTCAAGGCCGTCGGCATACGTAATGGGAGAGCCTTTGCGATATCCTTCGGGGTTATTTTGCGGGGTGTCCATATAGCGTTCCTGGTAGATGGTGTCGTAGGTGCGCTGGTCGGCCACGAAGGCTATGGCTATGCCCGTGCTGAACACGTCGGGATAGCGGAACATCGAGTTCAACGTCTGGCTGCCGCCGCCACTCCAGCCCGTGATTCCGATGCGCGTGGGGTCGATGTAAGGATATTGACGTGCGAGGTCTTGTATGCCTCGGGCCTGGTCTTCAGAAGCGAATGTGCCCACTTCTCCGTAGATGCACTTGCGCCATTCGCGGCCGCGCGGAGCGTTTGCCCCACGGTTGTCGATGCTCACCACGATATAGCCCAGATTGGCCATATACTGGTTCCAGAGGTCGCCTCCTCCCCACACGTCCTGAACGGTTGAGCTGGCCGGTTCGCCGTACACTTCCACTATCACCGGATATTTTTTGTTCGGATCGAAGTCGATGGGTTTTATCATCCATGCGTCGAGCGTGAGGTCGCCCGATTTCACTTTCACGAATTCTTTGGGATTGAGTCCAAGCGCGGCATATTGTTGAGCAGCATGGGCATTGTCCTCGATGATCCATACGGAGCGGTGTTTCGGGAACGACACCATGTCGATGACGGGAGGCATTGCGGCGGTGCTATAAGTGTGCACGGCCCACTTGCCGGTGGGCGACATGCTGTAACGGTGCTGCCCGGCCTGGTCGAGCGGACTAATGCGTGTGGCCTCGCCGTTGCCGTTGAGTTTAGCGCTGTAAAGATAGCGCTGTGTGAAGTTGTCGGGTGATGCTATGAAATAGACAATGCCGTTCTTGAGGTCAGTACCGACATATGATATGTAGTCGAAGTCGCCCTTGGTGATAGGTTCTATGGTCTTGCCGTCGCGGCTCACGCGATAGAGGTGCTGCCAGCCGTCGCGTTCGCTCTCCCAGGTGAACCATTTGTTGTCCTGGAGCCACTGCACGTTGTCGTTGGTGTTGAGCCACGCGTCATCGGTGTCGGTGAATATGTTTTCAGGATTCCCGCCGTTTATTTTTGCTATCCACACGCGGTTGGTGTTCTGCTGGCGGTTCATCTGCTGTATGAACAGCTCGTCGCTGCCGGGTATGAACTCCATGCGCGGGATATAGTTCTCGCGCGAGTCGCCCGGAAGCTCTATCCATGTAGTCGTGCCACCCTCGGCCGGAATATATCCTACCTTGACGGCCGAATTGGTGCTGCCGGCCT
This sequence comes from uncultured Bacteroides sp., assembly GCA_964600585.1. Classification (GTDB taxonomy): domain Bacteria; phylum Bacteroidota; class Bacteroidia; order Bacteroidales; family Muribaculaceae; genus Paramuribaculum. Next base: position 19,621 of record CAZRJT010000019.1, read on the forward strand.
TCGGATAGGGGAAATGCTGTATGGTGGGATATATCGAATCCACGTTGTTGATAATGTCGAACCATCCGGTGCCGTCCGTGTCGCTCTGCCAGTAGGCTATGTATTTGCTGTCGGGGCTCCAGCGGAATCCGTCGCGGCAGCCGAACTCCTCTTCATACACCCAGTCGAACGTTCCGTTCACTATCTTGTCGTTGCCGTCTGACGTCAGGCGTGTCATCTTGCCGTCGACAATGTTCTCCACATAAATGTTGTTGCCCGACACATAAGCCACCTTTGTGCCGTCGGGCGAAAATTTGGCGAACATCAGCGATGCTTCCGGCAGACCGTTTCCGAGCTGGCGCAATTCGCCGTTTCCGAGCGACAGCACCCAGTAGTCGCCACGTGTGTCATAGCGCCAAACGCGTCGCGTATTGTTGTATATCAGCACTTTGTCGTTGTCGGCATTCCACGTTATGCTCCTTATGGGGAGCGGCTTGCCTGTAGCCTTGTTTATGAACATCGAGGCCGGAATGATAACCTCGCGCTTATTGTCCTTGGCGCGATAGGCCACCAAGTCCATCCCTCCGTTGGGATTCGGCTCCAGCCGGCTGTAACGCTCGCCGTCCTTCATCCATTCTATTGCACCGGCTCCGCGCGTCTGTATCAACGATCCGTTCACCACGTCTTCCAGATGCAGGCTTCCGCCCTTTATTTGGCCGTTCGCTTTGGCAAACGGGCTATCCTCGGTTTCCGTACGGTTTTCCCACGGCATGATTTGGGCCACGCACAGTTCGCCCGTCAAGAGCAGTGCGGCCGATAAAGCTAATTTTGTCAGATTCATAAAATATTTCGACTATTGTGTATGGTTTCGATTTTAAAGCCTCACAGATTTTAAGGCCCTGAGCAAGGCCGTTTAAATGTGAATGAATTGGTGAAATGCAAATTTAGCTATTTTTTTCATTTCCACGTCCATCGTGCCCCCCATTTTTACCTGTTCGTTATGGCTAAGTTTCAATTTTAATAAAAATCTTTTCGGTTAACTATCAGTCAGCTGTCTCGACATTTTTCGTAATTTTGTATTTAATGGACGATTTATTCACGTGATTGAAAATTTTTTCGGTCCGAGAGGTTAGTTTTTTGGAGAGCGAGGGGTTATATGCATGTATGACGAAATATGATGGCATAGGACAACTTTTCCGCAAGCATTATGCATCGATGTATCGACTTGCGATGCTGATGCTGCGTGACGACAATGTGTCAAGAGACATAGTGCACGATGTCTTTGAAGCCCTGCTAGTTTCCGGAAGGACAGATGTGTCTGCTGCGTATCTGTTGACGGCCGTACGGAATAGATCTCTGAAGCATATCCGCAGTCTGACTGTCCATGAGCGAATGAAGGAGGTCTATGCTGTCGACGGGCAGGAAATCTCAGAAGAGGATTGGCCCGATGAGGTTACGATAGCTATGATTCAGTCGTCGGTTTCCAATGACCTGACCGATGCTTGCCGTCGCGTGGTCAATATGCGTTTTTCCGATGGCAGGAGCTATCAGGAGATTGCCTGTGAGCTCGGAATCAGCAAGGTTGCTGTCTATAAGCATCTTCGTCATGCAATTGATGTTTTACGCGAAAAACTTTCTCAAAATGTATAAGATTGACAGGCTTCTTGATGCGATGGAGCATCCAGAGCGTTACACAGCTACCGAGATTGAAACTATGCTCCAAGATTCCGAGGTAAAGGATGCATTTGATTTGCTTGACAAAACGAAGTCAAGCCTCCAGACCATAGTCTCTCCCGATATTGAGGAGGAATGGAAGAGGTTTGAGACTAATCACGGTAATTCGGAATTCACACATCGTTTTTGGCTTTCACGCCTATTCTCCCGTAATGCAGCGGCAAGCATTGTCATTGGCATTGCTTCCTTCACCGCCGTGGCTGCTATTGTGGGCGTCGGAATACATCACACCCACACTGGTCAAGCAGAGGCTACTGCGAAGATTGACAATGTGCCGGATAGTAAAATTGTTGTTTCACGGTCCGATACGATCAACCAGGTTGGAGTCGATAAAGATGTAATTCCCGGAATAGTAGTCTTTGACGATGACACCTTTGAGACCATAATTTCAAAGATAGCCGCTTATTATGACTATGATATCATATTCGGCAATGCTTCCTCTAAGTCACTGCGCCTTTACTTCCGTTGGAATCAGGCCAATTCAATAGAAGAAGTGATAGGACGGCTAAACAACTTCGAGCATATTAATCTCACCGTCAAGGATAAAACTATAAAAGTAGAATGATAATATGATACGCATAGTCACGCTTATCGCAGCCGTCATATCTGTCCTGACAGTGAATGCCGAGATTTTCTCCTTCCGGTTCAATTCCACTTCTCTGCCGAAGGCAATCCAAAAAATTATGGAGGAGCATCCAGAACTTGACATCAACTTCATCTATAATGAACTTGAAAACTATCAGACGAGCTCGACCGTAAATGCCGACAACGCCTATGACGCATTGCGTCAGCTTGTAGGCCTTAACCCTGTAACAGTCACCAAATCGGAAAACTCTTATTACATCGAGGCACTTCAGCATGGAAAATATGTCTATACAGGAAGGGCAATCGGCAGAGACGGCGAACCCGTTGTAGCAGCTACCGTAATGCTGCTTGCACCCAAAGATTCGACAGTGTTGACCTACGGCATAACGGATGACCACGGACATTTCACCATCCCCTGCGACCGTATGGGCATACTTGCCAAGCTGTCGTGTATGGGATACAAGACGACTCATAAAAGATCTGACTCATTCGATGTCGGCACAATCCTTATGACCGAGCTGCCTATGCAATTAAAGTCAGTTACAGTCGAGGGAGAGTATGCGTCGTTGCTATCAGACAGAAGTATATATCGGCCCACGCAACGACAAAAGAACGCTTCGCAAAATGCCATTGACCTTTTAAAGCAAATGGGAATCCCTCAAATTCGAGTTAATCCTATAACAAATGTTGTGACCAACAATGCCGGACTTGAAGTTGCGATGTTTATTAATTATCTTCCTGCCTCGAGTGAAGAGTTAGAAGGTCTAAGGACATTAGATGTTAAAAGAGTAGAATATATAGAATTCCCTACTGACTCTAGGTTCAGAGGGGTCCTAAGAGTGATTAATTTTATTGTTCAAAAATATGAATATGGTGGTTATACCAAAATAACTGCTAACGAAAATTTTCTTATCGGTCTTTCAAGTCGGGCCAATGTATTTTCAAAGTTTACTTATAAAAAGATGGCATATGACCTTTTTTTCGGGGCAAATAATTGGGATAGCCATCATATCGGTAAATCATTGGATGGAACCTATACTTTAAAGGACTATGAAGGTAAATGTTATTCATTAACGCGTGCTGAAACCATTAATGATTCGCATTTTAAACAGGATCAGATGCCTGTGGCATTCAGGGCAACTTATGCGACTGAAAAAATTCAGATTCGTAATACCCTTGGCTATACTTATGTCGATATATCCGCCAATAATCAACAAGGTAATTTAACCTATCGACCATCAAATGAGACGGATTATACTTATAACCGTGCAAATCCCAGCAGAAGTAACTCCCTATCATATCAGGGTTCATTCTTCTTCTCACTTCCGAAACAATTTTCAGTGGATTTCTCTCCCCGCTTCAATTACTCACGAGGTAATGACTATATGTCATACGAGGCTTCCAATACTTCTGAAATCGTCAGGAATGCCCGTGAGAATATATATAATTACAGAGTGGATTCTTATCTGGAAAAGAAATTCGGCCAAAAGCATATGGCGATTCTCGGGATAAATGGAGGTAACAATATTAACCATCTAAATTACTCCGGAACAAATGTTTATCGAGACAGATTCCATAATGCCTTTGTAGCCGGATTGTTGGGATATCAATTACAGGATTCCAAAATTCGGCTCTATACTGATATAGGTGTATATTGGAATAAAAGTGACATTAATGGTATAACATATTATGACTCCTATCCTTTTATTCATTCAAATCTCAGTTATTCACTATCCAATAAAAATTCTTTATCGGCATTTATTCAATACTCCAATGCAACCCCGGGCATAAATCAAAAATCTCCCGATATCTTAAAGGAGAATGAATATATGTATATTACCGGTAATCCTTTCCTTAAGAACAGCCGAAATCTTATGATTAATCTTTCGTATACATGGATGCCGTCGAATTCTTTCGGATTGAGTGCTTTTGGCAACGTCAACGAATTTTTCAATCGTCAATTAATTGTATATGATTCTTATAACGAAGGTCAAGCATTGATCCGGCGCTATGTTAACAGTGGAAATTATTTCAATGGAGAAATAGGGTTTGCTGCCAATTGGAAGTTGTTTAATGGTAAACTACAACTCTATGCAAGTCCAAAGCAATCATTTTATAGGTCAACAGGCATCTACAATAAGTCATATACTCCTTTCCCAATCACAATACAGGCTACTTGTTATGTCAATAATTTTTACTTTATGACTTCATATAAATCCGCAGACAAGCATATGTTCACGGCGTCTCCTCAGATTTATAGAGATAGAAATTATCATAGCTTTACTGCAGGGTGGGCTGATTCTAACTGGAATATTCGCCTGGAGGGTATTGACTTCTTTAATAAAGGCTGGGTTGCTGCCAAGATTGTCACAGAAACTCCTTTGTATAGCGAATGCATAGAAAACATTGGCACATTATCACACTGTCGAATAAATGTTACGACTACATACACGTTTGGATATGGTAAAAAGGTTCAGCGTGGCAATGAAGTCGGAGAACAATCAGGAGGCTCATCAGCAATCTTGAAATGAAGACATTATTCTAAGTAGGGTGGATGTCCGTGATTAATTATCCGGTCAGATACATCAAGTGGAGGCTATGTCATAATTCCGAACACGGCCTCCACTTGATTTGGATCCTATTGACTTTATAGCTTTTTGAAAACCCAGACACCTGCACCTTGGTAGATGTTCAAGATATTGCCGGTTCTTACGTATTGGCGGCTCCATAGCACCGTGCCCGCGGAGCCTGGGAAAAGTTCGGTTTGCTTGTCACCTGACACATAACTTATTTTTAGAAAATCGTTTCCATTATCGCGAATCGTCGACCATTCAAATTGCATGGAATATGTCTCCGTAGAAGATGCCTTGCTTTGGAACATCCAGTCTTCGACGATTGAGCCGGTATAGTTTTTGTTGAACGTTAGTCTCATAGAAACCGTTGCATTGCCGTCGTTTGATGTTTCGGTGTGAATCCAAGTGCCGGTGATGTCCGACATGTCAATGGGTTCGGGATCTGGTTCGGGGTCGGAGTTGTCTTTTCCGCAGGAGGTCAGCGAGACGAGGGCGATTGCGAATGCCGCAAACAGGAAGGATTTAAAAAATTTCATAATAAAAAAGATGTGATAGTTACGCCTCGGGACTCCCGTCGTTGGCGGTTATGTGATTATACAAGAAAAGCGTAGGAGTCTGTATCTGTTGCCATCCTACTTGTCGAGGCTTCTCGCATTGCCCTATTCATGTCGGACGGCAACGCAGAAGCCCACGCTCGTATGCAATTGTTAATTCCGGCATACATTTCTCTCGAAATGATATGCCGAATGCAATCATCACATATCCAGGGGCATCTATCATTGCTCCATCCTTGACATGAATATGAAATTTTGCGAGAATTCCGACAAGTCAAGAATAAGCGCGGATAAACGCTTTTAAATTATGTCTGCTTACCCACCCGCTTTGACCCAGATTGAATCTCTACGAGCGATAGGCATCGCAAAATTACAAAAAAATCAATTTATACAAATGAAATTTTGTTAATAAGTGCAACCACAGCCTTTCTTTCAGTCCCACATTTTGCGCACGGTTACTGGTAGGCGCCGAGTGAGCGGCGGGGGATGCCGTAGTAATCGTAGGGGAGTGGCGTGGGCAGGCCATCGGGAGTGGGGATGGCTGCGTTGAGTGCAGGCGACGTGTCGGCCAGACGGTAGTCGAACACGTAGTTTTTGCGGTCGAGCCTGAAGATGGGGTCGAGCCCCCAAAGCGTGTCGATGAAATTGGCATCGTCAGTGCCGTTGCTCCTGAGCAGACAGTGTGTGAATGAGATGTCGCGGTCGCTTAAGTCCGTGGGCGATAGGTCAGCTCCCGAACCGTAGATGATCGAATTGGCGATCCGTAGTGTGGTAGGCTCCTTGCCGATTCGGATGACCGCGCCTGTTATCGGAGCAAAGACATAATAGTTGGTGAACGTACAGTGGTTGAATGTGTACTGGCCGCCGTCGAGCAACGCGGCTCCGTCGGCTCCGTCGGCAATCTCGCATCCGGTGGCGATGATGGCCGACCGTGTTGTCCGCAGTGGACTGGTGCGGCTATTTCGCAGGCGGCAATTCTCAAGCCTCAAATCAGCGTCGGTAACGTCAACCCCTTCAATGGTATTGGCAATGGTGGTGTGGCTCAGTCGGTTGTCGGTTGAGCTGGGCATAAATGACATTCCGTGCCACTGACCCGACATAATGTCGAACGGAATCGAAGCTACGACATTGCCCGTGCGGTCGCCGCCGATTGTCACAGGCAGTTGGGGCGTACCTTCGGTGCGGAGCGTGCCGCGCACTACGATGCGCGCCTTGTCGTGCATCATCAGTCGCGTGCCGGCCTCGATGGTGAGGGTGGCGCCCGGTGCCACGACGAGCGAATCGAATATCATGCGAGGCAACGTGGGCTCCCATCGCGTGTCAGTGCTTATCACCGTGCTGCGTAGTCGCTCAACATCTTGGGCGTCAGCGGTTACTGTCACTCTTTGCTCGCGGCCGTTTGTGGTGAACAATATGTGGTCTTCGATACGGGCCACGCCCGAATCTCCAACACGCGTCAGGTTGGCGTCGACGAACACATATATTGAGTCGTTGGGCCGGATTTCGACATCGCGCACTTCACTGCCCGTCATACCGTCGACATTGAGATTAAACCGGCTGCTCTCTCCCCCGGCCATACGCACGGAGGATATGGTGATTATACGGCTGTTACGGTTATAGACGCGCATTGAGAACGTAGGCGATTCCTGCTGCGTGATCACCGTGCCGAGGCGTAAGGTGTCGGTCGAAAATTCGGGTTGTGCCGACGCGTCAGTGGTCACGTCGTCGGAGATGCACCCCCACGAAGCAAACAGCATGATGGCCATAGCCAGCACCGGCATTGATATCCTTGATTTCATACCACATTAACGAGCGGTTGTAACTGGATATTGTGTCCTGGGTGTCGATTAACGTTCATAAATTTCGGCATGCGGGGTTATGAGCCGAATGTGTTTCAAAAAGTGGCCCGGATATTTGTTGGGCGACGATAAAAGGCGTATCTTAGCGGTTGGAAATTTAAACTTATAAATATAATGTCGAAAGTTATAATTATAGGAGCCGGCGGTGTGGGCACCGTAGTGGCTCACAAATGCGCTCAGAATCCGGAAGTGTTCACCGAGATTGTGTTGGCATCGCGAACGCGCAGCAAGTGTGAGGCAATAGCCCGTGCCATCGGTAAGGGCAACATCACCACCGACCAGGTGGATGCCGACAGCGTAGAGCAGCTCGTCGAGCTCTTCAACCGTCATAAACCCGAC
>CAZRJT010000020.1:0-27159 GCA_964600585.1 uncultured Bacteroides sp.
CACTCGGGAGCCCAGGCCAATATGGCAGTGTTCATGGCTTGCCTGAAACCCGGCGACAAATTCCTGGGACTTAACCTGGCCCATGGCGGACACCTTTCGCACGGAAGCCCAGTGAACTTCTCAGGCCTAATGTACCAGGCTCTCGAATACAATGTGAAGGAAGATACCGGTCTGGTGGACTACGACCAGATGGAGGAAGTGGCATTGCGCGAACGTCCGAAACTGATAGTGGGCGGCGCAAGTGCATATTCACGCGAATGGGACTACGCCCGTATGAGAAAAATAGCCGACGAAATCGGCGCACTATTGATGGTGGATATGGCACATCCTGCCGGACTCATCGCTGCCGGCCTGCTTGACAATCCGGTGAAATATGCCCACATCGTCACGTCGACCACACACAAAACGCTCCGTGGCCCACGCGGCGGACTGATTCTGCTTGGAAAGGACTTCGACAATCCCTGGGGCAAAACCACTCCGAAAGGCGTGATCCGCAAGATGTCGTCGCTGCTCGACTCGGCAGTGTTCCCTGGAGCCCAAGGGGGCCCGCTCGAACATGTGATAGCGGCAAAAGCCGTGGCTTTCGGCGAAGCACTTCAGCCCGAATATAAGGACTATCAAGCCCAAGTGCAGAAAAACGCTGCCGCAATGGCCGCCGCTCTCGTCGACAAAGGATATAAAATCATTTCTGGCGGAACCGACAATCACTGTATGCTCGTAGATTTGCGCACGAAATTCCCCGACCTTACGGGTAAAGTGGCTGAAAAGGTGCTGGTTGACGCTGACATCACAGCCAATAAAAATATGGTGCCGTTCGATAGCCGCTCGCCGTTCCAGACCTCAGGCATACGCCTGGGCACGCCGGCCATCACGACTCGCGGTGCGAAAGAAGACATGATGGGTGAAATAGTTGAAATGATAGACACCGTGCTCACCAACCACGAAAACGAACAAGTGATAGCATCAGTGAAATCAAAGGTGAACTCAATGATGGAAGATTATCCGATGTTCGCATATTAAATCGCATCAAACCCAACAAAACGACGTCTGCCGGATCTGCATCAGCAAGTTCGGCAGATTTTTTAGGCGGTGATACCATATAAATTTAGTAAATTTGCAACAGAATAACACAAAATCGACATCATGCTCAATTACATTGTATGGAACGCCGACCCGATTCTGATTGATTCGTTCGTAACGATTCGATGGTACGGACTTATGTTCGCAGTAGGATTTCTTTTGGGATATAACATTGTGGCCCGGACATTCAAACGCGAGGGCGCACCCGAGAAATGGCTCGGCATACTGCTCATATGGGTGGTTGCAGCGACTATAATCGGAGCGCGTCTCGGCCACGTATTTTTCTATGAATGGGACGTCTATCGTCAGCATCCGATAGACATATTCAAAGTGTGGGAAGGCGGCCTTGCAAGCCATGGAGGCACCATAGCGATAATAATAGCCATAATATTGTTCTCCATATTTACCACAAAGCGCAACCCTCTGTGGACATTCGACCGTCTGGTCATAGCCATAGCACTCGTGGGAGGATTGATACGCTTAGGCAACCTGATGAATTCGGAAATATACGGACATGCTACCACGCTCCCCTGGGGGTTTATGTTCATACGCTCGCGCGAATGGCATGAACTGTATGAAGGGCTGGCGTGCCACCCTACCCAGCTATATGAGGCACTGTGCTATTTCGCCTTATTCGGACTGCTGATGTGGATGTATTGGAAAAAGAATGCCGGCGAACGTCCGGGGCTCATACTTGGCGTTTTCTTCATCGGCATTTTCTTACCAAGATTTCTGATTGAATTCATCAAGAACGACCAAGTGGCATGGGAAGCCAATATGACGCTGAATATGGGCCAACTGCTGAGCATACCATTCATTATAGCCGGCATAGTGTTGGTGATAGTGGCCTTGAAAAGACCCCGCTTAAAATTGGACTATCCCAATCGTTTCGCCGATGAATCAGAGAATAAAGGAGGCCGAAAATGAACAATAAATGCGAAATAATATTCATTTCGGGCATTGATACCGATGCCGGAAAAAGCTACGCCACCGGCTGGCTTGCACGTGAAATGATGCGACAAGGGCGCAAAGTGACTACGATGAAATTCATTCAGACCGGTAATCGGGACTATTCAGAGGACATCGATGTGCATCGACGCATAATGGGACTTGGAATACAGCCTGAAGACTTAGACCATACCACGGCCCCAGTCATCTACACATATCCGGCATCGCCGCATCTGTCGGCCCGCATCGATGGTCGTCCTGTCGACCTGGCGCTGATAGATGCGAGCATCGATAAACTTTCAAACGAATTTGACACTGTGATTGTGGAAGGGGCCGGCGGATTAATGGTTCCGCTTACCGAAGAAATGCTCACAATAGAATATCCTCTTACGCGCAAACTACCGATATCACTCGTAACAAATGGCAAACTTGGCTCCATAAACCACACGATATTGGCTCTCGAAGCTATCAAAAATCGCAAAATGCGCCTGCATTCGGTGCTATACAACGAGTATTTCGATACCGATAAAATAATCGCTCCCGACACCCGCAATTTCATAAAAAATTACCTTGACCGGAACTTCCCGGGCGTGGAAATGAATTTCGTACCATCATTGTAGATTAGCTTTATGGAGAGCAACGCTACCGTATCCATCAGCAAAGAGCAACTAGCACAAATGCCATTGGTGAAATTTCCGGGAGAAATAACAGTCATCGATACACCTGAAGCCATAGCTCCAGCCCTGGAACTTTTGGCATCAAACCGTCTCATAGGATTTGACACCGAAACCAAACCCGCCTTCAAGAAAGGATGCACAAACAACGTGTCGCTAATACAGATGTCGACCGAACGACATAGCTTCCTGTTCAGAATAAACAAAGTGGGATTCACTCCTGAAATGAGGGCCCTTATGGAAGATGATTCCATCGTGAAAATAGGCTTATCGCTAAAGGACGATTTTTTTGTGCTACACCGTATGTGGGAGTTTATGCCCAAAGGCTTTATCGACCTACAAAATTTCGTGAAGGACTACCGGATAAGCGATGAAAGCCTACAAAAAATATATGCCATTCTTTTCGGCGAGCGCATATCGAAAGGTCAACGACTGTCGAACTGGGAAGCCGACCAATTGAGCGAAGGCCAGCAGATGTATGCGTCAATCGACGCCTGGGCTTGTCTGAAAATCTACCACTACCTGACGTCAGGCAAATTCAATCCGAAAAAATCACCGTATTACATCGTAAAATCAACCGAAGAATGAAGCTGAAGCGCTCAACAACCATACCACTCATCCTGTTGGCTTATCTTGGGGCGTTAAGCTACATAGGCCGTGGCGAATTGAAACAGGGAAACTACCTTTACTATTTCGGCATAATCGGCTGCACGTTGATAGTGATTGTGGCTCTTCATTTTTCGCTAAAACACAAAGAGCGCCTGCGCAAAGAACGCGAAGATGACCTGAACTCCAACGGCAACCCGTCCAGATAACGAGCTTAAAAACATAAGCTGGTCAGCCCGACACTGCGAGCCGACGATTAGCGCCAGGCACCGCATATATGCGCCATCCAATCCATGCGATGACGACCGACATCAACGGACTTACGTAATTGAACACACAGAATGGCAGATAGGCAATCGTGGCCACGCCGAGAACGGTTGACTGAGTGACGCCGCACGAATTCCATGGAATCAAAACTGACGTCACGGATATGGAGTCTTCGAGCGCACGACTAAGCACCTGCGGTTTCATTTTATTTCGACGATATGTGCTTTTGTATACATTCCCGCCAATTATAATCGAAAGATACTGGTCGCCGGTGCAACTATTAAGGAAAAGTCCGCTCCCGACCGTGGCACCAACAAGATTTCGCGAAGAGTTCAGCTTTCTTGTGAATGAACGTGTGATGACCGACAGCATCCCTGTGCCAATCATCACGCCACCAAACACCATAGCACTCAACACCAAATATACCGTTGGCATCATTCCAAGCATACCGTTGGTCGACACCAGAGAATCGAACAGGTCATTGCCTGTGGAAAGCGTCGTTTCTGACAAAAGTATCTGAAATGCCATACGCATAAATGCGACGAACGAAAAATCGCCACCCGAAAGCACTGCCACAACCTGAGGTTGAAACACGAATATTGCCGCCAGCGCAAGCAGCGAACTCAGGGCAAGCGTGAGCGCCGTGTTAAGACGTATAGCAATCATAACGCACGTCAACACCGGCACGGCCAATAGCCATGGCGTTATGGCGAAAGTGGAATCGAGAGCACTTAGCATCTCGGCCGTATGTTCTGCATAATAGGCATTCGATTCCATCCCCGACAACGCATACACGATGAAAGCCACCGTTATTGCAGGAATGGTTGTTATCATCATAAATCTGATGTGGGTGAGCAACTCAACACCGGTTGACGACGCGGCAAGAACCGTGGTGTCGCTCAGAGGCGAAACTTTGTCTCCGAAATAGGCACCGGATATTATGGCACCGGCCACCCAAGCCTCACTATATCCCATCACTGTGCCTATTCCCATCAATGCTACCCCAATTGTGGCAATCGTGGTCCAGGAACTACCGGTCACGACCGATACTGCCGCACATATAGCACATGTGGTAACCAAAAACATCCCAGGGTCAAGAATACGCAGCCCGTAATCAATGAGCATAGGCACTACGCCGCTGAGCATCCAGGTTGACGACAACGTGCCGATAAACAACAGTATCGGCACTGCCGGAATTATCTGACGCGCACTTTTGAATAGTCCCAGCCAAATCACACGCCACGAACGCCTGGTGAAGATGCGCGACAATATGACGCTGACAGCCGCAGCCGCCAAAAGAATATAGCAACTATAATCCTGCACTGATTCGGCACCGATAGTAATTATCAGTGTCAGCAACGCACCTAACAACAATAATATGGGGATTAATGACACCCATATGGGTGGATAATATGATGTTTTCACTAACGGTATATGTGGATTTACGATGCAAAAGTACGTAAAATGCATTCAGCATCCATTATGTTTAACATCATTTATACAAGAGTCCCCAGACAATTGTCGCGGTATGCAGCAATTGTCCGGGGACAAAATTCGCCAATAAACCATATCGATATGGCTTATTGAGTTTTATTTCTCTGACTGCACGGCCATACGCACTTCGGTTTCATGGTCACGATAATTCCCAATCAATTCAAGGTAATTGGCTAATGGCATAACCGGATTTTTGTCGGAATTTTTATATGACCGCGGAGTGACGCGCATTTGTCCGAACATCAACATAGCACAAACCGTGTCGTCGAAAGACACCGAGTCGGCGGCAATTTTTTCAAAGGCATTATCGTATATTATTTCGGCACTTTTAACAAATTTATTGAATGTCGCTTCCTTAAGGACTAAAAGCACATTGATTTGCCTCATTATAAAGCCGTCATAATAAGCATCGCCTTTATCATCCATAGGAAGCTTTTCTAATTCAAGCCAATTGCCTCCAACTTCTTCAATGGCTTTATCGACATCGGGAACAGCAAGAGCAACATTCCAAAGATCAGATTCGTCGCCGGCATCTTCAGCAGCCTTTTCAGTGACAGGTGCGGAATCTCGCTTAGGTGAACACGAGGATGATCCTAAAGATGACAACAACAATACTGTGACAATGCACAACGTAGTGCAAAATAAGCGTGACATAGTGTGATGATATTTAAATGATTAATAGTACTTTTCGTGTACAAATTTATGCAATATTCTCTTACTATACAACATTTATCCGAAATAATTATGGGGGGGGGGGTAAATGATTATATAACAGCAACATACAGCGCATAATATTTCTATCTATCCGTCATAAGCGGTAGTAAATATAACTAATATCGGACGTGGCTAAGGCTATTTACAGATATATTTGTTATTTTTGTATCATAAAACAAAATACTCAAAAACGAATTATTATGTACAGATTTGACAAACGCGTAGTGATAACACTCGATGCAGGCGGCACCAATCTGGTGTTCGGCGCAATGCAAGCCAACAAATTCATAGTAGAACCGATAGTTCTGCCCTCTAACGCCGACAATCTGGATAAGTGCCTCAACACTATGGTGGATGGATTTGAACAAATCATTGCCAAACTCGACACACACCCTGTTGCCATAAGCTTTGCGTTTCCGGGGCCGGCCGACTATCCGCATGGCATAATCGGAGGTTATCTGCCTAATTTCCCGTCGTTTCGCGATGGTGTGGCATTAGGCCCGTTTTTACAGAAAAAATTCGGAATACCGGTGTACATAAATAATGATGGCGACCTGTTTGCGTTTGGCGAAGCCATAGCCGGTGCATTGCCTGAAATCAATCAGCGCCTCGCTGATGCCGGGAGCACAAAACGGTTCAATAATTTGATTGGATATACGTTCGGAACCGGATTCGGCATAGGCATGGTTGTGAACAATCGTCTTAATCGCGGCGATAATTCATGTGTCGAGACATTCTGTCTGCGGCACAAGAAAATGCCTGAAGTATTCGTAGAGGAAGGCGTGGCCATACGCGCCATAAAGCGCAAATATGCCGAACTGTCCGGAAGTAACGAAAATCTCGAACCTAAAGACATATGCGAAATCGCCGAAGGCAAACGTAATGGCAACGAAGCAGCTGCCCGTGAGGCATTCAGCGAATTCGGCGAAATTGCCGGCGATGCCATGGCCACGGCAGCCACACTAATTGACGGATTAATAGTGATTGGGGGCGGACTTACAGGGGCGAAAAAATATTTTATGCCATCGCTTATGAAGGAATTTGACGGACGCCTGCACTCAATAAATGGAGAAGAGCTGAACCGTATGCAGATGAAGGTGTTCGACCTCGACAATGAATCGCAATTTGAAAAATTCGCAAAAGGTGATGCTCGACCAATCAAAATTTATGGTTCAGACGAAACCGTAATTTACGACCCAATGAAGCGCATCGGCGTGACAATATCAAAACTGGGAGCAAGTAAAGCCATTTCGATTGGTGCATATTCTTTCGCCCTGGCTCAAATCGATGCCCAACTAAACGAACAAGAGATAAAATAAACTCGCCTTAGCCCTTTGATGATGGATAAAAAGGATTTGAGAATCGTGTTTCTTGGCACTCCTGATTTTGCCGTGGAGAGCCTGAAACGCATATATGAAGGGGGATATAACATTGTAGGCGTAGTGACAATGCCTGACAAGCCAGCCGGCCGTGGCCATAAGATGCTGTCATCGCCTGTAAAAAAATACGCCGAGAGCGTTGGACTCACCCTATTGCAGCCTCCGAATCTGAAAGACCCTGCATTCGTGGAACAACTGCGTAGCCTCAATGCCAATCTGTTCGTGGTGATAGCATTCAGAATGCTCCCGGAAGTGGTGTGGACGATGCCTGAACTGGGAACATTCAACCTGCACGCCTCTCTATTGCCCAAGTATCGTGGAGCCGCGCCAATCAACTGGGCCGTAATAAACGGCGATACGGAAACCGGCGTTACCACTTTTTTCCTGAAGCACGAAATCGACACTGGCGACATCATAGACCAAGAACGCATTGACATAAATCCTGAAGACAACGTGGGCGATGTCCATGACCGCCTGATGATGCTTGGAGCCGACCTTACAATAAAGACAATCGAGGGGATTTTGGCCGATTCGTTAAAACCAATATCACAAGAGTCATTAACGAATGGCGTGACTCCGACCCCGGCTCCAAAAATTTTCAAGGAAACGTGCCGAATCGATTGGAATCAGTCGGCCACAGACATACACAACCTCGTTAGAGGGCTTTCGCCATATCCAGGCGCATGGAGCCAACTACACGACGGTGACACTGTGATGGATGTGAAGATTTTGTCTACGGAAATCGCGAATACCGACATCCATTGTGAGGTCGGTAAGGCGGTAATTAAAGACGATGATATGATTGTGTCCTGTGGCAATGGCTCAATTGCAATCAAGAGTCTGCAAGTGGCCGGAAAACGGCGAATGGACACGGCCGAATATCTGAAAGGGGCACGCTTGACAACTCCCTATTTCAAATAAAGTCAATTGGCATAAAAACAGATTTGGCGGCATCAGGCCGCCAAATCTGTTTTTATATGTACATACTCTTGTTTCTGTTAGAACGAGAACTGTGCCAAAGCACCTACTCGTTGCGCCCAACGCCCCTGGCCATCAAAGTCGACGCGTTTGCCGAGATTGTATTCCATTCCAAGCTGCATTCGCGGCGTTACGTCCCAAAACAGCGTGGCTGTGCCATAAAGACCATATTTATACTGGCTTCCATCGACCTTTTCACGTGGCAGATATCGCGACTGCGAGAATGATACGACAGAAAACACATTGGGCTTATAGTTATATTGAAGACCTACGCACCATCCGAGAGCCTGAGGAGCATAGAGATGTCCAGGCTTATTGGGGTCGCCGACGAGATCATAGTTTCCACACGCCATATCACCACCAAGAGATGCATAACCCTTACCTGTATTGGCAATAAAATAGCAAGTCATTGCATTCGTGGGCCTAAAAATCGAACTCAACTGCAATCCCCAGCCAACTATATTGCGATTGCGGGCAGCAAGCATATCACGATAAGGGAGCGTGCGAACTATGCCGGCCAAACGTATATGCTGCGAGTGATCCCATTCATATTGCAGGAATGAAGCGAAATCAGGCAACCATTGATCAACCGACTCAGTATTAACCTGATCGACATCTATTTGGTTAGACGGGTCTTCGACCGAAAATGCCGCGCCGAATCCGTGGGAATTAGTGTGCATCCAACGCACCAACACATTAGTTACCGTAAACTTATTATTGGGGCCAGCAGCATCGATTGTAGGAGGAATGGCCGACGGGTCGCTAAACGACGAGCTTGCATAACCGATAGTGAAATCATTCACAAGGGCATAAGCTTTCTTGAGTTCAAAATCGCGTTGATTATTACCACCCGTAAACTCTCCCTGGATATAGAACTGGAAACTACCAAAAGTGCGGCTACGACCAATCACCCTGAAAAATAGGGCCGACCCAGAAGGCGTAGTGCCGAAATGACGGGTGTGAGCCGGATTGCGATGAATCGGAATCATATACGGAACGAAACCATTAGTACTGACTCCACCCCAATCATACCAACCGCGCATACGCACAACTCCACCTATACCCATAGCCAAATCCGAGTTACGGCTCATAAACATAAAGTACGGTGCAGCCGGGTCTTGAAAATGACGGAACTGATCGACGTAGAACTCGGAAATCATCTTCTTGACAGAATCGGCATAAATCCGACTTCCGTTATCAAGTGAAATGATGCGATGCGACCTCTCAAGTGAATCCTGTCGCAAATCCACCATATGCTGAGCAGAAGCGCCAAAATGCATAAATGCGCAAATGGCCGAAACGAGTGCGTAGCGTAATTTTTTCGTGTTCATATACAAATAAATAAAAAGCTGAAACTTATATATGAACAACAACTCCAACTTCGATAAAGTTTGGAGTATGGCCGCATTTAAAAAGTTTTTTCCCTTTTTCAGACAATGCCGTCGCGCTCCAGCAAGGCATCTATCGACGCATCTGCACCCCGGAAATTGCGGTACAACGTGGCCGGATGTTCAGTTCCTCCGCGCTCAAGAATTGAGCGCCGGAAGCGAGCGGCGATTTCAGCGTTGAACACACCGTTGGCCTTAAAGAGCGCAAAAGCATCGGCATCAAGGACCTCGGCCCATTTATAGCTGTAATATCCAGCAGCATATCCACCGGAAAATATGTGGCTGAACTGTGGCGAAACAAGCGTTCCGGATACGTACGGGAAAAGACACACCGATTCACCGGCCCGACATTCAAACTCCACTTCATCGTCAACCGGCTGAGTTATCATGTGCCATGCCATATCTACAAGTCCGAAGTTAAGCTGACGCAAGCACTGATATGCGGCCCCAAAACGTGCCGACTCAACTATACGGTCGATGTAATGACGTGGAATCGGTTCATCAGTTTGATAATGTCGTGCAAATCCGTATAGAAACTCATGATTAGTCAAGAAGTTTTCATTGAACTGCGAAGGAAGCTCCACAAAATCACGATAGACATTGGTTCCCGACAATGAAGCATAACGGGTCTTTGACAATAATCCATGAAGTGCATGGCCAAATTCATGCAAAAATGTTGAAACTTCCGATGGCGTAAGCAATGACGGCTTTGACGGAGTGGGCTTCGTGAAGTTCATAACTATCGATACATTTGGGCGTTGATCGGTGCCATCAGCATCAATCCACTGTGGACGGAAATCAGTCATCCATGCACCGGGACGCTTGCTTTCGCGCGGGAAGAAATCAGTGTATAAAACCCCGAGAAATTCTCCGCTGCAATCAATAACCCTGTAAGCTCTCACATCGGGATGATATACCGGAACATCGGCACATGGCTCAAATGAAATCCCATAAAGGCGCGTAGCAAGAGAAAACACCCCTTCAATCACGCGTGACAACTCAAAATATGGGCGTAGCTCTTCTTCATCGTATGCATATTGTTCCTGACGCAATTTATTGGCATAGTAGCTATAATCCCAAGGTGCCAATTCAAAACCGTCTCCCTCGAAACGAGCCGCGAAATCCGAAAGTCGGGCAAATTCTTTACGCCAAGCCGGCATATAAGCATCACGCAAATCATTGAGCAGCTTGTAAACATTGTCGGGGGTTTCGGCCATTGTGTGCTGAAGCGAGTAATGGGCATAGGTGGGAAAGCCCAACAGATTGGCAATCTGCAACCTGATATGCGCAATTCGCTTCATTATGCCGACATTCGAATATTTCCCCGAAATATTTCGCCCGGAATAAAGGCGATACATCTTTTCGCGTAATCTTCTGTTCGACGAATATTTCATAAAGGAAAAATAAGTCGGTTGGGCTAAGGTGAACACGTATTCCCCCTCGAAACCCTTCTCATTGGCCAACGCAGCCGCCGCCTCAACCAAAGAATCAGGAAGTCCGTCAAGGTCATTTACCGACAGCCGTATCTCATAGGTGTTCAGTTCTTTTAGCACATTCTGCCCGAAACGCGTGGTGAGTTCCGTGAGTTCAGCCGACAAATCCTTAAACCGTTGGCGGTCGTCGCCTTCAAGCATAGCGCCTCGACGCACAAATGACTGATAAGTGCGGTCAAGCAACGTCGCTTGCTCAACGGTGTAAGATTGCGAATCACGATTGTCGTACACCGCCTTAACACGTTCCCAAAGACGCGGATTCAGCGAAATCGAAGTGGAATAATTGCTTATTTCAGGCGACATGCGCACTGAAATTTCCATCATCCGGTCATCAGCCATTGCCGACAGAAGAGGATAGAACACGTTGAGCACCCGATCGAGGTGGCGTCCGGAGTTTTCGAGAGCCTCTATTGTATTGAAAAAATCGGGAATCTCCGGATTTGACACTATTGCCTCAACATCGGCAAGCCCCAATTCGATTGCATGCTTTATGGCCTCTTCATAAAAATCGGCATTTAAAATATCAAACGGAGGAACGGCATTAAACGTATCAAATTCCTTATCGGCATATAATGGATTTGTTGTCATATTCTCTTATTTATGTGATGAGCGAACCTATTTATCATTTATCGACAGTTATATCACACTGCGGCGTGCCTAAAAGCCTCATCGATGACGATATCGAGCATAATCGGATCAACACCTTTGTCAAACAGATGATGTTTATCGGCGTCAATGGCGTTTTCAAATGCTTTACGTCCACCAGAATCAGAAACGATGCTGCGTGCATATAGCCTTACGGCGTCATGATAATGTCCGGTAGCCATCTCGAGATTGGCGACATTGAGATAATCAGTAGCATCAGGACCAGACGACAATATTCGTTCAAAATATTGACGGCTACGGTCGTAATCGCCGGCTAAAAATGCACACCAGGCAATAGGACGCCATGCCCGAGACGACTTCTCATCAAGGAATTCGACTTTGAAATATTGCTTCAAAGCCTCATCATAACGCCCAAGCTCCATAAGCGAGTGACCTATATTGAGAACGACGCCCAAATCGTCAGGACACTGCGCGGCGATACGTTCGAAGTATTGCAATGCCTTAGCCGGATTATTCATAAGTTTATGGCACAACGCAATGCGACGAAGTGTCCACAGACTATCAGGCGCAAGCATCTCGGCACGCTCATACAACGCCAACGCTTCCGACAATTCCCCTTCTTTCTGGAGGCAATAAGCCGTCTTCTGCAATATCTGAACTGATGATGGCATACGGTCAAGCAAAATCCGATATATGGCCAATGCATCGCGATAATATCCTCGTTTGAAATAAAATTCGGATACGAGATTAAGAGTCGCATCATCATTTAAAACCGAAGCGAACTGAGGCAATTCAATTACATTGATTGGTGACGTAAACGGGTCATGGAACTCACCTTTTCGCCGGAAGAGCTTGAAAAAACGATAAATGTCCTGAACATATTTGTTCGCCACATTCTCACGATGCTTCACTCCTGAATAAATATCCGAATTTCGGAGTTCAGCAATGTTGATGTTCTGGGCACGCAACTGTTCACTTAGCATACGACGGTGAGCTTCTGGCACCGACGACATCGAAAGTGCCATCGAATATTTGTCGCTGTTGCACAAGAACGGCGAAGCATTTACGATTTCGTTGAGCATTCCGCTCATTTCCGAATTAATTGCCGTAGCGACTTCGGAATGCTCCACATAGAATGGCAAAAACCAGTTGGCAACGTATGTGAAGAACGGAAACGTTTTAAGATGAGCAAATGTGCTCATCATCACATCGCCGCCATCGGCCTGCAATTCAGATATCTCCTTGATTTTATCGGCGAGGCCAGAATTAGCCAGCAATTCTTCCCATTCCGGGTTATAATCAGCTTCCGTCAAGGCCTCCATCGATTCGACATCTCTAATTTTTTTATAAACATCGGGGCGAAGTTTCATCATCTCCGGAAATATTTCGTTCTTCATCGTACGATTTATACGCTCGGTGTCGCGAGTACGTATGAACTGCAAGAATGCCATCTTCACGTCGTCGGCCCAGCCATTACGTTCAGCCATAGCAGCCAACCTGTCGGAAAGACGTTTTCCCGACCGCGACGCTCTATTGACCCACATTGCGAGCATCAACGCACACAATGCCATTATGGAAATATCCGAGTCGGCCGACATATATGCATCGGCAAGAACCACAAGACGCCGTTCGTCATAATATTCCAATGCCCCTAACATTACAGCTGACAGCATCAACTGTTTCACATATGCAGGAAGTATGTCGCTTTTAAATATCCGTCCAAGTGTCTCTTCATCATCAGACGAAAGTGGATGTGTGACCCACACGACATCGAACATCCGCCGGGCAAGCTTCTCCTGTGACACTTCCATACGTTCTCCATCATCAGACTTGACATCACACCCACCGGAAAGCAACGCAAGATTGATCGTATCGGCATTCTTAATATAGCGGGCCAACAGCTGAGACAGGGTGGAGTCAGACTGCATTTCTTCGTAACGAAGCGTACTGAAATATAGCCGCGATGAATCTTTCTTGTCATTGAGACGTATCAGACCATCAAGATGACGCCTTATGCCTGAGACAATATCGGCAAGCAGAGCCGGACGTGATGGATCCGTAGCTCCGTCCAATGCATAATGCACCAGATAGTCGTAGCCAGAACGCAAGTGGGAAATCTCATCACGCACCGACCATGGAGCTGATATTGCGGCAGCCATAGCTTGAAGTTCATCGAAAGCTGCATTCAGCCTATTCTTGGCGAGGGCCATATTTATACGACTTTTAATCACAAGGAGTTTATCGGATGTCATAGTGAATTGTTTTTACTTATTTAATAGCGGATTCAAGCCATAAGGACATTTGACCGCATATATCTCCTATATAACAATTTTTATGCCAAAGATACTCACTGCAAAGAATAATAAAACAAATCCCGCTCATAATTACTATCTTTGTGCCAGAGATGGTATCACTTAAGCCAGAAACACGCCTATGGATCGAGTCGAATATGAAATCCGACTTGATGAGACTGCGCCTGAAATATCATGGCGACAGCGAAATGGAATTTGCCATAATGCAAATAGACTGTCGCCGCAAAACGGCTAAGAAGCTTTCCGACACGCTGAAATGCAACGATTTCATATTTCCCACCTATCTATCGGCCGAACAATGCACATCCGATATACTTGCCAACTATCATTCATCGCTTATAAGCACCGGTGAAAATATTCTCGACATGACTTGCGGGCTGGGAATAGACGCATTTCATCTGGCCCGAAAAGCAGCCTCGGTAATTGCCGTTGATTTGGATGGTTCTGTGTCAGAAGCTGCCATCCATAACGCTAAGGTGCTAAATTTAGCGAACATTACGGTGGAAAATTGCGATAGCTCAGATTTCATTCGCGACACACCTCTTTCGTTCGACACGATATTCATCGACCCGGCACGGCGCGGCGGACACGGACAAAAACTCGTGGCATTAGCCGATTGTAGCCCCAATGTGGCCGAATTGCTACATACAATGCAGCAAAAGTCAAAACGCATAATTATCAAAGCTTCGCCGATGCTCGACATAACAATGGCATTAAACGAGCTCGGCAGAGCCACGGCAATCCACGTAATCGGAACACCCACAGAATGTAAAGAACTGATGATCGTGATTGACAAAGCAGCGTCATCTGACCCGGAAATAAAATCGGTTACATTGACCAATGCTGATATGTGGGAATTCTCGTTCCACACCTCCCGCGAAAGCTCAGTGGAGTTGACTGATTATGCACTTCCCCAACCGGGCGACATTCTATACGAACCGTTTCCAAGCATCATGAAATCTGGCGCGATGAAATTGATTGTCACAAAATTCGACGTATCGAAATTACACCGCCACACACATTTGTATACGGCAAATTATATGGTCGAAAATTTCCCGGGACATAAATTCAGAGTGCTTGAAGTGATGCCATTCAATAAAAAAACGATAAAGGACATCCAATCGCGTGGTATGGTCACCAACGTATCGACTCGAAATTTCCGATTATCGGCACCCGAGCTTGTACGCAAGCTAAAGATTAGGGAAGGCGGCGAGACGCAACTATTCGGGGCCAAATGTTGCGATGATTGCGAATATCTGATTATTGCCCGACGTGAAATTATTTCTCGAACATCCGCGCAATAGAGCGTTTGTCCTCGCGCTCTTTTATCGACTGCCGCTTATCGTATTCTTTCTTGCCACGTCCGACACCGATAATCATTTTAGCCAATCCGCGTTCGTTTATGAACACCTTGAGCGGAACAATAGTAAAACCGGCCTCTTTGCCGGCCTTTTCAATTTTTGCAATCTCTTTTTTAGTCAGCAACAGCTTACGGTCGCGACGTGATTCGTGATTATTATATGAGCCATAGAAATATTCGGCAATGTACATATTCTTCACCCATACTTCGCCATTTACTACGAAACAAAACGAATCGACTAATCCGGCTTTACCTTGACGAATCGACTTTATTTCAGTTCCAGTAAGAACTATCCCGGCAGTGAATGTGTCGGTTATAGCATAGTCAAACGTTGCACGTTTGTTTTTTATGTTCACTTCATTAACTTTCATATGCGTTTTATATAGACACGGTCAGCCCCCGTCAAGGTGCCGGAATTATAAAATCGAACAGAACTCCAAGTGCATAGGGCGGAACTATTATAGCAGCAATGGACATTAGCATAAACTGCCCCACCTTCTCCGATGCGACGGCCATATATCTTACACCACGCCACAACACAATGGCCACATATATCGGCAAAAAATTTATTATTGCCAGATCAACGGGCAGACAATTGTGAAGCAACGACACGACGGCAAGAAGCGACACGCCGTAAATAATGTAGGTGTCATTGCGCTTACTGCTGACCTCTGACGTTATAAATCTATGTATGTAAGATGAAAAAACGAATTGAGCTACAAAAAAAGTGATGAAATACTGAATGAACAATATAATGGCCTGCTGTACCATATATGATATTTCTACATCCGAATGATATACGGCATTTAGAAAATATGACGCAGCCGTAATGCCCAACAACGGATACATCCCTTGCTCCAGAAGCTGCTTCGGTTCGAATCCATCGCGAGAAATGTCCTCCCAACCCCTTTCGGGCGAAAGTATCAGTTGAAATAACGATTTGAGGAATATTAGCATTTTGTAGAGTTTCTTTATATGCACAAAGTTAAGAATAATGTACGGGATTTTTGGGAAAAGTATTAATTTTGTGGAAAATTTTATTTGTAACAACATTTATATTTTTGATATGATTAAGACGATTCTTTCGATTTCGGGACGTCCCGGACTTTATAAATTAGTGAGCCAGGGCAGGAATATGCTCATTGTCGAATCACTCCAGACCGGCAAGCGAGTGCCTGCGTATGCCCATGACAAAGTTGTGTCGCTCGGCGACATCTCAATATACACCAATGAAGGCGATCATCCCCTTGACGACGTGTTTGCCTCAATCGCCGAAAAATTCAACAATGAGGCAATTGATTCAAAAACGATGTCGAATACGGCTGCTTTAAAGGAGTTATTCTCTGAAATACTGCCCGAATATGATGAAGACCGCGTTCACACAAGCGATATAAAGAAAGTATTTTCATGGTATAACCAGCTGATTGCAGCCGGAATCACTGAGTTCAAGGATGAAGAAATCGCTCAGGACGAAGCTGCCGAAAAGGCCGAAAAGGCCGATGAAGCAGAAGAAAAAGCCTAAACCACAACCCCTCCCCTCTCCTCTTAATCTCTCCACACTGCGCTTCCCATTCTTTCACTGGTATGGCAGAAATATACGTGTAAATTCACTTAAACGGTTTGTATGGTCGACCACATACAAGCAGATTTGAATATTTTGCCATTGCTCAGTCAATTCGCAATTCCACTTGGATTTGGCTCCAACCAGACATAATAATAGCCGACGCACCGACATTGCCCCAAAAAGCGACTGACAACCTTCGACAAACGCCGCATACGCCATCGCCACACATAATCAGCCTATTTCATTCGGCCCTTCCCGATGAAGTAACCATGCGATATGACGACACATTATCAATAATGCCAGTGCGACCAGCTTAAAAGCCTTATAACCCGCCACATCGAAACGACTAGACGCAATAAATCGGGAGACAATATGAAAGAACTGAGCCCACGGAATATAGCCACAAAGCTCCAGATTCATTCACTTGCCGGACTGACAATCTACGCAGTCAGCCAGATTGTAAACATCGAAGATATCAAAATTTAAACTCGTCGATAGATTCTCGTGGCGCTCCCAAATCAGACTTTTATAGCTTCGAAAAATTGCCGCTGGAGGTCATAGTTTTCCTTGAATATTCCTGACATCTCCACTGTTGTTGTCGACGAGTCTTGCTTTTCCACACCTCTCATCTTCATACAAAGGTGCTGTCCATTGCACGCCACGATCACGCCTTTTGCACCAAGCTGTTCGGTAACAGCCCGACATATCTGCGAAGTAAGCCTCTCCTGAACCTGAAGCCTGCGTGCATACACCTCGACTATTCGCGCCAGCTTGCTTAACCCTATCATTTTTTCATCGGGCACATATCCAATCGAAACCCTACCGAAAAATGGCAGAATATGATGTTCACAGAATGAATAGAACTCTATATCCTTCACAACGATGAGCTGCGAGCTCGGAGCTCTAAATATTGCGCCATTTATTACCTCCGACACGTTTTGCCTATAACCATGCGTTGCATAATACAATGCTTTAGCTGCACGCACAGGCGTTTTTTCCAGGCCTTCGCGGGTGGAATCCTCTCCCAAAAGGCGAATTATACATTCAATATGCGACGCTAATTGGTCAATTACATCTTCAGGATATTGACAATCCATATACTCTATATCGTGTCAGTTTTTTATCAGAGATTTATTTTATCACGCACCACGCGTATCTCCTTTGCATATTTCGGAAATGCATTGCGCAGTTCTTCGGCAAACTCATCAGCTTCGGCTTGTGTTCGGAAATCGCCCACCTTAAGGCGCCAATAGGGTGACGTATAAATCACGTATGTACGATGCGATGGAAAACGGGCGCTTATTTCACGCGATTTGGAACGAGCCTCATTTTTGGCTGTCTTCGAATTGTTGTCGGAAAACACTTGTATCCTGAATCCAGACTGCCGCGACGTTTTGGCATTGCCAACTCCCGACTCTTGTTCGCCGGCCGAAACATCCGAAACCGAAACATCCGACAGAAGCAACATATACAATGCCCTTGGTTGAACAACAGTGTTTTCACCATCGCTTGTTATATGCTTCACAATGTCAGGCGACTGAGCCTTAACGCAAACGATACATAATACCACGTATGCGGTGAATGCCAAAATTTTCTTCATATTCAATAAATGACCGCTGTTAATAAAAACAATCAGGCTGCAAAAATACAAAAATATATTTTTGCAGCCTTGCGTTTAGCGTATAAAATTGGCAACAGCCAAATTAAAATGCTGTTACTATGCCCATAAACGATTCGGCGTCAAGTGATGCACCACCAATCAGACCACCATCTACATTAGGCTTAGCAAACAGAGCCTTGGCATTTGAAGGCTTGCAACTTCCACCATAAAGGATTGAAGTGTTTTCGGCCACATCGTTGCCATATTTCTTAGCTATGACATCGCGAATGAACGCATGCATTTCTTCAGCCTGGTCGTCGGTGGCAGTTTTGCCTGTACCGATAGCCCATACGGGTTCATAAGCAAGGATTAGTTTTGAAAAATCCTCAGCCGACAGGTCGAAAAGTGCTTCTTCTATCTGAGTTTTAACAACGTCGAGATATGTGCCGTTTTCGCGCTGTTCAAGCACTTCGCCGATACAGAATATTGGGGTAAGGTTATTGGCAAGTGCCAAGTTCACCTTTTCCTTAAGGATGGCAGATGTTTCGCCATAATACTGGCGGCGTTCGGAGTGGCCAAGAATCACATATGTGGCACCGGTTGAAGCCACCATAGCTGCGCTTACCTCGCCAGTATAAGCACCTGATTTATGATCGGCACAGTTTTCAGCTCCAAGGCCAAGCTTGCTCTGATCGATTACGCCATTAATCGGCGCAAGGTGAGTGAACGGCACTGCAATTATAACGTCGCACTTGGGCTCTACGTGCTTGAGGGCTTCGTTCACGTCTTTTGCCAATCCCACACCTTCCTGGAGGGTGGTATTCATCTTCCAGTTACCTGCTACGATATTTTTTCTCATTTTCAAGATATATTAAGTGATTATCCGTTTTTAATTGATAATGCAAAGTTACACATTTATTTTCACACGCCATCCTCAGGCAACGTTTTATTTTGTCGCCATTTGACACTCCATTTCAATAATTTACCACTCTTATCAAGCAGAAATAGCCCTATAAGGGACCCAACGAGCATCAAAGAAAGGAACTGCATTATCGATTCGCCGTTGAAAGCGAGCGAAGGCAACACATCTATCTTCTCGGCTCCACCGCCGCTTTGTTCGGCCTGCTCCAGAATATCTACGTCAATCGAAGACACTGTACGCTTCCACCCGACCACACCGTCGCGCAGATACACCACCGATATGACTCCACGTGCCAATTCCTTTATCAGATTAGGCTCCGCAATATATATCGGATATTCGGCCATAGAATAGTCGCGCCACTGGTCGAGATGGTCTTCGTCAGTAGCTACAAGGGCGGCCATCGTTCCGCCCTGCTGCGTCACATATTTATATAGCTGGTTTATGACATATGTGTAGGCCACATCCGACCGTTCATATTGTGGAATCAACACCAGAAGTTGTTCTCCTCCGGTGTCGGATATTACATCCGCCGTAATATCGTCGCCGTCATCAAGTATCACGAAGTCTGTCGCCGATGATATGTGGCCCGACACCATACGCCGGTCGACAAACGTCCATGTGGAATCGGGCAGCTCATCAGCTCCAAACGATTTGCGCACTCCATCCTTTTCATAAATAAACACGAAATCCACATCGTCAGAAGAATCATCGTCACCTTCCGACTGAAGCAACGATGTACCGACAGGAAAAGAGCGAAAATCAATCAACGGCTGCACATTATAGCCTATCAAACCAACAATTATAACGTAAATTGACGGGATAGCCACAAGCAGCCATTGCACATAAGTGCCATAAAGCCCTTTTACATACCGATTGTATCTGGCCAGATAAATCAGCAGCGCGGTAATGACCACATTTTTTAAAAACGTTGCTTGATTCGACAGTTTGACAAAGTCGCCAAAACAACCGCAATCAGCCACCGGATTAGCCACATAAATATATAAGCTCAAAGGTAGCATACCGACCATTAGCATCAACATCAGGCACACTACGCTGCGCTTATAACACCCCAGAGCCAACAGGACTCCCATAACAAACTCTGCACCTGACAGGCCTAATGCGACCAACACCACGAGCGACCTTGGCTGCTGAAAATCCCACACGTACAGATACTCTTCTATTTTATACACGAACCCCCAAGGGTCAATAGCCTTAGCCAGTCCCGATATGATGAACACGGCTCCGAGAGCAACGCGAAGCACCCATACGATAAGCCCTAGATGCTTTCGGTTAAAACTTGTGAGCGAATTGAGCATCATTCGGTTAGTTTTATTATACCGAAAACGGCATAATTAATCATATCCATATAGTTTGCATCTATGCCTTCCGACACTTTGGTGACACCGTCGTTATCCTCTATTTGCTTTGTGCGCTGCACTTTCGACAATATCATATCTGTGTAGGAATTGATGCGCATCCCACGCCAAGCCTCATCATAGTCATGATTCTTGGCAATCATAAGATTGCGCGACTCGATAGCATATTTGTCATACAGATCGATGGCTTCCTGAGGCGTAATATCAACCATATCGGCATATCCCAACTGAAGCTGTATCAACCCAATCAGGCCATAATTCACAATCGCTATGAATTCAGGCAATATTCCCTCGTCGACCTTTGCACAGCCTTTAGTTTCCAGCGAGCGTATGCGTTTTGCCTTTATAAAAATCTGATCGGTTATCGAACGAGGCCTCATGATACGCCATGATGCGCCATAATCCTGAAGTTTCTTCACAAATATATCGCGACATAGCGCCATAACGTCGCCAAACTGTACATTCGTATCTTTCATATTCAAACGTATTAATTGATATGTGCCACAACGGGCCACTACAAAGTTAGCACTTTTTTCTATTGTCTGCAACGTATATGACTGTCGACAGAAAAGGCACCGGAACATATCCGATGCCTTTTCATAAAAATCTTTATCCCGTTGTCCGTGCTTTATCGCACGGATTCTCATTTAGGCGATTTCACAACGTATGCCACGAAGGACATTATGAACGCTACCAATGCCAGTCCGGCTCCGATAGAAAGGAGTACAACATTGGCTCCCTGTGCAAAAATTGTAGCAACCAAAAATCCGATTGCGATTACTGCAAAAATAACAGCTAAAACGATGAGTGCTTTCATAACGAATATTTTTATAGTATTAATTAAGAATATCAATCACTTTATCTTAGAAACACTCGAGGAGTGATTTGTATCGGATTACCGCAGCATTTTAACATTATTTTCATAATCGCCGTTGCATAAATTATAAACAAAGGCCCCGGACTACGAATGCCGTAATCCGGGGAGCCCTTAAATATTTATTCAAGTTTTATCGAATGTTACTTCTTCTGCCACTCTTCTGCCTTTGCTTCATATCCGTCACCGAGACGATAGTACAGACGATAAAGAAGATTGGGAACCTGCGTCATTTCGTCAGGGGCCATATTGTAAGCCTTTTCAAAATATTCGGCAGCTTCAAGCAATTTCGGCACTACATTCTCATTACGCGAGTTTTCGTCGGTGTAATCTTCATCAAGCTTCACAGCCTCATTGTATATTACGCGGCCATAGTCGAACACCGGCTTTGCGAAGCCCGGATTAAGGGCGATAGCCTGCTTGAAGTTCTGCATAGCTAAATCCAAACTACCTTCCTGTTCGTAAATGAAGCCAAGGATATCGTAGAGCTGACTACGGATTTCGGCATCATCGTCGGGTGCACCGGCAAGTGCATCGCTAACAAGCTTATGAGATGCGGCGTAATCTTCTGCTGCCAAGCGGTCATTGATAAGCTGGCCTACAAACGAGATGTCTTCAGTGCCGTATTTTTCATAGCCCTTCTGAGCCATTTCGACCAAAGAAACGCTATCGTCCAGACGACGGGCTGCTTCCACGCCATAACGATACAAATCGATATCTTCGTATCCTTTAGCAATTGCCTGACGAGTTTTCTTGAGTGCATTTGCATTGTCATTTGCTTCAAGCGCAGCCAATGACTGATAATACATTATGCTTCCTACAACCGAGTCGGGTTCGGCTGCAGGCGCGTCCTTGCCAAGGGCCGAATTCTCCGGAAGGGTAACATACAGTTCCCATGCGTCATATGCTCCTTTATAGTCTTGGCCTTCGAACAAGAATATACCAGCATTTTTCAACTGAGTGTAGTTTGAAACCATCGATTTGATGATATCTTTCGTATATCGGGGCTTAACTTTGCCCTTTTCATTAGGTTTTTGATCAAGCTGCATAGCAGTAAACCCATAATTATAAGCATCAATCAAAGCGCGGCCAGTATTGCATTTCCCTTTGGCATCCAATGTATTGCCAATGCTTTCTTGGCCATATCCCTGATCATATACACCATATCCGGCTTTACCGGCCAAGAACCAAGCTTCAGCCATATCTTTGGTTTCGGCATTCTCCAAAGCCGGCTTAATTTTATTAAGTGCGTCCTGATAGTTTGGAGAAGCAGTTCCCAACTGACGCTCTACATCTTTTACAAGACTGGTCTGAGCGGTCATCGTAAGACCAGCAAATAGGCAGAAGCCCAAGAGACTCATCTTTTTCATAATACAAAAATATTTGGTTAGTATTGGTATTGGTATTTAATAGTTAATCTCAAGTTAATCTCACAATTCGTAGCCTACCGAAATCACTCGTCCATCATCTCCGACTCGGCATCATCCAAATCAGGCGTAATGTTGTGTTCATTAACATCTATTTCGCCATCGGCCTCTATAATCTCGCTTTGGTCGGCAACTACATCGCTGTCAATTACCTCATCGGGGTCGGAGTCAACGCAGCAAACTGAAGCTATCGCGTCGTTACGTTTCTCAAGATTTATAACCTTGACGCCTTGTGTGGCACGTCCCATCACTCTTATGTCAGCCACGTTGATTCGAAGAGTTATGCCGCTCTTGTTTATTATAACAAGGTCGTTCTGGTCATTTACACTCTTGATTGCGACGAGCGAACCGGTCTTTTCAGTGATATTAATGGTCTTGACGCCCTTTCCTCCTCGGTTGGTGATTCGATAATCATCCAGCAACGAACGTTTGCCATAGCCATTTTCAGAAACTACCATCACATTGTTTTCAGTATCGGAATGCATACATATCATTCCAACCACCTCGTCGTTATCGTCATCAAGCGTCATACCGCGAACTCCGGTTGACATACGTCCCATTTCGCGCACTTTGCTTTCATGGAATCTTATGGCACGGCCATTTCGATTTGCCATAATGATTTCACTATTGCCATCAGTGAGTTCCACCGATATAAGCTGGTCGTCGTCACGAATGATTATTGCATTTACGCCATTAGCTCTTGGACGCGAATAAGCTTCAAGACACGTCTTTTTGATTACGCCCTTCTTCGTGCAGAATACAAGATTGTGGCTTTCGACATAATCCTTGTCTTCAAGCCCCTTGACACGAATAAAGGCATTAACCGCATCGTCAGGCTCTATGTTGAGCAGGTTTTGGATTGCACGGCCTTTGGAGTTCTTAGCCCCTTCTGGTATTTCGTACACCTTCAACCAGAAGCAACGGCCTTTCTGCGTGAAGAACAGCATATAATTATGCATCGAAGCCGGATATATGTATTCAATGAAATCCTCATCGCGGGTGTCGCTCCCTTTCGCTCCTACACCGCCACGATTCTGAGCACGGAATTCGGTGAGAGGCGTACGCTTGATGTAACCAAGATGAGAGATGGTGATTATCATTTCATCATCGGCATAGAAATCTTCAGCATTAAATTCGCCTGCCGCATAATCGATATCGGTGCGGCGTTCGTCGCCAAATTTATCGCGAACCTCAATCAGCTCCTCCTTTATTAAATTACGACACACCTCGTCATTATTGAGTATCTCCTCAAGACGAGCTATCTCCGCCATAATTTCGGCATAACTATTCTGAAGCTTATCTTGTTCGAGTCCGGTGAGCTGACGCAGACGCATTTCCACGATAGCGGCAGTCTGCGCGTCGGTAAGCGCAAAACGGTCAGCAAGCGCAGCACGCGCAGCTTCGGTATTTTCTGATTTCTTTATTATATCTATTACTTCATCTATGTTCTGCGATGCGATTATGAGACCTTCAAGTATATGGGCTCGCTCACGGGCTTTGGTCAACTCGAATTTGGTTCTACGTATCACCACTTCATGACGATGGTCAACAAACGCAAGCAGAAGTTCTTTCAGATTCAGCGTCTTAGGACGACCATCGACAAGCGCCACATTATTTACGCTGAACGAAGCCTGCATCTGGGTCATCTTATACAGCTTATTCAGCACAACATTGGCGTTTGCATCGCTCTTAAGCTTGATGACTATGCGCATACCCTTATAATTGCTCTCGTCATTTATGTCGGCTATACCGTCGATTTTCTTATCTGTGACGAGGTCGGCGATATACTTTATCAGCAATGCCTTGTTTACGTTATAGGGTATTTCGGTTACTATTATATTGTCATGGTTCGATTCTGTCTCTATTTCAGCTTTGGCGCGTATGAGTATGCGGCCTCTGCCGGTCTGGAAGGCGTCGCGCACTCCGCTGTAACCATAGATGGTGCCTCCGGTCGGAAAATCCGGGGCTTTGACATACTGCATCAATTCATCGACTGTCAAGTCGCGATTGTCAAGCAATGCGATGGATGCATTGATGGTTTCCGTAAGATTATGAGGCGGAATGTTGGTTGCCATACCCACGGCAATGCCCGAAGCTCCATTGACGAGCAAATTGGGGAATCGAGTCGGCAATACAAGTGGTTCGCGACGTGAATTGTCATAATTCGGTTGAAAGTCGACCGTATCTTTATCGATATCGCTCAGCATTTCTTCGCCAATCTTCTCAAGACGCACCTCGGTGTAACGCATTGCTGCCGCACCGTCGCCATCGACCGAGCCGAAGTTTCCATGGCCGTCGACCAATGTATAGCGCAATGCCCAAGGCTGTGCCAGTCGAACCACTGTGCCATAAATCGACGAGTCGCCATGAGGATGATATTTACCCATCACCTCACCTACGCAGTTTGCCGACTTCTTATGCGGACGATCTGAAGTGTTACCCATCTCATTCATACCGTAAAGCACTCGGCGATGCACCGGCTTGAGGCCGTCGCGCACATCGGGGAGCGCACGCGACACTATCACCGACATCGAATAATCGATATAGGCCGACTTCATCTCATCCTCAATGTTGATCTTTAATAGACGATCTTCTTCTAACATATCTGTAAGTTTGTACTTTCTATTGCGAGTCGCGACAGGCGGCTTTTAACATCAGCCGACATACCGCTATATTTCATAAATTAACATACAAAGGTAATGATTTTTTTCCAAAAGACCGCAAATTCGAGCCATTGGAAACGTTTTTTTGTCAATGAGCGTTATATATTTGTTCGTGCGTCATTTCTGGCACGGTTATTGCATATCACCATCCTATAACATCAATTTTAACTGTGAGATGATAAACACCAATTTTTCACAAGAATTAAAAACCGTTCTGTCGCAGAGTTCACATGAGGCACTGCGCCATAACGTTGACATAATAAAGCCTGAACATCTGCTGATGGCTCTAATCAGCGATTCGAATGGCAAGGGCTTCAAACTCATTGAAAAAGCTGCGACAGGAGCTTCGGCCTACCAACTCCAACAAGAACTTGACAAAGAAATGTTCGAAGAAGGAATTAAAAATCCTAACAGATTGTCGCCAACAAGTCCCGTGTCGGTGAGCGACATATCCAATCGAATCATCAAAATAAGTGCATTGGAAGCTCGCTCACTGAAAAGCGACGTAGTGGATGTGGAGCATCTGCTATTGGCCATATTCCATAACCCTGAAATACAACATTTAAGCTATATGGATAGATTTCATAAAGCAGGCATAGACTACGACTCGCTTTATCGCCTGCTGTCTCATTCGGAAGGTACCCCGCAGATGGGAGCTCGATTCACCGACGACGATGACGACGACGCCGATGACGATATGCCTACTCAATCGTCTTCTTCATCTGACGACAAGCCATCAGGCTCGTCGTCATCAGCATCCACTGTCAAGAGAGGTGGCGACACGCCGGTACTTGACAAATTCGGCAACGACATGACCCGCGCCGCAGAAGAGAACCGACTCGACCCCGTAGTGGGCCGCGAGGTAGAAATCGAGCGTTTGGCGCAGATTCTCAGCCGACGCAAAAAGAACAATCCGGTGCTTATCGGCGAACCGGGCGTAGGTAAATCGGCCATAGTGGAAGGCCTTGCGCTCAGGATAGTGCAGCGCAAAGTGTCACGCGTTCTTTTTGATAAGCGCGTAATATCGCTCGATATGGCATCGCTTGTTGCGGGCACTAAATATCGCGGACAATTCGAAGAACGTGTCAAGGCCATATTAAACGAACTCGCCAAAAACAAGAATGTAATCCTATTCATCGACGAACTCCACACCATCGTCGGTGCTGGCAACGCGGCCGGCTCAATGGATGCAGCCAATATGTTGAAACCCGCTCTTGCCCGCGGTGAAATACAATGCATCGGAGCCACTACATTAGACGAATATCGTAAGAACATAGAAAAAGACGGAGCACTCGAACGCCGATTCCAAAAAGTGATGGTGGAACCCACGACCCGCGAAGAGACCCGTCAGATTCTGAACAACATCAAAGATAAATACGAAGAACATCACAACGTAAACTATACAGACGACGCTTTGGATGCCTGCGTAAAGCT
>CAZRJT010000021.1:0-26834 GCA_964600585.1 uncultured Bacteroides sp.
AGTGCTCGTCGAAAAATCGCTCAAAGGATGGAAGGAAGTGGAATATGAAGTGGTGCGCGACCGCTTCGACAACTGCATTACCGTATGCAATATGGAAAACTTCGATCCCCTCGGCATCCATACAGGCGAGAGCATCGTAGTTGCGCCATCGCAGACCCTGTCAAACGAAGACTACCACTATCTGCGCAAACTCGCCATAAAGATAATACGGCACATCGGAATTGTAGGCGAATGCAACGTACAATATGCATTCGATCCCCAATCGATGGACTACCGCGTCATTGAAGTCAACGCCCGATTAAGCCGCTCTTCAGCTCTTGCGTCTAAAGCCACCGGCTATCCATTAGCTTTCGTCGCTGCTAAACTTGGACTCGGCTACGGATTATTCGACCTCAAAAATTCTGTAACGAAAGACACTTCGGCCTTTTTCGAACCCGCGCTCGACTATATCGTCTGCAAAATACCGCGCTGGGATCTCGGCAAATTCCACGGCGTAAGACGCGAGATTGGTTCGTCTATGAAATCGGTGGGCGAAGTGATGGCAATAGGCCGCACATTCGAAGAAGCCATACAGAAAGGGCTGCGTATGATAGGCCAGGGAATGCACGGATTTGTGGAGAACCACGAAATTGCCGTTCCCGACATCGACAAGGCGCTGAAAGAGCCAACTGACAAACGTATCTTCGTCATTGCCCAGGCAATGAAATCGGGCTACACTGTCGACAAAATCCACGAGCTTACGAAGATCGACAAGTGGTTCCTCTATAAGTTGCACAACATAATCGAAACAGCCGATACGCTGAATTCCTATGATTCAGTCGATAGCATACCCGCCGAATTGTTCACTGCGGCCAAACAACAAGGATTTTCCGACTTCCAGATTGCCCGGGCGATATCCCATGGCAATATGTCTGATCCAGAGAAAGCATCAATGGATGTCAGGAATCGGCGTAAAAGTCTCGGAATCGTGCCGGCGGTTAAACAAATCGATACGCTTGCGGCCGAATACCCGGCTCAAACAAATTACCTGTATCTAACATACAACGGATCGGAAAACGACATAAATTATCTTCATGACCATCGTTCCATCGTTGTGTTAGGGTCGGGAGCCTATCGAATTGGCAGTTCCGTTGAGTTCGACTGGTGTTCGGTGAACGCCCTTCTCACAATAAAGAAAGAAGGATGGCGATCAGTAATGATAAACTATAATCCCGAAACGGTGTCGACCGATTATGATATGTGCGACCGTCTTTACTTCGACGAACTCACATTTGAGCGCGTGATGGATATTATCGAGCTCGAACAGCCACACGGCGTCATACTCTCCGTTGGTGGACAGATTCCGAACAATCTCGCTACGCGACTAGACAAACAAGACGTCAAGATACTCGGCACATCGGCTAAGAGCATCGACAATGCCGAAGACCGAAACCAATTCTCGGCAATGCTCGACCGCCTTGGCATCGACCAGCCGCGTTGGCGAGAACTCACCAACTTCGAAGACATCAATAAATTCATCGACGAAGTGGGCTTCCCCGTTCTCGTGCGTCCGAGCTATGTCCTTTCCGGTGCGGCAATGAATGTATGCTCCAACACCGACGAGCTCCACAGATTCCTTCGACTGGCTGCCAATGTATCAAAACAGCATCCAGTAGTGGTGAGCGAATTCATCCAAAACGCCAAAGAAATCGAAATGGACGCTGTGGCACAAAATGGCGAGATAAAGGTATATGCCATATCTGAGCATATCGAATTTGCCGGAGTGCATTCAGGCGATGCCACCATCCAGTTCCCGCCCCAGAAACTATATGTCGAAACTATGCGTCGAATCAAGAAGGTGTCGTCGCAAATCGCAGCGGCGCTTAATATCTCAGGCCCCTTCAACATTCAGTTTCTTGCCAAGAATAACGACATAAAAGTAATCGAATGTAATCTCCGCGCATCGCGTAGCTTCCCATTCGTATCAAAAGTCCTTAAAATAAACTTCATCGATATTGCCACCAAAGTGATGCTGGGCATTCCGGTTGAAAAGCCCCACAAAAACGCCTTCGACCTCGACTACGTCGGCATCAAAGCTTCTCAATTCAGCTTTTCGCGCCTTCAAGGTGCCGACCCGGTGCTCGGTGTCGACATGTCATCTACCGGCGAAGTTGGCTGCATCGGGATAGACACCTCGGAGGCCATCCTCAAATCAATGTTGTCGGTGGGTATGCGCATACCTCACAACGGAGTGCTGTTATCGACAGGTACACCCAAGCAGAAAGCGGCAATGCTTGATGCCGCCCACCAACTGAACAACAAGGGCTACAAAATTTACGCAACAGGTGGCACACACCAATTCCTAAACGACAACGGCATCCCAGCCATAAAGGTATATTGGCCAAGCCAACCGGACCAGCATCCACAGGCATTGCAGATGCTACACGACAAGACTATCGACCTGGTAGTGAACATCCCAAAAAATCTTACGCCCACCGAACTCGGGAACGGACATAAGATTCGCCGTGCAGCAATCGACCTGAACATTCCGTTGCTCACCAATGCGCGCTTAGCATCCGCATTCATCAACGCATTTACCACGCTACCGCTTGAAGACATCGAAATCAAGGCGTGGGACGAATATTGATTTTGCCGCTTCGACGATGACATTGAACGAATGCTGCGTATCAGCACGAAAAAGACTCGAATCGCACTATCCCGTGGGTGAGGCCCGCGAGATGGTGCGAATCATTATGGCTAATCTCAAAGGCTATTCGCCAGTCGACTTAATCGTAAAATCCAATGATGAATTGAGCGATTTCATCACCGGTAAAGTCGATGCAATCGTGAATCGATTGCTTTCAGACGAACCAATACAATATATCTTTGGCAACACTCAATTTTATGGCCTTACCATAAAAGTTGACAAATCAACGCTTATCCCCCGCCCTGAAACCGAAGAACTGGTTGACTTGATTGTAAAAGAAAATGGACTCCGACCTGATATGGACATCCTCGATATGGGCACCGGCTCGGGATGTATCGCACTGGCACTGGCACGAAACATTCCTTTCTCGCACGTCACAGCCATCGACCTTTCAGCTGAGGCTCTCGACGTGGCTCGTGAAAACGCGCGCGCACTAAAAGCTCAGATTGAATTCCAACAGGCCGACGCACTGAAAATGCCACCTCTAACCACACCGACATATGACATCATAGTGAGCAATCCGCCATATATCTGTCAGAACGAAAAAGAGGCAATGGAAGCCAACGTATTGAATTTCGAACCGCATATGGCTCTATTTGTTCCTGATGACGACCCACTCAGATTCTACCATGCCATTTCCAGCTATGCGTTACTTACCTTGAGATTCGGCGGAAAATTATACTTCGAATTAAATCCGCTGTACGCCACCCGCCTTAAGACGGATATGGAGAAAAAAGGGTGGGACTATGTCGACGTAATTCGTGACAGCTACGGTAAATATCGATTTTTAAAAGCGACAAAACGTATCTGAACCATGAAGAAACCAATCTCTCCTTCAATGGCCCTCGAACGCCTTGAAACGCTATGTGCCCGTAGCGAACAATGCACATATGATTTGAAGCGCAAACTATACACATGGGGCATTCCGGCAGCACAATCCGGCGAAATATTGGCGCAACTCATCGATCAACGATATGTCGACGACTCCCGATTTGCATCGGCCTACGTTCGCGACAAGTACCGATTTCTTGCATGGGGACGCATCAAGATAGCCCAAGCTTTGTTTGGAAAACAGATTCCAAAAACAATAGTGACCCACGCGCTCACCGAAATTGATGAATCGGAGTATGAGAAGATTGCATTGACCACATTGATGTCGAAAGCCCGCAGCATCAAAGACCTCGACACCTATCAGGGCCGAACTAAACTGTTCAGAGCCGGAGTTGCACGCGGTTATGAAGCTTCGCTAATAATCAGATTGATCAAAGAGAACGGACCATGGCAACGCTAAAAGAAGGACTTTCGCTATGGTGGACCGACCTCTTGAACATCATCTTCCCAAACATCTGTGAAGTGTGCGGCACCACTCTTGTCCGGGGCGAAAGCACCATTTGCACCCAATGCCGGCTCGACATTCCCCGCACGGGCATCCACACCGATTCATTCAGCCGGCTACACCATCGTCTTGCCGCTACCGACGTAGCCATCGAACGCGTAGCCGGATACTTCTATTACTACCGTGGCAATCCTTATGCCAGATTGCTTCATCTTGCCAAATACAACGGACGCCACAAAATAGCCCGTGACCTCGGAGCTGATTATGCCAAAGAGATTTTTAATACCGGATTTTTCAATGGCATCGACATATTGGTACCCGTGCCGCTACATCGCACCCGATTATTCACACGAGGCTACAATCAGAGCAGCCACATAGCTGACGGCATATCTGAAATCACCGGAATCGCAGTGGCCGACATTTTGAAGTCAAAGCGGATGAAACCTTCACAAACCAACAAAAACCAATACGAACGCTGGCTGAACGCAAAAGACAATTATTGTGCCATATGCGACCCACAGCTCCTTTCGGGAAAACATATACTGATAATAGATGACGTGATGACTACCGGAGCCACCCTGCTTGCATGCGCAAAAGCAATAACCTCAATATCGCCGTCGGCGCGGATAAGCGTGCTGACTCTCGGAGTCACACATATGCGATAACTCACAAATCGATATGATTTACCGCCACGGTTTCAGCCAAAAATACTTTGGCCAGATCAGTAAACTTATCGGGATTTTCAGTAGTCAGATAACAGCATTCACCATTCTTCGAACACCGTGCATCCATTTCAGGATGCCGATGTAAATAATCAACCAAGCTACGGGCCACAATCTCACCTTGAGTCACGACTTTAATATGGCTGGGCACTGCCTGGCGTATTTTAGGATACAGTATTGGATAATGAGTGCACGCAAGCACCAACGTGTCGAGCGATGCATTCTTGGCACAAATGGCATCCACATATTTTCTGACGAAATAATCGGCACCGTCGGAGTCGGCCTCATGATTTTCAACTAATGGCACCCACATAGGACATGCCTGCGACACAGTGCTAAAATCAGGATAAAGTTTAGCTATTTCCATATCATAGCTGGCGCTATTCACCGTTCCCGAAGTGCCGAGAATCCCGACATTTCCCGTCGAGGATACACTGCCAATGGCCTCCACGGTGGGGCGGATAACTCCAAGTACACGCCGCGTAGGGTCAATCAGCGGAAGGTCGTTTTGCTGAATCGTGCGCAACGCTTTTGCCGACGCCGTATTGCACGCCAATATCACGAGGTGGCACCCCTGGGCAAACAGATATTCGACAGCCTCGAGCGTAAATCGATATACGACGTCGAACGACCTCGTGCCATATGGAGCACGGGCATTATCGCCAAGGTAAAGAAAATCATATTCCGGCATTTCACGGCGCATTTCACGCAGTATGGTCAAGCCTCCATAGCCTGAATCGAACACTCCTATCGGGCCTATTGCACCAGTATGACGCTTCATTGCTGTTTAATCTATTTATGACAAAAAAGAACCCGGCTCTAAAAAAACCGGGCTCTTAACAAGTTCTATATCACTTTTAGAGCTAAATTACTTAACTCCCAATTTCTCTTTCACCAAAGGCGTAACGTCAATCACGTCATCACCAATATAAGAGGTCATATTATCTTCCAAGATAAAAGTAAAACCGCCTTCTTTGCCTACGGTCTGGATAGCCTCAAGTATCTTCTGGCGAACCGGAGCCATCAACTGCATCTGCTGACGCTGCAAATCTTCATCAGCCGTCTGTCTGAACTCCTGAATACGCTTGTCCTTCTCCTGCAATTCCTGAATTCTGCGATCTTTGATAGTCTGCGGAGTTGATTCGTCGAGTTTATTGAATTCTTCATAAAGTTTGTTGAATTCAGTCGTGAGTACATCAAATTCTTCCTGGAATTTTTTGCTCGATGCTTCAAGCTGAGCCTGAATCTCTTTAAGTTCTGGCATTTCTTTCATCAATGCATCACTATGAAGAACCCCAAATTTAGCTTGTGCGAAACCCATCATAGGCAACGCAAACATAATAGCGATAAGTAATTTCTTAATCATATTCGAATGTTTAAATGTTTTCCTGAAAAAAATTAATTAAAAATACGGTTGCAAAGATAAGTCATTTAATTGGAATATCCTAACTTATTAAGCACCTCATTGCTCACATCGATACGCGGAGAAGCGAAAATGATGTCGGCTGACGACGCCCGGTCGAATATACATTGGTAGCCATATTCTTCGGCGACAGCCTTAACGGCATTATATATATCGTCCTGTATTGGCTGCATCAGTGACACTCGTTTCTGATAAAGCTCGCCTTCCGGACCGAAATATTTATTTTTAAGTTCGACAGCCTCCTTCTCCTTTGCGACAACATCGGCTTCGCGTTTCTTTTTCTGATCATCAGTCAGGAACACCATATTTGCCTGATAATCCTTATAGAGAGTCTCTGCTTCACGCGACACGTTCTCCACCTCCTTCTGCCACCTCTGCGAAATTTGGTTGAGCTGCTCATTTGCCATTTCATAAGCAGGTATTTTGCTCAATATATATTCCATATCGACGAGAGCAAACTTCTGTGCCGACAGCCCAAAGGCCGTGGCAAACATTGCTATCAGTGCTATTGCTACTTTATTCATATTAAATTCGTGTTTTAGGTATGCGCTATATAAGACGGTATATTACTCAAAAAGTTTATTTGCCATATATTAAATGATGTTAGAACTCCTGACCAAGTATGAAATGGAAGTGGCTACCACCTCGTTCACCATACACTCTGTCGAAGCCGTAAGCCCAGTCAATACCCATCATACCAACCATCGGAAGGAATATACGGATACCGACGCCCGCGCTACGCTTGATGTCGAATGGAGCAAAATTCTTCACCGAAGTCCACGCGTTACCGCCTTCGACGAACGTCAGACCATAAATCGTTGTGGTCGGCTGCAACAGGAACGGGAAGTGAAGCTCCATACCGAATCGTGTGTAAGCATAACCGTCCCTCATATACGGCGTAAGTGCACCATTGTCGTATCCTCGCAAGGCAATTGTCTCAGTAGCATATGTATATGAACCACTCATCCCGTCACCGCCGACATAGAACGTTTCGAACGGCGATTTCAGATACTTGTTGTAGCTTCCCAACAAACCGAAGTCGGCACGAGTCATAAGCACAAGTGTGTAATCGGCAAATGGATTGGTAAGCGGAGTGTACGTGCGCGAATTAAATCTCAACTTCCAATATTCAATCCAACGATACATCTCCTTCTTTGACTCGGTAGTGTTTTCTTCATAAAGCTTCTTCCAATTTTTCTTTCCGAACAACGACGCCGGTGGAGTGGCGTGCAAGCTTAGAGAGAAGATTGAACCCCTTCGAGTGTAAAGCGGATTGTCAGTACTGTTACGGCTAAGTGTGAAGCCTAACACAAGCGAATTAGCCGAACCATTACTCATTTCGAACAGGTAGTCCCAGTTCTTAAGATAATACAAGTTATACGAGAATTCGGTTTGGAACGTGAAATAGTCATCAGGCCAATTCAAGCGTTTTCCGAATCCGGCCGTTATACCAACCATCTGAAGCACCTTGTTCGGGTCGTAAGCATTCTGGTAATTATAGCGATACAAATCCGAATTATATCCGCCGTAGCCACCGTAGCCGCCGTAGCCCATCCAATTTAATCCTGAATTTTGCCACGTATTGTTATAATACGATGAGTTTACACCCGTCTGACGACTATAATATGCTGAAAGCGACAGCGAATTAGGGCGTTTACCACCAAACCACGGATCAAGGAATGACACGGTGTAAGCCTGATAGTAACGTGCGTTTGTCTGGGCCGATATAGTGAATGTCTGGCCCTCGCCCTGAGGAATCAAGCCTTTGTATGAACTTGGATGGAACAAATTCTTTATTGAAAAGTTAGTGAATTTCAATGCCAACTTCCCGATGATACCGGTTTGTCCCCAACCCATTGAGAATTCAACCTGGTCATTAGCCTTCGACTCGAGATTGAACACGATGTCCACCGTTCCGTTATTTTCGTCAAGTTCAGGATGCACATCCAGATTTTCCGGATTAAAGTGGCCGGTCTGGGCTATTTCGCGCACCGAACGCATCAAATCGCTCTTATTGAACAACTGCCCCGGACGGACATGCAGTTCGCGGCGAATCACCTTTTCATACAATCGGTCATTACCATTTATCACCACATTATTAATGTAAGCCAACGGACCTTCTATCAATCGAATTTCAAGGTCAATCGAATCGCCACTTATCTTGCCATCAACCGGCACTACCTGAGCGAACATATAGCCATTGTCCTGATATGCGCTTTTCACGGCGTCGTCATCGTCTTCAAGACGCTTGTCAAGCATCTTCTGGTTATACACGTCGCCGGGTTTCATACCAAGCAATTCGTTAAGCGTCTCTGAGGGGAACACGGTATTACCTACCCACGATATGTCACTTATATAATATTTTTTACCTTCTTCAAGGTCGATATATACGTCAACTGTCTTGTCATCAAACGGAACCACGCTGTCGCTCAATATCTTTGCATCGCGATAGCCATTCTCATTATATTTTTCTATAATACGTTTCAAGTCATCGCTGAAATCAGATTCAACAAACTTCTTCTGCTTGAAGATATTTCGTATGTCGCCCTTCTCGTTTGTTTTTTTCATTGCGCCCTTCACCGCACGATCCGACATCACCTCATTTCCATTGATATAAATCTTATGCACTTTTACTTTATCGTGCTTATCGACATTTATATCTACTATAACTTCATTCTTACCCGACAAATCCTCGCGCTGAGCAATATTAACGTCGGCATTACCGAAACCTTTGTCCTTAAAATATTTTTTGACAATCAGGGTGGCTCGATTGACGAGATTCTGCGTTATCTGATTGCCAGGGAACAGCTGCGTCTGCAATTTTTCCTTCAAATCATCGCGCTCGTTTCGCTTCATTCCGTTATAATTGACTTCGGATATGCGCGGCGATGTGCGCACAGTGATGGTAAGCCACACTTTATCACCTGCAATCTTATCCACCGAAACAGCCACATTCGCAAAAAGCCCCTGCGACCAGAGACGCTTCGATGCATATTTAATGTTGTCGCCCGGCAACTCAATGCGTTCGCCAACGCGCAAACCCGAGTAATTCACAATCAAGTCATCTTCATATCCATCGGCACCTTCCACTTTTATACCGGCTATTTCGTAGATCTGCGGAGTTCCGGAATATATGATTTTGGGATTATATACGGTGTCGACGGGCGTCTGCGCCAACGAAGTGGCACACGAAGCGATTAATATGACCGATAATGTAAGTAATAGCTTATATCGCATAATTTGTCAAATGAAGTTCACTGAGTTAATTGCTCGGAAGTTTTGCCGAAACGCCGCTCCCGGGATTGATATTCAATTATGGCTTGGCAAAATTGTCGTTTGCCGAAATCGGGCCAATAGGTTTGCGTAACATAAATTTCAGAATAAGCAATCTGCCATAACAGGAAATTGCTTACACGCACGTCCCCCCCTGTACGAATCAGAAGGTCGGGATCGGGGATTCCGGCCGTTGAAAGATATGATTCAA
The DNA here is from genome assembly GCA_964600585.1 of uncultured Bacteroides sp. Lineage (GTDB taxonomy): Bacteria > Bacteroidota > Bacteroidia > Bacteroidales > Muribaculaceae > Paramuribaculum. The sequence continues at coordinate 9,652 of CAZRJT010000021.1, forward strand.
CCACCTCATCCGTAATTTCATCAGGCAAGAGATTGCCTGAAACTGCATCTGCAGCCATACGCCGACAAGCATCCGTAATCTCCCACCGCGATGAATAGCTTAACGCCAACGTCAGCAAAAGCCCATTGCAATGAGCCGTATCGGCCATACAACGGCGCAAACGATAGTGCGCTTCTTCGGGCATACGGCTGAAATCGCCTATCATATTTAGCCGTACATTGTTTTTAATCAAGTCGGCCGTTTCACGTTCGATAGCAATAACTATCAGATGCATCAATGCGTCCACTTCGCTCTGCGGACGATTCCAGTTCTCGGTCGAAAACGCATAAAGCGTAAGATATCCGATACCAAGTTCAGATGCTATTTCAGTTATATGACGAACCGTATTGACACCTTCGACATGCCCTTGGGAGCGCTCCATATTGCGCTCCTTGGCCCACCGCCCATTGCCATCCATTATGATGGCCACATGCTGTGGTAGTCGTGCTTTGTCTATTTTATCAATCAAGTCTGTCATTCTATATCATTTATTTCGCCAACAATTCATCAATCAATCCGATTGCATACCGCGCACTTCTGCCCGAATTCGTAAGTGACCGAGAGTGATAGTGCCGAATACCAATCGGTATTCTTTATGAAAGAGCTCTTTATTCCATATAAATCATCAAGATTTTTTCCGTCAATGCGATCGCCGAATACTTTTGCCATCGAAAACTCCACAGCCATATTCAACCGACGGGCCGGCTTATATTTGACACCGACACACAACGGCAATACCGGGGCCACAGACGTTGAACTGCCGGCACTCGCCATCGACACTCCGATGCCAGCGGCCACATATGGTGTCCAACGGCTCAACATACGGTATGATTCACCTATTCCATAAGGCAAAAAATTACATTCGCCCCTAAACGTAAGATCATATAACGTGGAGCTAAACGAATACTCGACATTGCCCGGATATACGCTTTCAAAATCAGCCGTGTTTCCCGACAACGTCAAAGCCGACATCTGACCGCGAACAGCCCAACGCTCATTAAAATTATAGCGGACGATGGCGCCAAATTCAAACCCAGGTCTCCGAAACGGATTACTCTCATTAACATCGCCTATATACCCGCTCATTCCCATCGCCACGCCGACATCCCAAAGATATGGGTCATCAGCTTTTGCGACAGGCGCATAGGCCATTGATATGAGCGAAAGCGACATAATCGATATTATTTTAAGACGTTTCAACAGAACTGAATTTTCATTAAAGCAATGGGCGGAACGACAGACGGTTTATCACGCCACGCCAAATGGTATTGCTCAACAACCCATTTGCATAATAACCACCATACAAATACACATACGGGCATTCCCATTCTTCCGGCAAAACCGACATACGACTCTGCGGAGCATAAGGCTCAATCTGCCACCATGCCGGTAGACGCAATGCCGGATATTCATCCCAGCCCACCATAGAGCGCGACACACTCATCGTGGTGTTGACCACCAACGCCTGCGCGCCATACATCGGCACTATATAGTTGGGCAGCTGAACGAGCTCATCGCCTTTAGACCAATGCACACCCTGATCACGCGAAACATACACCGTGTTATCGGCTTTGCCTGACGCATCTACTCCGCCTAAAGCAAACAGAGTTGGATACTGCGTCACGACCCAATTGGACGATGTATGATAGGTATAATAAGCAAATACCGTCATTTCAGAGCGCGGAACCATCGGTACGACACTGATGTTAGCCCATTGTGTTCCGTCATAAGCCCATGAGCTTCCTACCGTAACACCGGAAGCCGTAACACCGCCAACCACCATAAGCAGCGGATTATCGGCCCACGGAGTCTCATATGTGATAGCGATGCTGGTGCCTTTCACCGGACAATCCTCAGCTACCTTATATTCCGCCGTAGCCGGATAGGTGACATGATAATATGCATCTCCAGACTGACGCACGCCAAGAAGATGGTCGATATAATATCCGTATATATGCGACATTTTAGTACCTGTCATCGACCATTCGCCCGAAGCATATTCATATAGATTATTATCATAATCAAGCAAATAAAGCGATTCGCCCCCGACAGTAAGCGTGTTGACATCGGCGTTCGACGGTATTACGCCCGACGCCTCTGAATAAGATGCAAAATCCGGGGTAGCACTCTTGACAAGCTTACACTCTGCCGAGCGTCCTATCATACAATAGAATTCGCCGTTCCATTCCACCGTTTTCTGCCTCGAAGGCGAGTCATACACATCAGGGAGTGTACGCATTGCCAACGCGTTCCAATACAGCGAATCAGGCTCCATCTTGTGTACGTTAATCTGAATGGTATAGTTGCGTGTAGTCACCCCATCAAGCGCAACGACTTTAAGAGCAACAGGGCCATGCGAGAAATCGATTGAGTCACTAGAATCCTCAAGATAATTCACCAAGGAGTCGGATGTAGTGACTTCAGGCACTCTGATTTCCGCCACCGACACGCTGGGCAAGGTAATTTTTACCGGAACCTTACCAAGCACAGTGCCTTTTGGCAACGAGTCAGCATTATAGATTCGCGATTCGACGAGGTCGATAGAAAAAAACACAGAGTCAAGATTGACAAGAATTTTATCATTTTTCTCCAACGAGAACTCCGTAACCATCACATTGGAAACGGTGGTGTCCTCAAGATATTCATCCTCGTACGACGAATTACATCCGGCAAACCCCAGCAAAATGGCGGCAAACGATATATAGAACGATATTTTACGATTCATAAAACATTATTTTTCAACGTGCAAAGTTAACAACAATTTCATTAACTAACCACGCGAGATAGTTAAAATTAGTAATCGGATTAAGTCTTGTTTCAAGTCAAAGATACTATCATAATGATAATCAGCACTAATCATCTCGACATTCTTTTAATTTACACCGCCTTTTATGCGATTTTTAACTCCGATTATCAAATTGCCGTCGACTTCACGAGCCGAATCTGGAGCTTGAGGAGGCATAGACATATGCGCTACACCGTCCGCACCAAGATTGACAGGCGAAATCTCTATGCGCGCGCAATCATATAGGTCGTCATCAACAAATGAACGCAACAAGCCGACACCGCCTTCTACCAGCACCGACGTGATGCCCAAATCGTAAAGCCTCGACAATATAGCACTTACCGACTCATATTCTGAAACCACTATAACTTCAACGTTATCAGGCAAATCGCGACGCTTAACTGAACTAAAATAAATCACTCTACCGGACAAAAACACTTGTGCGCCAGATGGCACGCGTCCTCGGCGGTCGACAACCACCTTTATCGGCTGACGCCCCGACGTGTGACGCACATTCAGTTTCGGATTATCGGAAATAACCGTACCGCTTCCAACCATAATGGCATCATTAAGCGAACGCAAGCGATGAACTTCAAGCGCAGACAGCGGCGTAGAAAAACGCATAGCCGGTTCTGACGGTAGCCGACGCACATCAAGATATCCGTCGGCACTCTGAGCCCACTTCAACGTCACATATGGACGTCGGAGCAAATGTGCCGTAAAAAATTTTTTGTTCAGCTTACGGCAGTCATCTTCCAGCACTCCCACCTCGACTTCCACTCCGGCATCGCGCAACATCTTTATGCCTCGTCCAGCGACGAGCGAAAACGGGTCAAGACAACCTACTACCACCCGGGGAATGTGCATATCGATTATGAGCTTCGCACATGGCGGAGTCTTTCCATAGTGTGAACACGGTTCAAGCGTTACATACATCGTCGAATCGCGCAACAAGGCCTTATCGGGCACAGAAGCTACGGCATTCACCTCTGCATGTCCTTCGCCACAACGTCTGTGATAACCTTCGCCTATTATATAGCCATTGCGCACAATCACCGCACCCACCATAGGATTAGGCGAAGCATACGGGCGTCCGCACTCGGCCAGCTGAAGCGCCCTACGCATAAATCGTTCGTCTATCTCCAATTTCCGTCCTGTTTAATCAACTCAATAAGCTTTTCAACCGCTTCGACACCCGAAGGTATGTTTTTTTCAACACACACCTTACCCCTATATAGACTCACTTTGCCAACTCCTGCCCCAACATAGCCGTAATCGGCATCGGCCATTTCACCCGGGCCATTGACAATGCATCCCATCACTCCAATTTTTAGGCCCTTAAGATGGGATGTGCGCTCTTTGACCATACGTAGGGTCGACTGGAGGTCGAAAAGTGTTCGCCCGCAACCTGGACACGCGATATACTCCGTTCGGGTGATTCGCTGCCGCGTAGCCTGAAGTATGCCAAAGCATAGTTTGGCCGCTTCGGCAGGCGACATCGTGTCCGATTCAATCATTATACCATCGGAAAAACCATTCATCAAAGGCGCACCAAGGTCGATCGAAGCCCTTATTATTACATCCTCGGGGGACACGCCGTAATATGCGACCTTCAATATAACAGGATTCTTCATCCCTATCGTCGACATATGATGAAGAGCTCTCTGAACAGATGCCTGATAATTAGCCGACGATGAAGACATAACCACGACCTGTCCGGGAGCTATTGCGGGCCACGAATCTTCGGGCTCGGCAGCATCCACCGCTGCATAGCCTTCAATGTCCGACAGAAATACATCGGGTTTCACATTCGAATCATACACCGCCTCCGACTTGGCCGATACTACCACCGGACGATTGCTTCCGCCAATGCATCCGATTGCGTCAGTTTCACGTCTCAACGGCGACAAACAATCGAATGAGTCGTAAACCTCTCCCGATATATCATCAGCCGATGCGAAAGTCGACACGTATTCGACCAACGCTTTAGCCACAGGAATTTCATTCACAGGGTCTTCGCTCAACGACACACGAATCGTATCGCCAATTCCCTCGGCCAGCAACGTACCAATTCCAACGGCCGACTTTATACGGCCATCATCACTATCGCCTGCCTCCGTGACGCCTAAATGGATAGGGAAATGCATATTCTCGGAATCCATAGTCCTGACAAGCCGGCGCACTGTTTCAATCATCACTGATACGTTAGATGCTTTCACCGATATCACTACATCGGAGAAGTCGTGGGCTACACATACACGCAGAAACTCCATTGCGCTTTCCACCATTCCCGCTGGTGTATCGCCATATCGGCTCATTATGCGATCAGACAACGACCCATGGTTCACTCCTATACGCACTACCGTGCCATGCTTACGGCACAAATCGAGAAATGGAATCAAGGCATCTTCGATTTTTTGTAGCTCAGACGCATACTCTTCATCGGTGAATTCGAGCTTTTTGAAAGTGCGGCCGGGGTCGACAAAATTGCCGGGATTGATGCGCACTTTATCTACCTGCACAGCAGCCTCAAATGCCGCCTTGGGGTTAAAATGGATATCGGCGACCAATGGCACGTCACATCCTGCGACGCGAAGACGAGACTTTATCTCTCCCAAATTTGACGCCTCACGTACGCCTTGAGCCGTAAGCCTCACATATTCAGCTCCGGCATCGGCAAGTCGCCGGCACTGAGCCACACATCCCTCTGTATCCATGGTCGACGTAGAGGTCATCGATTGCACCCTAATGGGAAATTCGCCACCGAGCGGCACACCACCGATTACAACCGGCGATGTGCGGCGACGACGGTAATTAAAATCGGCCATTGCCCAATCAGTTCGTTTTAAACTTATATTTTACTTCCTTGAGTTCGGCATTTGCTTTCACTATTTTTTCCGACAATCCTGCCCGATAACGGTCGAAACGAGCCCTGACAGCCTCATCGCTCAAGGCAAGCATCTGAACCGCCAGGACTGCGGCATTCAATCCGGCATTTATGCCCACGGTGGCCACAGAAATGCCCGGAGGCATCTGGACTATCGACAATAGAGCGTCGCGCCCTTCAAGAGTAGAATTAATGGGAATTCCGATGACTGGCAGCGGAGTCATTGCCGCAATCACGCCAGGAAGAGCGGCAGCCATACCGGCGGCAGCGATTATCACCTTAATGCCCCGGCTATCTGCCTCACGAGCGAACTTTTCAACTTCAAGCGGTGTGCGATGTGCCGACAGCGCATTTAGCTCAAAAGGCACCTCCATCTGATCAAGAAAATCGGCCGCTTTCTTCAATATGGGAAGATCTGATGTGCTTCCCATAATTATACTAACAAGTGGTTTCATAAATTACTTTATATGGAAAATGAATTGGTTTCGATATCAATCAAATCGTCAGATTGCAGACAGCAAAAATACGCACAGAAAGCCATTCAAGGCCCCGGCCCCAACTTGTCCGAGTGTATGACGATGTAGGATAAGCCTTGACGTTCCTACAATTCCGGCAATCAGAATGACGGCAATGAGCACCCACACCACATTGGGCGAATAGCTCAATCGGCTATAACCAATGCGCATCATCAGCCCTACCAATCCGCCAACCGCCGCCATATGGGCGCTGATTTTCCACCAACGGTTTACAATCAGCGAAATCACAGCCGCCAACAGTCCTCCGGCCATAAACATTACGAGCCAAAGAGGAGCATTGATATGGTATAGATAAAACGTAGAGACACCGTAGCACAATGCCGTGATGACATAAGGCACCGTGCGCTCTCCCTGCTTATTGAGCCCGGGGTCGGAAACGAATTTCAACTTATACAAAGCTGCTATCGCTCCCAATGGCACCACACATGTGAAAACGAAAACCATTGCGGTCACGCCCCAGCGATAGTTGATAGGAACAACCGTGAGCACAGAGGTCCAAAACGCCAGCCACACGCCATAGGATGGTATGAGCAGCGGACTGAATACGAAGGAGAAAAATTGAGCTAATCTATTCATAGTTTAATTCGTTCATATATAAATCAAAAACTAAAGTCCGCGTCGCAAACGCGCCACCGGTATGCCCAGCTTTTCGCGATATTTAGCCACTGTGCGCCGGGCAAGTTTATAACCCTTGGCCGCGAGAGCCTCCATAATCTCATCGTCTTTCATAGGCTTACTCTTATCCTCAGTCTCGACAAGTTTTCGCAAAGCATCGACTATTTCAAGCGTCGACGCATCGGTATCGTCCTTAGGACGCTCATTAAAAAAGAACTTAAGCGGATAAATGCCATATTGCGTCGCAACATACTTACCCGATGTGGCGCGGCTCACAACCGACACGTCGTCACCGGTAAACTTTGACACATCCTTAAGTATCATAGGCCTGAGCTGCAACTCATCACCTGTAATAAAAAACGGACGCTGAAGCTTTATGATGGCCTGCATGACACGTCGCAAAGTTTCACGCCTCATTCCAATTGCTTTTATAAAGTCAGTGGCTTCATCGCGCTTACGCTTTATGAACGCCATTGCTTCAAGCTCTGCACGCGACATCTTCCGGTCGACCTCAACATCTTCATCGGCGGCAAAAGACTGCTCGACACGCAATCCGGGCAGATTGTCGGGCTGAAGGAGAGTAATCGTACCGCCATCATCGACTTCTATTGTGAAATCGGGCGTAATATGAGCCAAACGCTCGTCCTCCCTGTCGGACTCGACACTAAAATCGGCTCCCGGCTTAGGATTTAGTGAACGAATCACATCCATCGCTGCCTGTATGCGCTCTTCGCTAAGGTCCAACATCGACGCCAAACGATTGAAATGCATCTTCGAAAGCAAATCGAAATAGTTCGCCACAATCTCACGGGAGTCGACTACTGCCTGACTGTTGCCCATCCGCTTCAACTGCAGCAAAAGACAATCGCGCAAATCATACGCGCCAATTCCGGCCGGTTCGAGCGACCGCACTCGCTGCCACACGTGACGCACTTCGCTGTCGGGAGCATCGATTCCGCCCTGTATGGCCACATCGTCGATAAGAGCAGGCAATGTGCGTGTCAGATAGCCATTGCTGTCGATGTTACCCACAATGATATTGGCAATGTCGAGCTCGCGTGGCGAAAGGCCCGACACCGACAATTGTGACATCAACGTTTCAATCAAAGATTCGCCCTTCGCCACTGCTGAAGGTTCATAAGTAGTGGCGTCGGGCGAATAATTCCGAGTGTCAAGTCTATAATATGGAATGTCATCTTCATGTCGATAATCGGCAAGCTGCATCTGCTCGGCACTTTCGGCGTAATCCGAATCATTCGAATCGTACGTATCCGCGCCATCATCGGCAGAAACAGCCTCAAGTGCCGGGTTCTCGTCAAGAGTCCGCTTCACTTCATCCTCAATCTCGAGCTCGTTCATTTCCAACACGCGCACATATTGCACCTGAAGAGGTGCAAGTACCTGTTGCAACCGTTGCTCCTGAGATAAGGATAATGTTTCTTCCATTTCGACTCAACAAAAGACGATTAACGGCAAAATGCCATTACCATTAGATGTCGAACATTATATAGTCAAGACAGAAATATGGCGGGAGAGCAAGCACTCCATCTTTATTCTTACTTGACTTGAGCTGGAAATAAATCATCTCCACGTTGTCGTAGTCTCTCAAATCAATAGCTATCCAATTGCCGAGCGGCGAAGTTCCGGCTTTCACCAGGGGTTGTTCGATTGTGGCAACTTTCTTACCGTCCCTGACAATGTTAACCAACAACGTCAGATAGTCAGAACTTTTGAACGGCTCCAGACCATTTTCATCGCCATACAGCACGGCACCCAATGTGGCGCACGAATTAGTTACATAAACACAGAACGGATTGAAATTTATGCCCGTAGAGAGTCGAATAGCACACGAAGGTGAATTAGGGACCTCATCAAGCGATTCATTAGGATTCCACTTTGCGACCATAAACGGAGTGCTGACAACGCCATGTCCGGTAGGGTTACCCCAAAGGTTCTTTTTGGATTCAATCACCTCATCACTATTCGATGGAGTGAAGCCTTCCCATTCTACGCCATCATCGGTTTTATAGGCATAGTGCGAAAACATTACGTTGAACAACGTCAACGAAGCCGGCGGATCGACTTTGAAGCATTGATCCCAAACGCCATCGGTATTATATTTCAAATCTTTTGTCATACCGGGCGATGAGCCGTATTCCGGCTGATCACTCGAACCACTACCATCAGATCCGGGATAAATGTGCGATGGGCCGCAAGCAGACATCATAGCTGCCAACGGCAGGCCAATTGCGATTAAAAATTTTGAAATCTGTTTCATATTAATAATTTTTTGTTTTAAAATTAATACATTTATGTAACACTTGCAAGTCAATTTATGTTGTAGGCAACGGAAGTTATTAACACAACAACGTAATATTCTCATCATATAAGCTTTACGAGTTCACAAATTATCGGGCCTGATGATTCGGATTCATACGACAAAGTCAACCGACGTCCTACATCATTCAAGACTCTGAATTCCACAATCGCATGCACAGGCAAACGCAAAGCCTGCGGAAAGCCATATGGATCGGTGTCGCCCGAGTCGACATGCCAAGTCGACACAATTAACAGGTCATCTTTACGGCTCCAGGAACTCCAGTAATTAACGATTTCATGATTGGCCTCCACCTCCTGCATCAACAAAACGCCACCCTGGAACTTCCACACCAGATTTCCGACATACGCGGCGTCGGGTTTTCCGTCCACTACGATTTGCTCGACACGCCATGAGCCAAAGAGCGAACCTATATCGCCATCATTGGTAGTGCACGACACAAAAAGCATATGGGCGAGCAGCGTAAATATGATAGCTTTTAAGGACTTCATCGACGCAATCTATTTAAATTTCCACTATATGCAACCGACAGCAGCATTCCCGTCGAATTGCCGGGCATATCGCCTCGGTCGAAAGACACGGCACATTTAAACCGCAAACCATCAAAACTCCTCACATCAAACATTGTTTCCAGCATAAACGACGTTGAGCCAACCGGTTCGAGAAGCGGCACATACCCACTCCCCCACGCTTTACGATGATTGAACAATGACCGATATGACACAGTAGCATTCAAACGCCCTTCGACGCCAACGTGAAATCCACGCATCCGATTAAAGATTACAGCCGTATAGCCATCGGTATTATAAATGGGCGACATCACCATAGGCGACCCGATAATCATACCGTAGTTAGCATAGGAGTTATAAACCGCATTGTTGTAATAATCATCGGCACCGGTAGCCTCATCTGTAAGCGACGTTCCGGGTACGTATCCGGGAGCCCAGTGAACAGGGCCGCTCTGATTGGTAAGGTCGAGATATTCCACCAAGACACCCGACACCACCGCAGACGGCGACATACGGACCTCAAGCCCCCACAGTCCATCGAAGCCATTGCGTTTAGCCATACCCGAACCATCTTCCCATGGCCATTGGAAATAAGCACCGACTTTAGAGCTGCCAAAAGAATATAGAGCTTTCATATCCCATGAACCCAACGTATTGCCAATCCTGAAGTCTTCGCTACCATTGCTAATTGGCAAAAAAGCTTTCAAGAAATCGCTTATTGACGCACCTCGCTGCATCCTCGACACCAAAGCCCCACCTGAATATGCCAGTGTAGAGCCGCCAAACTGAGTGGCACACTGCGCTCCAAAAGTGACTGACAATCTGCGCCGCGAATCAGTGCGAAAGTAGACACGCCTATATGCGAGCCACACATCGGAAGCCAAATGATAGTTATAGTAATTATAGTGCTTTCGCCACCATACATCATCGACAAAACGTCCGTATGACACTTCTCCATCAATCTGTAGCCACCCATCAGTGAATGGAATATCCTGAAATCCGAAAAAGCCAGCCTTAATGGCCGGGATGGGCCGGGCATTTTGACCATATATCAAATCGCCACTCGACAAATTCCCGTCAAGCAATCGGGATTCTCCCTCTTTCATACCACCACAAAGGGAAATACCACGATATTTGATTTCGGCGTAAAGCTCACGTACAGAAAAATTGGACGGATGAATAGAATGCGTGTGCCAACTCTCACTGGCCGCATCGTAGCGTCCATAATCGACCGACGAAGAACATCCGGCCATCAATGCGGCACCATATCCGACGCTTAAAGTCTCCCTTGGGTCGATAGACCGACCGACTGCAACCGATACCAAGCCATTCCACGATTGCGAAATAGACCCATAAGTATTTGAAGCGAAGAAGTAAGGCGCAAAGTCGCCACTCGCTCCGGTGGCCGTAAACGATGCTTCGTAAAGCGTGGGGGCAATAGGCAAGCCGGCTCCCGCATACGGCGATGCGAGAGCCAGCTCCATTACGGTTATGCATATAATTACAAGTGCGTTACGCATATTCAGCAACTTTACAGGCTCATTTGACCCGTAAAGTTACTAAATTTTTTCACTTCTTGTGCAAAGTGATTGCAAAGCCGCCACCAGGGGCCAGATGCAATTTTTTGCTTTGCGAAGCATTAACGGTAGTGACCTCTTTCTTGTAGTCCTCGGCCTGTTTGTCGGCGTTCACGCCATCCGTGAAAATCACAGCCTCATACTGGCCGTCGCCAAGGAACGAGAAATCAAGATCGATGTCGCGCGGATTCCAGTCGGTCATACCTCCGACATACCAATTGTCGCCAACACGTCGGGCAACGACAATCGATTCGCCCAACTTGCCTTGAAGCACTCGGGTTTCATCGATTCCGGAGTTGGGAATGCTTGCTATGAAGTCGGTGCATTCCTGCTCGCGCTTGTAGATGGTGGGGTTATCGGCCAACATAGTGAGCGGAGAATCGTGAACAACGTAGGCTGCCAGCTGATGGCAACGCGTGCCCTGGCTCATAGGATTGTAGTAAACCGGCTTGAAGTCCTTCTTGGTTGCGTTGCGCATAGCACCGGGAGTGTAATCGACGGGGCCTGCCATCATACGGATATATGGCATAATAACATCATATTTCGGCATATCCTTTTCGGCCGTGCTCCACTTCACTTCTTCCATACCGAACACTGATTCGTAGTTGATGAGATTGGGGTAAGTGCGGTTTATACCGGTGGGCTTATAGAAGCCATGGTAGTCGAGCGTAAGATTGTGGCGGGCAGCAGCGTCGGCGATGCGGTAGGCCATTTCAACGGCCGTCTGGTCGTCGCGGTCGAGGAAGTCGACCTTAAATCCTGCAATACCCATGTCTGAATATTTCTTACAAGCCTCCTCAAGCTGGTCGTCGAGGACGTTGAACACCGTCCAGAGAATCAAGTCGACGCCTTTGCTCTTACCATAAGCGATAAGCTCGGGCAAATCGAGTTCGGGAATCACGGTCAGCATGTCGCCCGAAGCAGGGGCATACCATCCTTCGTCAAGCACAACGAATTCAAGACCGTTATCGGCAGCAAAGTCGATGTAATGCTTGTAAGTGTCCATATTTATACCCGATTCGAAATCGACACCATATACTCCCCAATTGTTCCACCAGTCCCAAGCCACACGACCGGGCTTAATCCAAGAAGTATCGCCGATGCGGTTGGGCGATGCCAACGCATACACCAGGTTATTAAGCGGCATCTGAGTGTCGTCGGTAGTGACAGCCCATATACGCCAGGGATATGTGCGAGCACCGGTGGACTTGGCAATGTACGGAGCGCGTTCGGCCACTTTTGTCATAGCACGTCCATTCGTCATCTTCATCTTGGTGGGGTATTTTGCAAACGTCCCCTGCAGCGAAGTCGACTTGCCATCGCCTTTGATGAACATGCCGGGATAAGATTCGAGGTCAGATTCGAGGAAGGTCATCTTCAGGCCATCGCCACAATCAATCGTAATGGGAAGGAAAGCAATGTTATCGGTGAGCGCCTCAGAGACCTTGGCCTCAGTGTAGAGATTCTGGAAAGCCATAGCGTAGAGGTCGGTGCCGGGCTTCATCGTCGAATAGGCCATATAGGTGTCGTAATCAACGGGGAAATTCATATCGACAATTTCGTTGTCAATTACGGTGGTGCCCTTCTCGGTGGTGTAGAAACGATAGGCGACGCCATCGTTATAGGCACGGAAAGTTACGCCATATCCGTTTTTGAGATTTATGTCGACTTCATTATAGTCCACATCAAAAGCCTTGACGCGATATAGAGGCGACTCAATGTTTTCATGGACATTGTTGCGGCGCGATACGCGGGGATTTTTAACGTTTTCACCGATAACGCGACCTTCAATCACCAATCCGACAGGGCTTTTATCGAGCAGGACAGTGCCATTATGCTTCAACGAATAAGCCAATTGACCTTCAATCCAGATGTCGGCCGACAGTGAGCCGTCGGGCGAAGAGAGGCTTACGGGGCTTTTGGCCGCCTCAGCCACAGATGAACACATTGCCAACACAATGGTCATCAACAAAAGTTTAATTTTATTCATAGCGTGTAAAAATAAATAATCAATCAACAGCATTAAGTTCGAGCGCGAGGCTGGAATATTCGCGATTAAGCAGCGACGCCATAGGAAGGCCTTCATTCATAAGCACTTTCCCGCTCAACACCTTTCCATCGAGAGCGCAAGGGCGTTTTTCGTCGGCCGGCGTTAGGTCTGTTATACGATACATCTTGTCAGGGTTGAGACCGTTCATCTTAACGACGGGCACCATCATATTTATGAGATGGGTCATCTTGTAAGCATAGAATACGGCGCGATCCTTATCGGGAGTGACGTACATGAGCGCAGCGACGCCCTTGTTGTCATAAGGCGACATAAGTCGATACTGGTCGCCGAACTGCACGACAGGACGGATGTGCTTGTAGGCACTTATCGCTCGGGCGGCAAAAGCCTTGTCGGCATCGTTCATATCCTTAGGCTGTATTTCCATACCGAGACGTCCTGACATAGCGACATCGAACCTGAACTTCAGCGGGACAGTGCGTCCGGTCTGATGATTCTTGTCGGCACTTACGTGAGATGCGGTGGCGACAGCGGGATAGAAATTCGAAATGCCCCACTGGAGATATATCCGCTGGAGAGCATCGGTGTTGTCGCTTGTCCAGAATTCGTTGAAGTACGGGAGCATGCCGTAGTTCACACGACCTCCACCGCCGGCACAAGCCTGCATTACGAGGTCAGGGTATTTCGCACGTATGCGTTCGAGCACCTTCTTCAGCCCGAGCTGATAATCGATGTATAGGTTCGACTGTTTGTCGGCCGGGAGATATTGCGACCCATAGTCGAGAATGCTGCAGTTATCGTCCCACTTCATATATGCGATTTCGGGATGCTTAGTCATCAACCCGTCAACCACTCCGAACACAAAGTCCTGGACTTCGGGATTTGTCAGGTCAAGCACAATCTGAGTGCCTCCACGCCCGGTGGACAACGGACGATTCTTTATGCGCATAATCCATTCGGGATGATTTTCGAAAATTTCGCTCTGCGTGTTCGCCATTTCGGGCTCAATCCATATACCGAACTTGATGTTATGCTTACGAGCCGATTCGATCAGCCCTTCGATGCCTTCGGGGAGCTTTTCGCGACATACTTCCCAGTCGCCAAGGCTCGTGCTGCCGTTGTTTCGGGGATATTTGTTTCCGAACCAACCATCGTCCATCACGAAAAGTTCGCCGCCCATATCGGAGAAGGCCTTCATCATTTCGTCCATTTCCTTCTGATTCACTTTGAAGTAAACGCCTTCCCAGCTATTAAGAAGTATGTCATGCTCGACGTTACCGTTATGGAGCTTGTAGTTGCGCCCCCATTTATGGAACGCGCGGCTCACACCGCCTTTACCTTCGGTGCTGTAAGTCATAGCAAATTCGGGAGTTCGGAATGTAGCCTTAGGGTCGAGAACATAATGAGAATTGCCCTCATGGATTCCGGCCGACATATCGAACTTGGTGTTATGGACGTCCATCTTTATGAGATAGTTTCCGGTCCAAGCGAGGACACCGCCGATTACCTGTCCGGACTCCTCTGTGGGCTCACCGTCGATAGAAAGCATAAACGAAGGGTTGTCGCTTTCGGTGTTCACGAGACCATCGTTGTTGGCCACAACCTTCTGCCCATTGGTGAGGCGCTCCTGCTCCTGAGTGCTTTCACCGCCCCAGAACCCATGGAAATGAGTGAGCCAGTTGTCGTTACGCCTTATTGGCATAAATGCCGAAGCGTAGCGATAGAGGGTTATGGGCTTCTTGTTGTTATTGTCGACTTCGACCCAAGTTGTGATTACGTCGGTGTCGTCATAGGCTTTGAAATACTGACGCAGCACAAAGGGATATACCAAGTCTTTCATGACAATTTCGGTTATCCGGCCTTCGTTGTCGGTATACTGAAGCACGGTGTCGACCACAAGGTCGAGCGACATATTGCCGTCGGGGTGAGTGACAGCCATAGCTTTTTCGCCGGGGCAATTCAATCCGAACACCGGATATGATTCCTTGTCGAAAGCGAGACCGCTATCATAAATAGTGGGGATGTCGGCCGGAGCAATATTGCTGCCATAGTAGCGGAACTTAGACTTCTCGCCCGGAGTGGCAGTTATGAGCAACGAGGTTTTGGGCGTGGATATAAGATAGTCCTTGGCCCATGCAATGCCGGGTAGCATAACCAATCCCAACATCGACAAGCATAGCTTTTTCATCATCACAATAATTGATTATAGATTTTTTCAAGGGTATTCAAATCAATGACGAGCATCGGCCATAACTGACTGATGAGGAGCGGCATTGACAATATGGAACCGATATGGCCATTGGGCGTTCATGCCTTCCTGAGACAGGAGTTCAGCTTCATGGGCGGATGGAGCACCAGTCACGACGAGCCAAACATAGGCAGCGTCGTCGGGAACGCGGAAGCTCACGGGGTCGTTTTGTCCGTTCTGCGCAACATTCATATCGCCATAGGTAGAATTGCCGTTTTCATCAACCGACACAAAACCATAACGCCAACCGGCAAGGTCGGGACGCACTACATTGTAATCGCCGTTGCCAACCAAACCTTCGAAGTCGAGAGAGAGTTCGGCACCGGGAGCAGCGTCAATACGTATTGCATTATACCCGTAGTTCTGCGGCATCCGGTCGGCCACGACCTTATACCATCCGTCGGCAGCGGGTTCGAGAGCCGATTTGTGCTGATTGACGTAGGGGCGGCAATTTTCCTTTACGCGAGGGATGTCCCAAGCCACGAAGTGAGACGCAGCTTCATATATTTCATCGTTAAATGCCTTCTGGTCTAAATCGACAAGACGTTTATATGTAGCCACAGGGTCTTCGCCATCAAGCGATTCGCGCCACATACGCGCAATGATGTCCTGTCCGTGCTTATTAGACCAATATTCCATAAACTGTGGTGCATGGTACATGTTGGCAGGATGGAACAAAGAGTGATGGGTGAGATCCATATAGGCATCAAGATGATATTTCTCATATTCAGTCCAGTCGGGGTAGACCTGCCAGAGCATCCACTGCGAAGTGTATTCAACAATCGGGCTACCGGGGAATCCTCGGCCGCCATCTTCGCCAACAATGCACTGGAAGGAATGTCCCATTTCATGAGCCAGCGTACAATAGGGATAGGCCTTGGCACGCACCGGGCGGAACCACATCATGCCTACGCCTTCGTCGCCCCAGCCGTAGGCGGTGGCGTCGGAATCGTTATGCATCCATATTATCATCTTGTAATCGGAAGACTTGGAGCCTTCGCGGTCGGCGAAATGCAGAGTATCGACATAATAGTTATAAAAACGCTCGCCTTCTTCCAAAATGGCCTGAGGGTCGAAACGTTTGCTCTCGTCATCATACTGCGTAGGATCGGCACCAAAAGATTTATCCCAAAACAGCACAAGATTAGGCGATTCGGCCTTATGTTCCATATCAAACAGACCATCAGGCTGACCAAAACCATTTTCCTTTGCAACGTTCTGAGGAATCTTTATTTCCTTTTGCGGCGTAGATTTACATGCGGAAACCAGCATCAATGTGATAAATCCGGCTAAAAGTGATATTCTCATGATAGATTTAAATTATTTGATAATATTCCACAAAGATAGCCATTTTTGTCGGCATTGCCGGAATATAGCATATAATTTCAAGAGAAAAGCCTGAACATGTACACAAAAACGCGATGTCTGCAATATGTGCCAGGGGGAAAACCAACGATTTCAATGTACTCTTGCTACCTTTTTGGCTGACCGGGCTTGTCGCGCCGCGGAGTGAAGTACTCGGACGACGGATAGTTCACGATTCAGCTCTCGCGAGGGCAGCTGCCGCATTCATTAGTGTTTTGATGGGATGGGGGATTTGCCGTACTATCGGACTCGGGGGACCGGCTGCGGATGTGCCGG
>CAZRJT010000022.1:0-26547 GCA_964600585.1 uncultured Bacteroides sp.
AAGATTTTGATTTCGACAAAATTATGGAGGGTGCCGATTGGTTTCACTGGAGCGGCATCACGCCCGCAATAAGTGATAAGGCGGCAGTCATCACCCGGCTCGCTTGCGAGGCTGCAAAACGTCACGGTGTTACAGTGTCCGTAGACCTCAACTTCCGTAAAAAATTATGGACAAAGGAGAAGGCTCAGTCTGTAATGCGTCCCCTGATGCAATATGTCGATGTTTGCATCGGAAACGAAGAGGATGCCGAACTTTGCTTGGGATTTAAGCCCGATGCCGACGTGGAAAAAGGCACCACTGATGCCGCAGGATATAAAGGCATATTTAAGAGTATGGCTGAAACATTCGGGTTCAAATACGTGGTGTCGACATTGCGCGAATCCTATTCCGCGACTCACAATGGTTGGAAAGCGATGATTTACGACGGAAAAGAATTTTACGAATCGAAACGCTACGACATAAATCCGATAATTGATCGAGTGGGTGGAGGCGATGCATTTTCAGGTGGTATGATCCACGGCCTGCTCACTATGTCCACTCAGTCTGAAGCATTGGAGTTTGCCGTAGCGGCATCAGCTCTTAAGCAAACCATTCCTGGCGATTTCAATCTTGTCAGCATCGAAGAAGTCGAAGCGTTGGTGGGCGGAAGTGCGAATGGTCGAGTTCAACGATAGGTGTAATTTTTGAGAAAACATTATTATGGCACGATATGACAAAATGGCCGTTATGGCCAAGATGAGTGAGGCCCCTATGGTACCGGTGTTCTATCACCGTGACATCGAAGTGGCTAAAAACGTACTTAAAGCGTGTTATGACGGTGGCGTGAGGGCATTCGAATTTACTAATCGTGGCGATTTCGCCCATGAAGTATTCTCCGCACTGATGAAGTATGCGGCTACTGAATGTCCCGGCATGGCATTGGGGGTCGGTTCAGTTGTCGAACCTGCTACGGCGGCATTGTATATGCAGCTCGGAGCCTGCTTCGTAGTGGGGCCGCTTTTCAATGTCGAAGTGGCCCGCGTATGCAATCGTCGCGGGGTTCCCTATATTCCGGGTTGTGGCTCGGTGTCTGAAGTCGGTGATGCACAGGAGGCAGGATGCGACGTATGCAAGGTGTTTCCCGGCGACGTCCTCGGCACTAAATTCGTCAAAGGTCTGCTCGCACCTATGCCCTGGTCGAAAATTATGGTCACCGGTGGCGTTGAGCCAACGGCCGACAATCTCGCCGGTTGGTTTGGAGCCGGTGCATTCTGTGTCGGAATGGGCTCGAAACTGTTTCCGGCCCAGTGTATTGAGAAAGCCGATTGGAAGTGGATAACCGATAAATGTCGCGAAGCACTGGATTGCATATTGAAATTTAAAAAATAGACTATTATGAAAAAATTCTTATTGGCACTTTGTGGCAGTGCATTGCTATGTGGAGGTGCAATGGCTCAGACCAACTATTCGATTATTCGCGCTTGTCATCCCGACGACGTGAAGAGATATGACACCTCGCAACTTAGGGAGCATTTTATGATGCCGGTGGTAATGAAGGCCGATGAATTCAATTTCACTTATTCACTCTATGATCGGCTGATTTTCGGTGGAGTAGTGCCCGTGAAAAAGACTATGCAGCTCGAAACTATCGAGCCGCTGAAAGCCGAATACTTCCTCCAACGCCGCGAACTTGGAGTGATAAACACCGGGGGCGACGGCATTGTAAGTGTCGACGGGAAGGACTACGAACTCCACTTCTCCGATGCTATATATGTGGGGCGTGGCCATAAATCGGTTACATTCCGCAGCAAGGATGCCGCAAATCCGGCTAAGTTCTACATCAATTCGGCTCCGGCACATAAGGAATATAAGACGCAAGTGGTGTCGATTGACGGCCGCAAGGGCACATTGAAATCCGATTCGTTTGCTGCCGGATCGATGCAGGAGAGCAACGACCGCGTCGTGAATCGTCTGATTGTCGAAAGTGTCCTCACAGAGGGGCCGTGCCAGTTGCAGATGGGCCTTACGGTGCTTAAGCCAGGAAGCGTTTGGAACACTATGCCGGCCCATACGCATGACCGCCGAGTTGAAGCCTACTACTATTTCAACGTTCCCGAAGGAAACGCCATCTGCCATCTTATGGGGCAGCCTCAGGAAAACCGCCTTATATGGCTTCACAACGAACAAGCCGTAATGTCGCCCGAATGGTCGATACATGCCGCAGCCGGAACGAGCAACTATATGTTCATCTGGGGTATGGGAGGTGAAAACCTCGATTATGGCGATATGGACAAAGTGGAGTATCTTGATATGAAATAGACGGAGCGCCCACTCGTCATATTTGTAATTAGTAAAAAATATGTGGAAGCATCAATCGAACACTCCTTCGATTGATGCTTCTTCTATTGAGTTGTCAGGTGCGAGGTCGTTTGTGAATTCCTTTTCGCAGAGGTTTATGTTTTCCGGGAATTTGAATCGTGCCGATTGCGAGTAGGGGAGCGACTTGTCGGCATAAACCTTGCTCATAAATCGGCCATATATGGGCAGTGCCATTGCAGCACCTTGACCGTTGGCCATGCCGTTGAAATGGATATAGCGTTCTTCGCCGCCAACCCAGGTGCCGGCAACCAACTGAGGCGTGAAGCCCATGAACCATCCGTCGGAATTGGAGTTGGTCGTACCTGTTTTGCCTCCCATCTGGGCCGTGATGTTATATGGAGGCCGGCGAACACGGTTGCCCGTTCCGCCATCTACCACATTGAGTAGCATCGACAATATCTTGTAATAGGCCTCCTCGCTTATCACCTCTGTGTGCTTGGCCGTAAATTCCGAAATGACGTTGCCATTTGCATCAGCGATGGCCGTCACAAACAATGGGTCGACGCGCATGCCGTTATTGGCAAATGCGCTGTAAGCAGTCACCATCTCCTTTACTGAAACGTCGGCAGGCCCAAGGCACAGAGACATCACCGGGTCAAGATGTGAGGTTATGCCGAAATTGTGCATTGTGCGCACCAACGACGATGGTGAGAGCTGGCTGATTAGTCGGGCCGAAATCCAGTTGTTAGAGTTAGTGAGTGCCCATCTCAAATCCACCATCTCGCCCACTCTGGCGCTACCTGAATTTCGAGGAATCCATTCACGACCGTTTTCGTCGTACAATACAGGCTGGGCATTCAGGAATTCGTCGCACGGAGTGTAGCCCTCTTCCATTGCATAAGTGTATAGGAACGGCTTAACGGTCGAGCCTATCTGACGGCGTCCGGTCGACACCATGTCGTATTGGAAATGATGGAAGTCCGGCCCACCGACATAAGCCTTCACGTGGCCCGTCAGCGGATCCATTGCCATAAAGCCTGCGCGCAGGAAATGTTTGTTGTACAACACCGAATCAAGCGGTGTCATAACCGTGTCGACGTCGCCGTTGTATGAAAACACCTTCATTTCGCGTGGTGTGTTGAATTCCTTTTTAATTTGCTCGTCTGAAAAGCCCGCCTTTTTCATTGTCCGGTACCGGTCGGTTTGCGTTATGGCGTGGTTTATCAGGTTTTTTATCTGCGATTCCGATATTTCAGTGCGGTTTGTTGTGTAAGGAGCATACTTCGTACCTCGCTTCTCTCTGAAAAATTGCGGTTGCAAAGTCGATTTCATATGCCCGGTCACGGCTTCCTCGGCGTAGCGTTGCATGCGCGAATCGATTGTCGTGTATATCTTAAGGCCGTCGGCGTATATGTCGTATTTCGACCCGTCAGGTTTGGGGTTCTTTTCCACCCACCCGTAGAGCGGATTGTTTTCCCATGCTATTGAGTCGTCGACATATTTTTGCTTTTCCCAAGCCATATAATCGCTCAGAACAGGCTTTTTGGCGCGGAGCATACGCCTGATTTCTTCGCGGAAGTATGGAGCCGGGCCATCCTTATGGTCCACGCGGTGGAAGTCGAGCTTCAATGGCAGTTCCTTTAGCGAGTCAAGTTCCTCGCGGCTTATCATGTCCGACTTATACATCTGCTCAAGCACCACATTTCTGCGTTGCAGAGTTCGCTCCGGCTGCCGCACAGGATTGTATACCGATGGATTCTTCACCATCCCAACCAGTGTGGCAGCCTCCTCGATTGTGAGGTCTACTGGCTTTTTCCCGAAATAAACGTAGGCGGCCGATTGTATGCCGACGGCATTGTAGAGAAAGTCGAATTGGTTGAGATACATCTTTATTATCTCGTCCTTTGAGTAGAATCGCTCGAGTTTCACGGCAATCATCCACTCTATCGGTTTTTGCACTATGCGGTCGAGCAAACCGTCCGACTCGGGCGAATACAATTGCTTGGCAAGCTGCTGGGTGATGGTCGAGCCACCGCCTGCGTTCTTCTGCATCAGAAGCACGGTCTTGAATGCCACGCGCATAAGGGCGCGCACGTCAATTCCCGAATGGCTCTCAAACCGCGAGTCCTCCGTGGCGATGAGCGCATTTATCACGTTTTCGGAAATCTCGTCAAAATCGGCATATACGCGGTTGCCCGTCTTTCTGAAATAGCGTCCAAGTTCATGTCCGTCCGCCGAATAAAGCACCGACGCAAATCTGTCCTGCGGATTTTTCAGCTCTTCGATTGGTGGTACATAGCCTATCAGCCCGTTATAGGCCAAAATGAAAAAGATGAAGCATCCCACCACTCCGGCGGCAAAAAGCCCCCATAGTGCTATGATGATGTTTCGCTGTGTCTTGGGCGAGATATTGTTTAGTTTGTTGATGTTCATGTCCGAAGTGATTTATGGGTGCGTGCTGTGACGTTCAGTCGCGCACCTGTGCATTTTAATTTTGCAAAGATAGCTATAATCAATCAAATCATCGCTTCGTTTTAGCACTTCTATGTTATAATTAACAAATTAACGGCATATTACGGCGTCATATGCCATTGCCGTAGGCCGTCAGAGCAGTGTCATCGCTATTTTTGCGCAAGCCTCGGCATCGGCCAGTGCATTGTGGTGGTTATAGAACGGGATGCCGAGAAATTCTGCTAAGCACGGCAATGAGAACGACCCGCAGAGTTGGCGCGGTATGGTTCGGCGTGCCTTTTCGAGTGTGCAATAGAAGTCATAGTCGGGATAGTCCATACCATACGTTTTGAAAGCCTCCTTTATGCATCTTTCGTCAAATCGCTTGTTGTGCGCCACTAAAGGTAGCGTGCCTATGATTAAAGCCAAATCGGCCCATACGTCGGCAAAATTTCTGGCCGAGTCGGTGTCTTTAGGGCCGATGCCGTGGATATTTTCGGTGAAATACCTGAAATAGAAATCAGGTTCGGGCCGCACTAGTTCATAAAAGCGGTCGACTATATATCCGTCAACCACTTTTACGGCTCCGATTGCGCAGATGCTCGACGGATGATTATTAGCCGTTTCCACGTCTATGGCAACAAAATTATCCATTTCACTCTTCGGTATGGCGCATTATTTCATCCTTCACTTCCTCCATAATCCATCGTGGAGTCGACGTGGCTCCGCATATTCCTATCGATTCTGCTTCGGCAAACCATTCCGGCTTAAGTTCAAGCTTGTTGGATATCAGATATGTATTTGGATTTACTGTGTGGCATTCGTTGAATAGCACCCGTCCGTTGCTGCTTTTTGCGCCGCTCACGAACACCACAACGTCATGGGCCTGGGCAAATTTGCGCAGCTTGTCGACTCTCGACGAAACCTGGCGGCATATCGTGTCGTAATGTTCGAAGCGCGTGTGCTCGCTTTTGCGGCTTTCTATCTCAGTCACCATATGCCGCAGTCCTTCGGGCGATTTGGTGGTCTGTGAATAGAGCGTTATGTCGCGGTTGAAATCGATGCTGTTTAGGCCGTCAATGTCTTCCACCACTTTTGCCGTACCTTGCGTCTGTCCCACTAATCCGTTCACCTCAGCGTGTCCCGATTTGCCGTATATCACTATCTGTGTCGGTCCATTGTCGGATTCGAAGGCGCTTTTTATCCGGCGTTGCAGTTGCAGCACTACGGGGCATGTGGCATCGATTATTTCAATGTTGTTTTTTCGGGCCATATCGTATGTCGACGGTGGCTCGCCATGGGCTCGAAGCAACACCTTCACGTCGTGCAGTTGCGACATTTCCTCATGAGTGATAGTCTTAAGCCCCTTGGCTCTGAGGCGTTCCACTTCGTCGCTGTTATGCACTATGTCGCCCAGGCAGTAAAGCACAGGCGACTTCTCAAGCACCTCTTCAGCCTTGCGTATTGCCGTCACCACGCCGAAGCAAAACCCCGAATCGGCGTCTATTTCTATTATGCGGTGGCGATTTTTCATATCGATGTGCGCCCTGTGATAGCCTTGAACGTGTTGAGCAGCCATTGGTTCTGCTCATCTATGGTCATTGTCGAATTGTCGAGCACGATTGCATCGGGAGCTTTGCGAAGCGGGCTTTCGGCTCTGGTTTCGTCGATGTGGTCGCGGCTCACCACGTTTTCAAGCACCTGTTCATAGGTTGTCGCCACGCCCTTCTCTTGCAATTCAAGATATCGCCGTTGCGCGCGTGTTTCAGGCGATGCTGTTACGAATATCTTCATTTCGGCATTGGGAAACACCGTCGTGCCTATGTCGCGGCCGTCCATCACAATTCCCTTGTCGACTCCGAACGACTGCTGCATTGACACCAGCGCGTGTCTTACAGCCGGAATGGCGGCAACCGGCGAGACATTGTTTGACACCGCCATCGATCGTATCTCATTCTCCACGTTTTCGCCGTTGAGCAGTGTGAACTGGCTTTCGCCATCCACGGCAAAGTCAATGTTTATCGCTGGGAGGGCGGCTGTGAGGGCCGTCACATCCAATCCCTCGTCGGTTACCATGCTATGTGTCATTGCATACAGCGTCACGGCGCGGTACATTGCACCCGAATCAATGTATCTGTAACCTATTGTGCGCGCAAGCCTGCGTGCCATGCTGCTTTTGCCCGACGATGAATAGCCGTCTATTGCGATTGTGATGGGGTTGGATATTTTTGCTGTCATGATTGCAGTTAAATTTATAATTCGTTGATATTGGTTGATACGTTGAACATCAGTGTGGTGGCCCCGGTATGTGGGCGTGCGAGCGCCACGCCTATCCCGAATGTCCTCACTTTTATGGCTCCTCCAACTGAGAATCCCGAAAGTAAGTCGCGCGAATATCTTCTCATATCTGTACGCGATTTGTAATTATAGCCGATTCCTATGTGGAATTTATCCGATGGCACAAGGTCGGCCGCGAAAATCAGGTGTCTGAACAGATTTGACGAGAACGACTCCTTTATTTCAATCATGCTGTCAGTGCTGCCATCGGTCGTGTCATAGTAGGGCAGATGCCATTTCGTCAGATTCCATGCCGTTATCGAAAATCTGATTGGCAGTCCTTCGAATGACTGTGTCCAACCCAGACGCAAGTCTATTGGCAATCGGTGGTAGGCCTCGTCAAATCGCTTTAGCTGGCCGCCGAGGTTGGTCACTACGGCCGACAGCGACAGGTCGCGCTCTGGGTCGAAATAGTTGACTCCCAAATCTGTGGCCAAGGCAAATGCCGAAAATTCGGCGTATGCGCTGTATGCGCCCTTCATCGTTATGCCTCCGCGGAGGCGGTCGGTGATGTCATGTGAAAAGACTCCGCTGAACGTAACGTCCTTAGGCGAAAATGTGCCGAGAATGCTTCCCGACGCATCGGCCTCGGTCATCTCGCCGTAACCGAAATAATGGATGCCGAAGCTCATTGCGCTCCGTCCGCTCAGAGGCATGCCGAATCGCGCGCCTGCAAAGTTCGAATCGCCGAGATAGCGCATATAGCTGGCCGATGCTTGTCGGCCGAACTCCGGACCGAGCAATGCCGGATTTTGGTCGATTATGTTGAGCTCGTCGATTACGGTGCTTATATTTACGCCTCCCAGACCGTACACGGTGGTCGACGACGTGATGTCCAGGAAGCCATATGACGTGTTGCCGTCTTGTCCCATAGCGGTTAATCCTATGGCAGGCAGAACGAAAATGAGCGATAAGATCTTTTTAGCCATATTCATACGATGGTCTATATAACGCATCGCCGAATTGCCGTATTGTATGATTAAAGATTTTTTCATCATTTCGCTTAAAATTGTCAACAAAGATAAAACAATAATAATCATTCTCAAAATTAGCGTGGTTGTTTTGATAATTCAGAACTATCATCTTACTTTTGCTCTGTGAAATATAGTTTTAGTCTAAATTGTTTGATGCGAAAAGAAGCTATTATGCTTGATAAATATTGCCGGCACTTAGTTGCCATTCTATTTTTGGCGGTTGCTTTTATGGCTCAGGCCCAGCAACGCCGCACTGTCACTTATCAGATGGAATCAGGCGGTAAAACCGTCACTCTCGAAGCCTACACCTACGATTCGGTCGATGAGTGTCCGTCGTTTCCGGGTGGCGAATGCGCTATGACCGGTTTCATCAACAAAGAGCGCCATTATCCGGCCAAAGCATATAACGACAAAGTTGAAGATCGTGTGCTTTGCGGATTCATAATACTTCCAAATGGCACCATCATCAACGTCGAAGTGCTCCGTGGCGTAGATGAAAGTCTCAACGAAGAGGCGGTGAGAGTGATAGGCAAGATGCCGCGCTGGCAGCCAGGAAAAGTCGACGGCGAGGCCGTAGCCGTATATTACACGTTGACCATTCCGTTCAGGTTGTAATTCCCCCTATAAAACCGATAATTATGATAAGATTAAATGCTTTTTTCGAATTAAAGGACGGCGTTTCGCCCGATTCAGTCATTGCTGTCGCCACCGAATTGGTAAATAAGTCGCGTGCCGACCATGGTTGCGTGTCATACGATTTGTTTCATAGTGCTACGCGCCCCCAGGTTATGATGTTTTGCGAAACGTGGGCCGACGAAATGTCACTGAAAAATCATAGCGAAGCTCCTCATTTCACTCAGCTTGTGCCCAAAATCGAGGCTATGACCAAAAGCGGTCTGAAATTGGAGAAATTCGAATTCTGATACACATTGATTCAAAAACATAATGGGCGATATGGTCAAAAAATGTAGACCATATCGCTCATTTTCTTCTCAACTTGAAACTGGCCTTTAACATTACGTTGCGATGACGCAACTGATAGCTGTTTATATATGTGCCCATGCTGGAATTAATGGTAGAAATATATTGTTTGGTATTAAACATATTGTTGCATTCCAAATCCAACACAACGGCGTTACTGCTATAACGGATGATGGCATCCGTAAAAAACATGTTTGGGTTATCAATAAGATCAAAGCACTGATGGTCAAGATTCAGATTTATGCTGACCTTATCAGTTGGAAAAATCCACATTTTGACATTATTTGCGAGGCTCTGTATAGGCCTCAGCTTCTCTCCACGCTCTGCCCACTGACTACTTTTAATCCAGGCAAAAGAATACGACAGATTAAACAGACGCGATGGAGTAGTTCTAACAGTAAGACCATTAAAATAGCTTTTAGTACGGAATTGTTGTATGATGTTTTGTAGCAACAGGTTGCTATTGACGCCGTTAAACCCCACTGTTGCCTCAACTTTCGTGCCACAGAATTTAAATGCTTTGCTTAATGAGGCATGGAGATTATAGCTATCAGAGTTAGTGGGCCGTTCCAAAATAGTCTTTGTGCCTACTAAGCCATAGTAATTGTAGCCATAGGACAAATTTTTTTTGCTATACTGATAGGAGCCTCCCGCATTCATAAATATCATCCTGATGGCATCGTTGTATTCCACACCTACACGTCCCCCATATACACTGTTATCAAGTAACCCTTCGTTAGTGTTCTGAAGTAAGTTGCGGTACGATTGAAGGATATATCCTTTGTATGCGTCATGAATATTGCCATATGACTGATTGTAATATCCATTTGTGATAATCTTAAACTCTGACGAAATACAATAGTCTGACATTAATGAAGGATTAACTGTCAATTTTTTATAAATAGAAGAATTATCGGTTAAATGATTATTATTCTGAATGATTGAGACATAAGTTGGAATGGAAAGTCTGATTCTAAATTTATTTAGTTGCCGATATGTGTAGTCTTGGTCAATGCCGATTTGATAACTATCATACCACAAATTATTTCTTACTCTATCGTCTGCTGGAATTAAATTGTTGCATTTGTCGATTGCGGTCAATTCAGAATTAAGTTTATGAAGATTCATACTTAATTTAGGAGTATAGTTCAAATTGAACTGGCCTAAAGTCAGACCGTATGAGGTGTGAATATGGCTATTGACTATTTTTTGGCCTACTTGCTGGTTGAGCATTTCCAACGAGTCTGGACTGAAATAGAAAGCTGGAGTTATGCGGAGCTCGTTCGGACTATCCTTATATGATACGTCAAAATGAATACGAAACAGATGACTGTTGATGCGCTTCATTATACTCAACTTATTGGTTATGGTGAAATAAGGATTTTCAATATACTGATGAACAAGATTATTTCTCATCTGTTTATTATCTGCCATTTCGAGATTTGATAAGCCTATACGCCAGGAATTTATGATGTCCAGTTTATTGCAAAAATATTCTAATTCCTTATTTTTCTGAATGCACAATGTCACGTTCAGATTATTATCTTTGGAAGTGTTATCAGTGATTTCCTCAATAATCAATGGAACCTCGGAATCTGGCAGATACTGTGTGAGAATAGAACTCCCCTCCGCATTTAACTTATCATTGTAGAAGTTGATATTTGCTGTCAGATCCATATCATTTACTTTTACAAGCTGGTTCACCGACACGCTATTTGATGTATTATCTAAATAACGTTTTTTATCGAGGTCAGGAATGTCTGGTTGAGGGAGAGACAGTAAGTCTCCTGTATTGAAAATCGGCGCACCGCTATCATAATGCCTCAGAAGTTCCTCGTCCGCCGTATGACCGCTATTGTTTCCTTTGTAAAAAGAAATATTCTGCCGGTTATATGAAAAACGCATAGCTGTAATTTCGGCATTCCACAACGTTGGCTTATATCCCAACCCGGCCAACATTTGCGTAGCCAATGCGCCCTTTGCCCCATTTTTCAGTTTTAAGTTTATAGCCACCTGGTCTGAAAATGTATTCTCAGCTTTGATTGTCTTATGATTTTCGTACACTTGTACTGATGCAACATCCTCAGCTGCTATGTTTCTGGTGGCCATGTTGTAACGTCCATCCAGCATATCGAGGTCTTCAATATAAAATTTACTGATGGCTTTACCGTTATATGAAATTTTTCCTGATGATGAGATGTCAATACCTGGCATTTTTTTCAGAATGTCTTCGATGGAACGGTCGTTTTGTTCTTTAAATGCGTCTACTGCATACGATAATGTGTCACTTCTGCGATTTATGTAATTGGCCTTGACACTAACCTCTTTTAGCTGGACTGCTTTCATTTCTACAACGAAATCAACAATTGCAGACCTGTTTGGCAATATGCGCATTGCCTTTTCAATCGTCATTCCACGGACCGTGACAAGAATAGAATCAGCTGCTTGGTTAAATATAATACGGTATTTTCCGGTATTATCGGTTGACGTACCTCCCGCTATCGTTCCCGTACTTGCATTTTGTATCGTTACTATTACATTTGCGGTAGCCTCCCCATCTTTATTTTTAATCGACCCCGTTATAACCGTCTGCGAATATAGTAAGGATGTATCAATTGCTATCAGGATTAATGTACATATCAACTGTTTTATCATACTAATTCTTCTTTCAAAATTCTATTCTAACTCCATAGGATTATATTTACATAAACTATTATTTATAACATTTGTCATACCAGTTATCTGATAATAATTCTCACATATTCGTCTTATGGATTTGTCAAGGCTAATCCTATCGGTTTTTCGGTATGAATTATAGCTATCCAGAATAATTATTGGAAATTTATGTTGAGCAACTCCTACACACTCAAAGCAATATTCCTTTTTATCGTCATATACTTTAAGGATTAGTCCTGGTAGACCCCCAAATTTCCACGGGCCGTAACTTAAAGGTATGTCAGAAGCGAACCATGCGGTATAGTTTCGTCCCCTAAAACTACATATGGCTTTTTGACATAAGTAACCGGCTATTTCCGTCGCATCATCTTCTATCTGCCAAGCCTGAAAGGGGATAGGCTCAGAATAATAACTGTCATAGTTTTTCAGCTCTCCTGGCATTCGACAATATTCAGTTATTTTGTTTGTCGATAAATCTTTAAAAAACTCAGAAAATAGATATCTCGACCATCCTTGATGTTTACCGTTTATTGACATTGCCACGCCGCCGTCATCTAGATTAAAATTTATGTTATACGTCTTATTAACTTCCCTCATTTCTGCTGTTGCAGTGGAGTCTGCCTCATAAACAAACGCACTATAATATTTTACATATTTCTCTCCGATTTCCAAAAGTTGCATATCGTCGTATGTTTCAGAATTGGAAATATTCTCCGCATTAAATGCGTATGTGATACTTAATAGTCCATAGTCTATTACCTTAAAATTAGAGACATTCCTTCGGTCTGGCATCATTGGGTTTAATGCTCTCCCAATGGTATTCTTGTCGTATGGAGACAATGACTTCTGAATGCTTCGTGATTTTACGCCTAAAGTATCAATTGCTGACAATATGTTTTCATTTCTCGGTTCAATTATATTTTTCTGAATCCGAGCATTTACAATCGTTGATGCGAAGCAAATGACAATAGTAGATATAGTTGAAACGTAATTTATTTTATTTAGTTGCATACGCCTAAATTCTTAAAGCCAAAATGGTAGCAAATAGTGTTTACTTTTATTATTGGGGCTTCAGTTCTCTAATAATACTGAACTTTTAATTATGTCAAACAGGTTCACCGGAACATTTGCGTCAAATTCAATCGATGTCGTCTCCATAAGCATCACGGGCTGGCCTCCACTCATCTTGTATATTACAGAAGCTTTTACCAGACGCTTGTCTTTGCGCGAGAACACTCCGTTGAACACTATCGGGCTATTCTTCTTTCTGTGATTCACCACTATCAGATCCTTCTCTTCACTAATCTCATTGTCGGTAATCTGACCTAAGGACTTGAGATTCATAAGGTTTCCAAGTTCAAAATCATCTTTCGATGGATGCCTTCGGATTTCGGCTCCGTTTTTGGTGTGTACGTATGTTGTGCCGTCAAAGATGATAGAGTTCTTGTCCGTGTCGTGCCAGTCAAGTCGGTTCATCGCTTTTCCGTCTTTATATAGGATGTACAGCGTTCCATTCACCATCTGGCCTTCAGGCGACGGAGCGTATATCACATCTTCGTCCGACTGTTTGCCTCGAAGTTTGAAGTCGATTTTGAAGTTTTCAGATTTCAGGCCCGAATTGAGTGCATCCATCACAATCTCCGAAGCCGGAATGGTTGATGCATTTGCTGTCGACACAGATTTCAGGGCAACCGTACACACTATCGTCAGCATTGCCGCGATGCTGCCTATGGTCCATATCCGTGCATATTTATGCCTTAGCTTTAATTTGGCCGGCATCCTCGGATGTTTGGGAGTTAACATTGACACTACCTTTTCGTAGTCAGATTGAGGTGTCTGTTTTTTTTCGTTTTGCATCATCGTTCTATGGGTTTAGAGTAAGTTTTCTTTTTTAAGTCCGTCACGCAGTTTCTCGATTCCATATCTGAATCGGGCCTTTGCCGTAGGGAGTGGACACTCCATTACGTCTGCGATTTCCTGAAACGACAGTCCGCTGTGTATCCTGAGCCTTATCACTTCCGATTGTTCTCTGGGTATGAGTGTCAGAAGCTTGTTAATTAGCGTAAATTCTTCATCGAAGTTTTCAGGCTGCAGCTCTTCTATCGTTATTTCGGCAAATGAATCGATGTGCGACACTGCATTTTTCGATGAGCTTTTAAGCAATGTGTTGCAATCGTTGCAAAGTGTGCGGAACAGATAGGCGCGTAAATTCTCTATGTTGTCAAATCTTTGTGGAGCCGACAGGCATTTCACATATAGATTTTGTATCGCATCCTCCACATCCTCAATGCTGTGCAGACGATAACTTGCATATTGGAAAAGCCTCGGCCTTTCACTGTCAAGGGTTTTGATGATTTGTTGCTGTGTCGCCATCTTTTTCAATCGGGTTACATTAATAAGACTGCTGTTCTTTAAAAAAGATGTAAAAGCCCGTGACTTTTTTCTGTAATGGTCACGGGCTTTTATGTCGACGATGTGCTATGTCGTAAAGAGTAGCTATATCTTGGCGGTAATGGTGTCTATCAGATTACAGGTCGCGTCTTCGAGCAAATCCAGAACGAGTTCAAATCCTTCCGAGCCTTCATAATAGGGGTCGGGCACGTAGTCATAGCGCGTTCCGGGCGAGAAAAAATCAGCCATTGGCACAATTTTCGATTCCGATTCGGCATCCGGAGCCATTCGGCGCAGATTCGAATAATTCGATGCGTCCATCGGTATTATTAAATCGAAATCGCGGAAATCCGACGTCCTCACTTGTCGGCAGTGATGGGTCAGTTCTATGCCGCGTTCGCGGGCATGTACGCGCATACGTCTATCAGGGAGTTCTCCGATATGATAGTTGCCTGTGCCGGCCGAATCAATCATAAATTCGTCGGATTCTCCACGTCGGTTCAATGCGTCAATCATTATGCCCTCGGCCGCCGGACTACGGCATATATTTCCCAGACAGACGAATAATACGCCAATCGGTCTATCCGATGGCAATTCCGGTAATGTTATGTCGTCAATAATCATAGTTTTTAATTTGATATTGCTATGTCGTTATCGGTAGCTGCTGTCTGGCGCAAATCGTCTACAATCATTCGGGCCGTGGTTTCGGCCGCTTTGCGTTTGCCAAGCCGTTCGCGTATCAGTTCATACCCTTTCAGCTGATTTTCACGCCCGCTTCCGCCAGGTAGTATGTTGGCAAGCTTTTCGCCTACGGCTTCGGGAGTGCATTGGTGTACGAGCATTTCCGGAATCACCTCACGGTCTGCTATCAGGTTGGGTAGCGATACGAAGCGTATTTTAAGTATGCTCTTCATAATGTTATACGACAGTCGCGAGCCGTTTGCCCTGTAACATACCACTTGCGGAGTACCCGCAAGCGCACATTCGAGAGTCGCCGTTCCCGATGTCACCAGGGCTGCATCTGCGTATTTCATTATACTCAGCGTGGCGTCGCTGACGATCGGGGCATCGGAATATCTGCGGTATGAATCTAAGTCTATTCCCGGAGCTGCTGCTATCACCGCCTGCATTTCCGGAAATTTGGCCGCCACCTCCTGCATGATGGGCAGATTGCAGCGTATTTCGCCGTTTCGGCTTCCGGGCACCAATGCGAGTATTGGCCTGTCCTTCGGCAAGTAATGCTTCGACAGAAATTCGTCGCATGAAGGCATTTCAAATAGCTTACGGTCAATTTCCTCAACCGACGGATTCCCCACATACTCCACCTCCATACCGTACCTTGCGTAAAATTCAGGCTCGAATGGAAATATCCCGAACACTTTCCTGATGAGCTTCCTCATCGTTTTTACTCGATGCTCTTTCCACGCCCATACTTTTGGCGGGATATAATAATATATCGGTATATTGTGTTCGGCAGCCGTTTTTGCCAATCGCAGATTGAAGCTTGGATAGTCGATGAGTATTAGCGCATCGGCATTTGACGTTATTAATTCTGTCGATGCATGCTTCAGATTGCCGAGCACCTGGGGCAGATGCCTGATTACCTCGCTGAAGCCCATATACGCCATCTGCCGGTAGTGAATCTTCGGAGCCGTCTTTGATGCCGTGGCCATAAGGTCGCCTCCGAGAAACGAAAACGTCGCCTCTTCATCCTTTTCCGACAGGGCCCTTATCAGTTCGGCCGCGTGCAGATCGCCTGAAGCTTCTCCTGCTGATATGAAATAATGCATCACACGTTCACGGTTATGGTTTTCCCGGCCGGAATGTTCACCTTCTTGTTTTTGCCGTTCACATTCACGGTGGTTTGGGCCCCATTCGGAGCCGTAAGTTTGAGGCTGGTCACTTTACCGTCAGCCCACGCCATGTCCACCACCACGTTGCCTCGGGCTTTAAGTCCCGACACTGAGCCATTGGCCCACTGGGCAGGGAGGGCAGGGAGGAGCGATATGCTTGTTGGCGTCGACTGTATCAGCATTTCTGCCACACCGGCCGTGCCCCCGAAATTTCCGTCGATTTGGAATGGAGAATGTGCGTCGAGCAGATTGGGGTAAGTTCCTCCGCCGCGTCGGGCGTCGGGACCCGAGTATCCGTCGGGGCTGATGTAGCGCAGTAATTTCTGATAGATGTGATAGGCATTTGTCGCATCGCCCAGACGTGCATAGAGGTTCACTCTCCAGCCGGTGCTCCAGCCCGTAGTGTTGTCGCCTTTTATTTCCAGGGTTTTTGCTGCAGCCTTGGCCAATTCCGGATTGTTTGTCGTAGTGATATGGCGTCCTGGGTATAAGCCGAACAGATGCGATTGGTGGCGATGAGTCGGATCGCTGTCGTTCCAATCGTAATACCATTCCTGCAAGTTCCCCTTTTCGCCTATCTTATACGGATGCAGGCGTTTCAGCGTTTCGTCGATGCGTTTTTGAAGTTCTTTGTCCGTATTCAGCGCCTTGGCAGCCTCGCGCGTATCGAGCAGGCACTGTCTCACCATTGCCAGGTCGGCGGTGCCTCCATACAATGTGGAGCCATGATATCCGTCGGGCGTTATGAATATGTTTTCCGGCGAAGTCGACGGCGAAGTGATGAGCTCGCCGTTCTTCTCCACGAGCCAGTCGAGGCAGAATTCCGCTGCGCCTTTCAGCGCGCCATAGTTGTTGCGTAAAAATTCGATGTCTTTATTAAACAGATAGCTGTCCCATATGTGCGTCGAGAGCCATGCGCCGCCCATCACCCAGTTGGCCCATGACGGGTGTCCGCCGTTAAGTCCCACCGGATTCGATAATCCCCATATGTCTGAATTGTGGGCCAGACACCAGCCATTGTCCACGCCGTAGAAATTTTTCGCCGTTTCCTGGCCCGTAACTGAGAGGGTTCCTATAAAATCGAATAATGGTTGGTGGAGTTCCGGCAGGTTCACCACTTCCGCAGGCCAATAATTTTCCTCGAGGTTTATGTTGGTGGTATAGTTGCTGCTCCATGGCGGTAGCATCATCTCGTTCCAGAGCCCCTGGAGATTGGCCGGAACCCCCGGAGTGCGCGACGACGAAATCAGAAGATAGCGTCCGAAGTTGAAATACAGTTCCTCGAGGTCCGGATTCGTCTGCATTGAATCGGTGTAGAGCTTCAGCTGCACGTCGGTGGGCTGTTCGGCAATTTTAGGGTCGGTAGTGCCCAAATCGAGTTTCACGCGGTCAAACAGATTTTTATAGTCCTCTTGGTGACGATTGTAGAGTTTGTCGTATGTCATTCCCGACGCAGATTTTATTCGGTTTTCCGCCAACGTTTTATATGGCTTCCCCTCCGTAGCCGGATTTTTGTCGAATCCGTTGAAGCTCGTAGCGTTAGTCACTATTAGCGTGGCCGACTGTGCGTCCGAAATCTTAAGCTGTCCCGACGGAAATGCTTTTACTTTTCCGCCGTCGGTTGTAGCGTATATTCTGGTGTTGAAACGCATTCCGCGCTCGGGGTCATAGTCGAACTTATTGCTCATGCCACCGACATACACCGGATACGACCGATAAGCCACATATCCTTCTGCCGATATTTCATGCCCGTTTGCCGTCGACGAATGCGGCAGTTTGGAGTCGAAGCTCACGAGGGCGTTGATTCCCTTCGGATTTTTTGTCGACAACCTTATCACTATCACCGAGTCGGGGGCTGATGCGAAATATTCAGCCTTTGTCTCGTAGCCGTCGATGCTATATGACGTCGTAGCTATCGAGTTGGCGATGTCGAGTGTCCTCACGTAATTCTCGACTTTTTTGTTCGAATGGTCTGTATATTCAATTCTTATCTCGCCGAGTGGCTGATAATTTTCGGTATATTCTCCTTGCGTTTTTAGCTGCAGTTGATCGGCCAGTTTATAGTCCTCATTGTCGAGTGCCGCACGAATTTCGGCGATTGCATCCGACACGTCCGGCAGCGGCGTCAGCCGCATCGGTTCGCCGGTCCAAAGAGTGATGTCATTTATCGGAATGCGGTCGATGTGCGTGTTGCCGTAGAGTATGGCTCCCAGATTGCCGTTTCCAATCACGAGGCTCTCTTCGAAAAACTTTGCCGGTTGATTGTATTTTAGCGTGAGAGCATTGTCGTTCGTGCCGGCTTGTGCAATTGGCGCTGACGCGATTATGGCCCCCAGAATGGCGTGGCTTAAATAACGTTTCATATTTTCAATTAATGTGATTGTTTGTGCAAATATAAGAAAAATATCGCGGATTTTAACTATATTTGCACTCGGAAAGTATTTGCTATGAACGAATTTTGGACTCTCTTGCGGCGGTTCGTACCTCCGTATAAAAAGTATCTTGCGCTAAACATCCTGTTTAATGTGCTGTCGGCATTCCTGACGCTGTTTTCTTTTGCCGTGATAATGCCCATTCTGGAGATGCTTTTCCAGATAAAGGACGCGTCTTACAGTTATATGCCGTTCCACGCGGCTCCGGTCGACACATGGACCAAAGTTGCAATAAACAATTTCTACTATTACACCCAGGAGGCCATTGCCATGTGGGGGCAGAGCAAAACTCTCGCCCTGCTCGCTGCTCTTCTCGTGTTTATGACCGCGCTTAAGACCGGCACTGCCTACCTCAGTTCATATTTCATCATCCCTCTCCGTTCCGGCATAGTCAGGGACATCCGCAACCATCTGTATTCAAAGATTGTCTCGCTCCCCATCTCATTCTTCACCACCGAGCGCAAAGGCGATGTGATGGCCCGTATGAGCGGCGATGTTGCCGAAATCGAAAACTCCATAATGGCCTCGCTCGACATGCTTTTCAAGAATCCCGTGATGATTATCGTGTGCTTGGCTATGATGATAGCCCTTAGCTGGCAGCTGACGCTGTTCGTGCTCCTTTTGCTGCCGGTTGCCGGACTGGTCATGGGCAAGGTTGGCAAGCGCCTTAAGCGAGTGTCGCTTGAAGGCCAGCAGCAATGGGGGCTTCTGATGAGCAACATCGAAGAAACTCTCGGAGGACTGCGCATCATCAAGGCTTTCAATGCCGAAGAAAAGGTCAATCGACGCTTCAACTCCGGCACCCAGCGGTTTTATGAACTGTCAAATAAAGTGGCCCGACGTCAGTCGTTGGCCCATCCTATGAGCGAGTTTCTCGGCACTCTCACCATAGCCATCGTCCTGTGGTTTGGCGGCACCCTGATTATCAACGGCACATCAAACATCACCGCCCCATCGTTCATCTATTATATGGTGATCTTTTACAGCATCATTAATCCCGCCAAAGACTTGTCCAAGGCTGTCTACGCCATCCAGAAAGGCCTTGCCTCGATGGAGCGTGTCGATAAGATTCTAAACGCCGTAAATCCAATAGCTGATCCTTCGCATCCGCGTAAAATCGCCCACTTCCGCGGCGAAGTGTGCTATGACGACGTTGTGTTCGGATACGACAAATCCGTCCCCGTGGTTAAAGATGTGTCTTTCACCATCCGCCCCGGTGAAACAGTGGCCCTGGTAGGGCAGAGCGGGAGCGGGAAATCCACCGTTGCCGATCTCCTTCCTCGCTTCTACGATGTTGATGGCGGACGTGTGACAATCGATGGCGTCGACATACGCGATCTTGGAGTCCACGACCTTCGCTCATATATGGGCAATGTCAATCAGGAGGCCATCCTGTTCAACGACACTTTCTATAACAACATAACCTTTGGCGTGCGCGATGCCACTATGGAGCAAGTGGTCGAAGCTGCCAAGATTGCCAATGCCCATGACTTTATAATGGCCACCGAAAATGGTTATCAGACCAACGTCGGCGACCGTGGGTGCCGCCTGTCTGGCGGACAGCGTCAGCGCATTTCGATTGCACGCGCTATTCTCAAAAATCCGCCGATTCT
Organism: uncultured Bacteroides sp.; assembly: GCA_964600585.1. Lineage (GTDB taxonomy): Bacteria > Bacteroidota > Bacteroidia > Bacteroidales > Muribaculaceae > Paramuribaculum. The sequence continues at coordinate 20,007 of CAZRJT010000022.1, forward strand.
CATTCTTGACGAAGCCACGTCAGCTCTCGATAGCGAAAGCGAGCTCCTTGTCCAGCAGGCTCTCGACCGTCTTATGCGCGACCGCACTACGCTCGTCATAGCCCATCGGCTCTCGACAATAAAAAATGCCACACAGATATGCGTCATGCACGAAGGGCGCATTGTCGAGCGCGGCACACACGACGAGCTCATTGGCAAAGGCGGCTACTATACCCGTCTTGTCGAAATGCAATCGATGGGCGGCAACGCCGCTGGCACGCCATAATGCGTAAATCTTTGGTATTTGGCGAGCCATTAATTATCTTTGCACCCGACAATCCAACGACCTTAACACAAACCTTAAAAATATACACAATGATTAAATCCTTTTGCAGGGTATGCCTTGCGCTCATGACGCTGGCGGCGCCCCCATTGGCAAATGCCTTTGAAAATCCCTACATAGTCGGAAACAGTAGGGTCACGTTCATCACCGACAATCTTGTCCGTGTCGAATACGCCCTGAATGGCAAATTCCTTAACGATTCCACGTTGTTTGCCGTCAACCGCACACCGGGCGATGTCGACGTAAAAGTCGAGAAAGACGGCCGGAAATATCGTTTCACCACGTCGGCCATGTGCCTCGAGCTCGACAACGACGGATGTCCCTTCGGCCAGAAAAATCTTCGCGCCACGTGGGTTCAGGACGGCAAAGAGAAAAAATGGGATTTGCCCGATGAGCAGCGCAACAATCTCCAGGGCCCAGTGGTGACTCTCGACGCGGTCGGAGCTCCGATCAAGCGCATGGAGGGTCTCCTAAGCCGTGATGGATGGTATGTAATAAACGACACCGGTAAAGACGTATATAAAAACGGACGATTGCAATATCGCGACCGCGACCATGTGCAGGACATCTACCTCTTCGTCTACGGTAACGACTACAAGGCCGCCCTTAAGTCGCTTGCCGCAGTCAGCGGAAAAGTGCCTATGACACGCAAGTATGTCCACGGCTCTTGGTATTGTCGCTGGTGGCCATACACCGCCGACGATTATCGTGAGATTGTGGCCGGCTACAAGCAGCACGACTTCCCAATGGATGTGCTCGTATTCGATATGGATTGGCACCGCAAGGACGGACAGATTGGTGCCGGACATGCCGGAACACGCGGTTGGACCGGATATAGCTGGAACTACGACCTCATCCCCGACCCGGCCGGTCTCCTTAAGGAATTCGCCGACCAGAACATCTACGTCACCATAAACGACCATCCACATGACGGATTGCGTCCAACCGACGATTCTTTCGATGCATTTATCAAGGATTTGGGCGTCGATACAGCCAAGGCCGGGGTGCCATACTTCGATGCCGGCGACCCCGAATATATGAAGGCATTCTTCAAGCACGCGCACGGCCCCAGCGAAGACATCGGAGTTGCCTTCTGGTGGCTCGACTGGCAGCAGGACTATTCTTTCCCGATTGTGCGCGGCACAACCACAAAGCATCTCCCATGGCTCAACGAGCTCTACTATCTCGACTCGCAGAAAAACAACCTTCGCGGTGCCGGATTCTCGCGTTGGGGCGGTTGGGGCGACCATCGCCATCCCATCCAGTTCTCAGGCGATGCCGTTGGCAACTGGAATATGCTCGCTTTCGAAGTCGACCTCACCACCACAAGCGGTAATGCCGGCTGCTTCTTCTGGGCCCATGATATCGGTGGTTTCTATGCCGGTTTCGACAAGGAGCTTTACACTCGCTGGACCCAGTTCGGCCTCCTCAACTCATCCCTCCGCATCCACTCCGTTGTCGGCGAGAAGAACGACCGCCGTCCATGGCTTTGGGGCGAACGCGAAGAAAACGCCATGCGGCGCATCTATCATATGCGTTCCGAGCTGATGCCCTATATTTACAGCACTGTCCGCCAGTGCTACACCGATATGCTCCCGCTCAATCGCGGCCTCTACATCGAATGGCCCGACGAAGAAGAATCCTATCGTCACCCCGGACAGTTCATGTATGGCGACCTTATTATGGGAGCCCCTGTCACTAAGGCTGGCTCCGGCCCCGACTTTGTTGTCGACCAGTCGGTCTACTTCCCCCAGGGCTGCGACTGGTACAGTCTTTTCAATGGCAAGTGCTATGCCGGCGGCACAACGCAAGTGGTTCCCACTCCGCTCGAAGAATCTCCTGTATTTGTCAAGGGCGGATGGCCCATCCCTATGCAGCCTTACACTGAGCGCATGGCTTCTACGCCCCTCTCTCACCTCGTGGTGCGCTGCTATCCCGGTGCCGACGGTGTCAATAACACCTACGAGCTTTACGAAGACGATGGCGTCACTATGGACTATGCTTCGGGCCTATTTGCTACCACGCAGCTCTCTTATGCCAACAATGGTGGCGAAGTCACCGTCGCAATAGCTCCGGTTCAGGGCCAATACGAAGGTCAGCCTCTCAAGCGCGCCTACACCGTGCAGCTTCCTGGAGTGGCCAAGAATGCCTCCGTCAAAGTCAACGGACGCAAGGCGAAGACACGCTATGACGACACCCTCCAAGGGTTGCTTGTCGAAGTTCCCGCCACCGACATTCGCAAGCCCGTCACCGTTACGGTCAAATAAACCGCACACCGTCCGGTTGCACGACTGTATGAAATTAAGAAAGGGAGGCCGCGTCCGCGAAGCCTCCCTTTTCTAATATCGTGTTAATCCGATTGGCTATATTAGCGCTGTCACCAGCACGAATGTGGCGTGCGCCACTATTGCTGCTGCCAGGCCGCCGACAGTGTGGGCCCAGATGGCTTTCGGCGTCAGTTCCCGGTAGCCGAGCGAGTCGAGCATTGCCGTATGTGTGCTCAGATATCCGCTCCAGCACATTCCTATCGCCGTGAACACCGCGATTGCGTTGTCGTCTATCCAACCCTGAGTGATGAAGTTCGGAATCAGCGACAGCGCAGCTCCTACGGCTCCGAGGGCGGTTATCGGAAATGCCACCAGGTGTGGGTCGTGAAATCCGAATAACCATTCGAACACTATGTTTATCTTTTGTGCGAGCCAGGGCAACACCTCTATTCCTTCGTATGCTGCGCCCGTATATTCGCCCGTGGCCGATGCTCCGAATGTCAGAATCATCACGAGGGTCGATATTATCAGCACGCCCGGTATGATGGCTATTCCCACGTCCACGCCCGTTCGGCCGCCGTCGAGCAGCGAATTGAGTATTCTGATGAACATCGACTTTGATTCCACTTTGCTGGTCTCCTCGAGTTCTTTAAGTACATCTGCCTCAGCCTCTATCACCGATTCGTCGGCAAAATTCGGATAAGCCTTTATGATGAATGATTGCATAAGTCGTGTCGAAACTATGCATCCGCAGAATGCTCCGAACAAGCCTATCACCGGCGCCAGGAAATATCCCTGGCCTATCATGAACACTATCACCAGCAGCCCCATTCCGAACGCCGTTCCGAAGTTCGTCAGCGATATGTATTGGAACTTCTTGAAATACATACTGAATCGCTTGTCCTGCGACAGCGAGATTATCGCCGGATTGTCGCTCAGGAAGGTCATCACCGCCCCAAGCGCCGCCACGCCCGGCAGATTGAACAGCGGCTTCATCAGCGGGCGCAATATGCGTTCGAGCAGCGTCACCACTCCGAATTCAACGAACAGCCGTCCTATCGCCCCCGTCACGACGCATATCCCCATCAGGTAGAACACCGTGTTCAGCAGCAGGTCGTGCGCCGTATGCATTATTGTGTTCAGCATGTTCGGCAGCCCCATTATGTGGCCTATGTAGTAGAATAGGCCCAGCACTATCACCAGGCACGGCACGCCAGTCGGAATGTAGCGTCCGAGGTTCAGTTTTTTCAGCGGCGACTCCTTCTTTGCCGTCGTTTCGGCTCCGTTCTTATCGTTTGTTGGTTCCATCTTCATATTATTTTCTTGCTATTGACAGCAGGTTCATCTCCCATTTCACGCCGAAGTCCACTATCGACGATTTGTTCTGCATCACGTCTGCCGCATTGGCGTTCTTGCCCCACGAATAATAGAAATTGGCATGAAATCTCAGCGTCGAGCTGTGGTTGACAAGCGGATAGAATTCCACGCCACCACCGGCAAGCTTCATTTCGGTCGACGGCAGTACGCACAAGTCGGCCAGCGAATTGGTGCGGTTCACGTCATACGTCATTTTTGCATGCACCTTCCAGCGGTCGGTCGGTTTGTACGACAATTCCCCCATTATCGAGCAGTCCTTCAGCAGGAACGTCTGATGGCTCGATGCGCGGTTCATGAAGTCCAGCTCAAGCGAGGCCTTTCCCACGTTAAATTTGTTTCCCAGTGCAATGTAGTTGATGTAATGCCCCGGTCTGTATTCTATCATATTCGTCGAGTATATCGACTGGAACCACCCGTGGTTGCCCTGCCACAGCAAGTTGTAAGCATACATGTCCCTGTTGTCGCGGGTGAAGAACGGGCTTTCGCACAATTGCGCAAGCACCTTGTCGTTTCCCGTCACGTGGTAAGCCACCGACCCGCCTATCTGATAGCATGGGATGTTGTTCCAGAACACCGAGCATGTGTACAGGTCTATCGGCGGACGGTCATACTCCCAGCCGCCTATGGCCACAATCTGCTTTCCCCCCGCAAACGACCAGCTGTTATAGTCATAGTTCAGGTACACCCAGTCCGTTGCGTCGAAAAACGACCGGTCCGAATGCTCCTTGTTCAGCCTCTGGCGCCACGAATACGACAGATTGTCCGTTATGTTTCCGTCGAGGCGTATGTTTAGGAATTTCCCTTCAAAGCCCGTATTGTCCTTTATCGTTTTTCCATCCAGTTGGTTGCGCTGATAGTCTAATCGTGTTTCCAGGCGCAAGGTCATTATTTTGTCGTCGTTGCTTTGCGCAAAGGCGGCGCAGGTGGCCGATGCCATTAGCATCGCACAAATTGTTTTTTTCATTGGTAATGTAAGTTGATGTAACGTGATTGGTTAATTGCAGTTTTTTATAAATCGCCACAAAATTACATCTTTTATTTAAAAAATATGTGGCATCGTGTGAATTTTATTGTCACCCCATGCCCCCTCTGTCCCTATATTGACGCCCGGAGGGGGAGGCCCTGTGCATTGAGCCTCCCCCTCCGTTTCTCTTTATAGTTTAACTCTCGGTCTCCGCCTGCTCTTATGAGCCGGCGTCACCTTCACTTCCGCATTGTCCGGCGCCATCCACTCATCGTTTGTGGCGGGCCGCTATCTACTCTCCTTTTGGCCACTCCTGGCTCTTAACCTTCACATTCACTTTTCCCTTGGCATATTTGGGCATCACCGTCGGAGTCTTAGGGTCATGCAGGTCTATCACTTCCTTCACCTCCTTATATTTCGGAGTCCCGTCGAGATTCACTCCTGCCTTCACCTTGCTTGTCACGGTCACAATCGAAATGCCATGGTTTTCGATTTGTGACGGTTTCATTTCCTGCTGCTTCGAAAGGTCCACCTCGATCCACGTTTCGTCAAGGTCTCTTATCGGGTTTGCTTGGCCGTTTTTTACGTCTATTTCCGAGAGCCACACCTTGGCTTTCACTATGTTCGACGTCGTAGCATCCTTTATCGAGCCCCCAACGCTGCTTGCACTTGAGGTGAAGTCGGTTTTCAGAGGCTTGCTCATATCGTTTATGTCATACACCTCGCAACGTGCAATGTGTTTGTCCGACCTGAACAGCTCCCCGTTTTCGTCGTAAACGAATATGCGCACATCCCTGTCCTGCGCCAAGCCCGACAACGAAGTCATTAAAAACGACGCCATTGCACTGATGATAAAAACACTTCTTCTCATATATTCATAATTTTGATTGTTTATTGTGCAAATATAGCAATTAATAACAGTATGACACAATGTCGATTAATAATTAAATGCTAAATCTGATGCTTTTGTTGCAAATTTTAACTTGGGGCTATTGAAATTATACACAATTTAACGAGACAATTGTTTTTTTGAGATGTTATAAATATAAACTTAATTATTAATTTATGAAAATATGAAAAGAAAATTAGAAAATGTTACCGTTCTTTCATCTCAGGAAATGAAAAACGCTAAGAGTAAGGAATCTCAAGAGCCTAAATACATTTACAGCTAAACAAGCCATCCGTATCAATGCGCTGAAGGTGGTCATACTATGACATGTACTACTGATTGTAATGGGAATTGGGAAGGTGTATATGGTTTTACCGGACATATTAATTCGATATATGGGTTAATTGGTATTCGATGTGCTGATAAAATTTTCTATTGTGACGGCAGTCCGTCAAAACCGGCAGATTCAGCTCCTAAATGCGACCCGAATACATGGCCAGGTAATTATCCTTGGACTGGTACCGGTTCTGGAACCGAAACCCCGGATCCGGAAGAGCCTGATCCTGATGATGGCACTGGCGGTTCCGGCTCTGGAGACAGTGGCTCCGGTGACGACGGCGGGTCTGGCGACGATAGCGGCTCCGGTTCTGGCGATAGTGGTTCTGGCGGTTCCGGCTCCGGCGACTCAGGCACCACGCCTCCCGACCCGACGGTTCCACCCA
>CAZRJT010000023.1:0-26072 GCA_964600585.1 uncultured Bacteroides sp.
GTGTCTTAAGCGGCAGCTGCCCTCGCGAGAGCTGAATCGTGAACTATCCGCCGTCGAGTCCCTCACTCCGCGGCGCGACAAGCCCGGTTCAGCCAAAAAGGTAGCAAGAGAACATTGAAATCGTTGGAAAACCCGCCCGAACCATATTGTCGTTCCAAATTTATATCGTACCTTTGAAAAACGAAACTTTTTCGAAAACGATATAAAGCCTGTATGAGCAAAATCACAGTGATAGGCATTGGCCCGGGATCGCAGTGCGATATGACAGAAGCTGCCATCGACGCCTTGCGCCATAGCAACGTAATAGTCGGCTACAAGTATTATTTTCAATTCATCGAGCCCTACATTTCTCCAGAAGCCGAACTAATCGATTCGGCCATGAAGCAAGAGGAAACGAGAGCCCGGATTGCTTTTGAAAAAGCCTCGCAAGGTCTTGATGTGTCAGTAATCAGTTCTGGTGATTCCGGAATCTACGGAATGGCCCCGCTGATATACGAAATGAAACACAAAAACGACAGTCCGGTATCAATCGAAATTATCCCTGGCATAAGCGCGTTCCAGAAAGCCGCTTCATTGCTTGGTGCGCCGATTGGCCATGACTTTTGCGTCATTTCGCTTAGCGACCTTATGACTCCATGGCAAACTATCGAACGACGCATTATTGCAGCGGCTCAAGCCGACTTCATAACGGCGGTCTACAATCCCAAAAGCCATGGACGCTACTGGCAGCTACATCGGCTTAAGGAATTGTTTTTGCTCGAACGCAACCCCGATACACCCGTGGGATACGTCCGTCAGGCTGGCCGCCCCGACCAACACGTTATGACTACGACGCTTGCCGAGTTTGACCCTGAGCAAATCGACATGTTCACTATTGTAATAATCGGAAATTCGCGCACTTATCGTCGCGATAACCTTATGATTACTCCTCGTGGCTACTATCACCGACCTGAAGCGGCTGCGACAGGAATCGGACAGGACATCATGATTCGTAGCTTCCGCACCATCGAAAGCGAGCTCAAAAATCCCGATATTCCGCTCGAGTCTAAATGGGCCCTGCTGCATGCCATCCACACTACGGCTGACTTCGAGATGGAAAACGTTGTCAAAGTCGACGATGGTGCAATGCAGGCTATTTACCAGGCCCTGTCGAATGGAACGACAAAAACTATTGTCACCGACGTCACTATGGCATCGGCCGGCATAAGGAAAGGTGCCCTCAAACGACTTGGAATCGAAACCGTGTGCTATCTCAACCGCGACGATGTGGCAGAAATGGCCTCAAAGTACGGCATTACACGCACTCAGGCCGGTATCCGAAAAGCCGTCGAGGAACACCCCGATGCTCTCTATGTATTCGGCAACGCTCCAACCGCGCTAATCGAACTCTGCTCGCTTGTCCGGTCCGGAAAGGCCTATCCATGCGGCATTGTGGCCGCGCCAGTAGGATTTGTCCATGTATGCGAAAGCAAACATATGGCCAAGACTCTTAAACAAACGCCCAAGATAATAGTCGATGGACGAAAAGGTGGAAGCAACCTTGCAGCCACGCTGGTAAACGCCATTCTATGCCTGCCTGATGCCGAGCAACTTAAACCCGGTCGCGATGTATAGCCAACCTGCCTTTTCCGTAATTGGCATCACCGATTCCGTCCATCCGGCATTCTCCTCCGAAGCCGAGGCGACAATCGCGTCATCCACCGTATTTTCCGGCGGAAAACGTCACTACGAAATAGTGAAACCGTATCTCCCCGACAACCATCTGTGGATTGACATCACCGTTCCCCTTGAGCCGGTGTTCAAAACCTACGCCCTTAATTCGCACATAGTAGTATTCGCCTCCGGCGACCCGCTGTTTTTCGGCATCGCCGCGACGCTGCAACGCGAATTCCCTGAATCATCCATCAAGGTATATCCCACCGTAAACTCCATTCAGCTGCTTGCGAGTAAAGCATTGATTCCATATCACGACGTGCGTTGTGTTTCAGTGACCGGACGGCCTTGGGATATGCTCGACGAGGCTCTGATAGCCCGTTCTCCGCTTATCGGCATACTCACCGATCGCCACAAAACCCCTGCATCCATCGCTCGCCGTATGCTCTTTTACGGATTCGACAACTATGAGATGATTGTAGGCGAACGACTCGGAAACGAACTTTTGGAACGCGTATCGGTCATGACGCTGCATCAGGCGGCTGAAGCAACATTTACGATGCCAAACAACGTGATTCTACGTCAGATTCAATCACGCCCCATTCCATTCGGCATTCCCGACCGCATGTTCACCACCCTCCCGGGCCGACAACGCATGATTACAAAAATGCCAGTCCGGCTAACTTCTATTGCGATGCTCGACCTCCACGGCAAAAGCCGCCTCTGGGATATCGGATTCTGCACAGGCTCCATTTCCATTGAGGCGAAACTTCGATTTCCGGCCCTTAAAGTCACTTCATTCGAAGTCCGTCAAGAGTCCGAAGAAATCATCCAAAGTAATTGCAGAAAATTTGGAGTCCCGGGCATCGACATCGTGATTGGCGACTTTTTCGATGCCGACATTGAGTCAATTCCTACTCCTGACGCCGTTTTTATCGGAGGGCACGGCGGACGCCTTGACGAAATGGTGCGACGCATCGATTCCTGCCTCCTCCCTGGAGGCGTAATCGTGTTCAATTCCGTGTCATCCGAAAGCCTTGCCACGTTCTCTGACGCCATAGCTTCAGTTGGCCGCAAGATTGTACAGTCTCATCGAATCGCCCTTGACGACTTCAACCCGATAACAATAATGAAAGCAATATGAAACATCTGATAATTCCGGTAACTGACGCTGGTATGGAAATCGCCCGCACCATCTCATCCGACCTCGAACAAGCCGCCATAATACCTCATCGCGAGTTCTCGGCCTCCGAACCCACCGATGCCGATTCGATAATATTCATAGGTGCGCTCGGAATATGCGTCCGTTCAATCGCGCCGCTGTTGAAGAACAAATATGTCGACCCGGCGATAATATGCATCGACTCAGCGGCTAAGTTCGTAATCCCGGTGGCCTCCGGACATATCGGTGGAGCTAATGAACTGGCACGCCGACTTGCGGCATCTCTTGGTGCAACGCCGGTCGTAACCACCCAAAGCGACAATGCCGGGATATGGGCGCTCGACACAATTTATAAGTCATACGGCTGGACTCTTGACTCTTCAAAAAAGAATCTGAACGAATCCATATTCCGATTTGTCAACCTTCAGCCAACTGCCCTGCTTCTCGATGTAAACACTCCGGAATCCATGAAATTGGAAGCCGAAACGCCTTCTCATGTAACCGTATTCCGCAATTTCAACGACATCGATCCCGAAAAATTCAGTTTGATTATAGCCGTAACTCCATTCGTTTATGAGTCTGCAGTTCCCATCCTGTACTACCGGCCGAAAGTAATCTGCATAGGCGTTGGATGTCGAAAGGATTGCCTAACTGACGGTATCGACAATTATATCGATTCTGTCCTTGAACAACACAGAATCTCTCCCCTGGCTGTCGGCACAATCGCTACAATCGAACTAAAACGCGACGAACATCTGATCAAATGCCTTGCAGACCATTGGCAAATCCCCTCCCCCTCCATATTCTCCGCCGGCGAGCTGGAAAACATCGACGTTCCCAATCCGTCTGAAACTGTACATAACGTCACTGGCTCTTGGGGGGTGGCGGAAGCTGCTGCAATTAAAGCGTCTGACTTCGGCCCCCTGCTAATCGAGAAGCAGAAGGGGCACTTTTCTCCGGGCAATGACTTTACCTTTGCCGTCGCTATTGAGCGCCATGCAATTAGATCGGGACACATCGAAATCGTAGGTGCCGGCCCGGGCGACCCTGAGCTGATATCGGTACGCGGAAAACGTTTCCTTGAAATGGCCGACCTGATCTTGTACGCAGGTAGCCTCGTTCCACGTGAACTCACTTTATATGCCAAACCAGGATGCGTCGTTCGCAGTTCGGCCGATATGACTCTTCAGGAGCAATTCGCACTTATGAAAGACTTTTACGACCGTGGCTTGCTCATTGTGCGGTTACACACCGGCGATCCGTGTATCTACGGAGCCATACAGGAACAGATGGCTTTGTTCGACAGCCACGATATGTCCTATCATATCACGCCGGGCATATCGTCGTTCCAAGCTGCCGCTGCTGCGCTGCGTTCACAATTCACAATTCCCGAACGAGTGCAGACCATCATACTAACACGTGGTGAAGGCCGAACGCCGATGCCTGAAAAAGAGCAGCTTCATAAACTCGCTCAATCACAAAGTACCATGTGCATCTATCTGAGTGCATCGGTAGTCGAAAAAGTACAGGACGAACTTCTGCAGGCATATAGTCCCGAAACGCCCGTAGCTGCTTGCTATAAGCTCACATGGAAGGAAGAACGCATCTATCGTGGAAAGCTTAAAGACCTCGCAAAAATAGTGCGCGACAACAATCTGACACTCACCACCCTTCTGGTGGTTGGCGATGCAATTGGAAACCGCGACGGCGAATCTCGACTATACCATCGCAACTTCAAGCATCTTTTCCGTCCATGATTCTGATACTCGGAGGCACGACCGAAGGACGCATCGCCATCCAGACTCTTGACGATGCAGGCACCCCATTCTTTTATTCCACTCGTGGCGACTCACAGAAAGTCGATACGAGTAATGGCATTCTGCTGTCCGGCATCCTCGACGAAAATCGGATGTCGGAATTATGCCATTCAAACGATATAAAACTAATTGTAGACGCAGCTCATCCTTTCGCGTCTCGTCTACACGCCAATGCCATCGAAGCGGCCCGCAGATCTGACATTCCCATCATTCGCTTCGAACGCATATATCCTCCGAGAAATCCGAACGCTATCTGGTGTGACGACTACGATGACGCCATGAGGCGTATGACCGACTTTGGCATCAATCGGCTGCTTGCGCTTACAGGAGTACAGACTATTGAAAAACTTAAGCCGTTCTGGTCTGTGAACGACACTTATTTCCGGATTCTCGACCGCGACGAATCACGATGCCTTGCCGATAAGTGCGGATTCCCTGCCGAACGCCTGCTTTATTACGACCCGTCAGTTCCGGAATCCACATACATTCGAAGCGTCCGCCCATCTGCCATAATAACCAAAGAAAGCGGACGCTCCGGTGGATTCGAGCAAAAACTTGATGCAGCATTTGCCGCAGGCATAAAAGTGTTCGTCATCAAGCGTCCTCAGTTGCCGATTGGATACACTAAATGCGTAAACGGACGTCATAGCCTCAGACTTGCAGTCGAATCAATCTTACCCGACTTCTATCCTCTCAAAAGTGGAATCACCACCGGGGCTTGTGCTACGGCTGCGGCAAAAGCCGCAGCTTTGACCCTTCTGACCGGAGAGGTACAGGCCGAAGTTTCAATAACATTGCCTGATGACGAAGAGATCACAATTCCCGTCAAGTCTGTATCTGTTATGTCCGATTCAGCGACAGCTTCCGTGATAAAATATGCCGGTGACGATCCCGACGTAACCAACGGCTGCGAAATAATTGTAGAGTTTACTCCATCTTTCGATTCCAATTATGTCGAAATACTTGGAGGCGAGGGCGTCGGCACCGTCACACTCCCCGGACTCAACATAGCCATTGGCGAAGCGGCTATCAATCCCACACCCAAGGCTATGATAACCCGCGAAATAAAACGGCTGATGCCCGATAACGGAGCAAAAGTAACAATCAGTGTAACAAACGGACGCGAACTTGCCGAACGAACATTCAACTCTCGCATAGGCATAGTCGGCGGCATATCGATTATCGGCACCTCAGGCATCGTCAAACCATTCTCGCATCAGGCGTTCATCGATGCCATACAACGTGAAATCGAAGTGGCCATAGCGGTAGGAACCAATAAATTGGTGCTGAACTCCGGAGCCAAAAGCGAGCACGTTCTCACCGCAAAATTCCCCGAACTCCCACAACAAGCATTCATTCATTACGGAAATGCCATAGGCGAATCGCTTGCTTTAGCCCATAGACTTGGCATATCAGACATTGCGCTCGGACTAATGATCGGTAAGGCTGTGAAACTGGCCGAAGGCCATACCGACACACATAGCCATAAAGTAACTATGAATCGACAATTCCTTATGGATATCGCCGCCGAAGCCAATTGCACCCAAGAGTGCATCATTAAAATATCCGAAATAAATATGGCTCGACAACTGTGGGATATCATTTCGGCTGATGATGCCGATAGATTCTACACACTGCTGCTTGACAAATGTTTTTCCGTATGCCGCAGGCATTATCCATCCGGACACTTGCAGCTATTTCTCATTGACGACCTTGGCGAAATCCGCTATGACATTGACAACACCCTCGATTGAGCCATAGCAAATGCCGCCCCATTCATAGCCTTCATCAGTCACTTTCACCACGTACTCCGCATTCTCGCTATCACCTATTCCATTCCGATACAATGCCTTCTTAAGCATACTGCATCTCGGCCCATAGCCCTCTACTTTTATAGTCCAGGTAAGCTTATTACTGATTTTGAATAGCCCGGTTTCACAATCGAATGCCACGCCGTCTTTGGCAAAATACAATTCCATTGCTCCTCCCAGCGACAAATCCTCAGGCGAACCCTCTTTCAAACCATACCGTTTGTCGACAAGCCACACTTTATCTGCTATCTGCAGGGCCAATTCCAGATCATGCGACGACAAGAATATGAGCTTATCGCGCTCACGCGACAACATATGCAGTAGCCGCATTATTTCCACCTTGCTCGGGTAATCAAGAAATGCCGTAGGCTCGTCCAATAAGATTATTGGTGTTTCCTGCGCAATTGCCTTGGCTATCATCACTTTCTGACGTTCTCCGTCACTAAGAGTCTGAATCATTCGTTTGCGCAACTCGCCCACGCCTACCAAGTGGAGCGCATTGTCCACTATTCGCCGGTCTGCGCCTCCAAGTCGCCCCCAAAACCCAGTATATGGGCTCCTACCCATACCGACAAGCTGCTCAACCGTCATATTGCTAACCGTCAGACGCTCTGTCAGCACAACGCTTATCACCTTTGCTAACTGAGCAGGCCTATAATCGTTCAACTCGCGGCCATCAATCTTAACGACACCCGACAATGCCGGCTGAAACCCCGACAATGTACGTAGCAACGTCGACTTTCCCGAACCATTTGGTCCAAGTAGGCAAACCATCTCCCCTCGATTCAGTGATGCATTTACTGGGCCGGTGATCACCACTTGCGAACCGCCATTAGCATAGCCTGTGGTCAGATTTTCTATATTAACTGTCGACTCATCCATCATCCGACCTCGTTTTTTCGTTTGCTGAACAATACCCACATCACTACCGGAGCTCCTACGAGAGCTGTCACTGAATTCACGGGAAGTGCACCTTCAAATCCAGGCATACGGGCTATTATATTGCAAAGCAATGCCAACGATGCCCCGGCAAGCATCGAGGCCGGCAATATAACGGCATGATTCGAACTACGGAACATCCCTCTGCACAAATGCGGCACAGCAAGGCCAAGAAACACAATCGGTCCGCAGTATGCCGTCACAAGGGCTACAATAATTCCCGAATAAGCTATCACTATCAAACGCGAACGCTTCACGTCCAAGCCAAGATTTCGCGCATACGAATCTCCCAATAGCAGCAAATTTAAAGTTTTCACCAACAGAAACGACAAAGGCAAGACCACCAGCATAATTACGACAAATACCATTGTCTGACCGCCCGAAACTCTGGCAAAGCTTCCAAGACCCCATATAACGTAAGCCCTGATATCCTCCTCTACGCTAAAAAATTTCAGCACCCCTATCACTGCATTGGCTATATATCCAATCATTACGCCTATTATTAATAGCGTCACATTGCCCTGCACTTTTTGCGAAACGTATGCAATCAACGCCATCACGAGCAACGAACCGACAATTGCAGACACTGTAACAGTCACCTCGCCTATGACACCAAGCTTACTTAACGCAAACCCGCCTATACTCCCCGATAGCAATACGACAAACGCAACCCCCAGACTTGCCCCTGAACTTATGCCAAGTACCGACGGGCCGGCCAATGGATTACGGAACACAGTTTGCATAAGCAAACCGCTGACAGCCAATCCGGCACCAGCCATCATTGCAGTCAACGACTGCGGTATGCGCGATTTCATTATGATATTGGTCATCACCATTGGCTCCTCTTCCCATCCAGTCAATATGTTTATTATTGCCCTTATCGGCACATTCACTGAGCCGAGCATCACATTGAGAGCAAAAAACAATATGATTGAAAATGCTAAAAGACCAAGACCGATACCAGTATATGTTTTCATTTCAATAAATGATAATATCGTGGTTTATGGTTAGGCAATATCTCCGGATGAAAAACCGCGATGAAATCGGCGAGCACCTCTTCAGGCTCTATTGGCATACGTTCATAAAACGGCACCTCTTTCATATTACAATATATTACGCCATGGTCCTTATATGCTTTGAAATCCTCGTAACGTGAATCTTTATCACGTAATGCATCGTATGAATAATCACCATCAAAGCTGTTCACGATACGCCAATAGTCTGCATTGGCAGCACTATTGTACACTACTTCAAAATCCAGCGTAACTCCACCCGACTCTTCATTGTTTTTTAGAAAGTAATCAGCACCGGCATCCTCAAATATTCGTGCCAGAAAACTACGGCCACCTACAGCATACCAATGACCGCCCTGCATTTCACCGCTGAACACCACCGGACGTCGCGAATCGACCGAATCGACTTGCGCTTTAAATGAGTTATATCTCTCGGCAATACCACTAAAAGTCTCATTTGCTTTCTGCTCATTTCCAGTTAGAAGCCCAATGACTTTAATCCATTCAGCTTGTCCAAGTGGCGTAAGCTCCTTATAGCCCAAATGTGGCACAAGCGGTATATCGACGTTTCTTATTGCATCATAGCCTCCTCTTTTAAATGGAGATATGAATATCACATCAGGCTCCAGCGCCATTATCACTTCATTGTCGAAATTTCCCTCGATTCCAATCTTGTGCGTTGCTCCCGATCGCAATCGTGCCTGCATTTCTTCATTAAACAGATGCCGGGTACTGGTAATTCCGACAACACGGTCGGTCAGTCCCAATTTTATAAAATTCGACAATTGCAGCGAAGTCATACATACCACATTTTCCACCGGAGTATCTATTCTCGTATATCCGACGGGGATAGTTATCTCTTCGCCTCTTGGAACCAATGCAAAATGAAATGTCTGAGATTCCTTACTTTCCGGGTCTGAAATATCGAGCAACGTAATTCCGTCACCGTAAGTCACCTGAAAACCTTTGGCATAAACAGGCTCAATAACTGATAACGAATCAGACGAGGCCACCTCCTTTGCTCCAACAGTGGTTGCTGAAATATTATTGTTAGTTCTACCGGAGCAAGCCCCCAATACCAATATCAATGCTACTGCCAGCTGTATGTATCTAAATTTCATAATCTGATTTTGTGGTAATGTATCCCGAAAACTACAAAATTACATCTCGCTTTGGCAGGTCTTCTGACTTTGCCTCTCACTAAAACCTTCCCATTGCAACACAACAGTGGCATTTCATTAGTGAGCTGTGACAGGCATTACAGCAGCGGGTCTGTTCCGGACTCTCACCGGATTCCCTATTAATCGCATCGTAGCGAACCAAAACGTATCGCAAAGTTACGAACTTTTTAGATACTTCACCAAATTAACTTATTAAAAACGCTGATACGACGCAACCGGGGCCACCCTTTTATGGGCGGCCCCGGCGTTTCATATCTTCTGTCTGGAATCAGGCTTCGCCTGAGATTCCGTGCCGTATCAATAGGTCCACTGGCAGGCTATCATCCTCAGGTTCGGGCAGGCCATCGTGCGAAGGTCGCTGATCTGGTTGTAGCGGCAGTTCACGTAGCCAAGGGCGTTGTCGAACGAGAGGTCAAGGGTCGTGAGCTGGTTGTTGTTGCAGAGTACGCGCTGGAGGAAGGTCTGGTTCGAGAGGTCAAGGGTCGTGAGGTCGTTGTAAGAGCAGTCTACGAATACCAGCTGGGGGCAGTTGCTGACGTCGAGGGTCGCGAGGTCGTTGTAAGAGCATACAAGGTCGAGAAGGGCCGGACAGTCGCGTACGCCGAGGGTCACCATGTGGTTGTCGCTGCATATCAAGGTGCTCAACGAGGGCATGCCGCTTACTATCATGTTGCTGATCTCGTTGTCATCTGCGTTGAGGTTCGTGAGCGAAGTAACGCCTGCGAGGTTGAGGCTGGTGAGCTTGTTGTAGCCGCAGTAGAGGTTCTTGAGGGAGCTACACCCGGTCACCGTCAAACTCTCCAGGTGGTTGCCCTGGCAGTTGAGGGTCTCAAGGCCGGTCGAGTTGGCCACGTTAAGTTCTACGAACAGGTTGTTGGCCACGTTGAGGTTCTTGAGCATCGGGACGTTCTGGAGAACTATCTCGCTCAGGCGGTTCTTGTACACCGACACCTTCTGCAACGACGCGCAGCCTGCGAAGTCGATGCTCGTCAAGGCGTTGCGGCCGGCGTTAACTTCCGTCAAGGCCTGGGCGTTGGCTACCGAAAGGCCGCTGAGCTTGTTGCGCGATACGTCTACTTTGGTCAAGGCGCTGAAACCCGACAAATCAAGGTTCCCGGCCAGGTGCTTGTCCTTCCACTCTATCGCCGTCACGTGGCCACCACTGATGGTGACTCCTTCTATGCTGCCCAATGAGCTCAGGTCGCTTACCTTGAGTTCCTGTGCGTTGGTCGTTCCCTTTTCTGAGGTCTGGGACAGGAAGGTCTTGAGCTGCTTGGCTTCGTTCTTGTCAATCTTCTGGGCGAATACCGTCATGCATCCTAGCGCGAGGGTAATCATTAAAATCGCTTTCTTCATAATAATAATAGTTGAGAGTTATTGTTGATTTTGATTGTTGTTCTCTTCGTCTTAGGACCGGTTCCCCGGTCTTTACTATTCTAACAACACCGCGCTGAAATTGTTTGGCCCGGATGAGAATTTTATAAACTTTTTTTCACTTTTTTCCTTCCACATTCGAGAGTCCATTAAAACTCAACACCTTACGACGCAACCGGGGCCACCCTTTTATGGGCGGCCCCGGCGTTTCATATCTTCTGTCTGGAATCAGGCTTCGCCTGAGATTCCGTGCCGTATCAATAGGTCCACTGGCAGGCTATCATCCTCAGGTTCGGGCAGGCCATCGTGCGAAGGTCGCTGATCTGGTTGTAGCGGCAGTTCACGTAGCCAAGGGCGTTGTCGAACGAGAGGTCAAGGGTCGTGAGCTGGTTGTTGTTGCAGAGTACGCGCTGGAGGAAGGTCTGGTTCGAGAGGTCAAGGGTCGTGAGGTCGTTGTAAGAGCAGTCTACGAATACCAGCTGGGGGCAGTTGCTGACGTCGAGGGTCGCGAGGTCGTTGTAAGAGCATACAAGGTCGAGAAGGGCCGGACAGTCGCGTACGCCGAGGGTCACCATGTGGTTGTCGCTGCATATCAAGGTGCTCAACGAGGGCATGCCGCTTACTATCATGTTGCTGATCTCGTTGTCATCTGCGTTGAGGTTCGTGAGCGAAGTAACGCCTGCGAGGTTGAGGCTGGTGAGCTTGTTGTAGCCGCAGTAGAGGTTCTTGAGGGAGCTACACCCGGTCACCGTCAAACTCTCCAGGTGGTTGCCCTGGCAGTTGAGGGTCTCAAGGCCGGTCGAGTTGGCCACGTTAAGTTCTACGAACAGGTTGTTGGCCACGTTGAGGTTCTTGAGCATCGGGACGTTCTGGAGAACTATCTCGCTCAGGCGGTTCTTGTACACCGACACCTTCTGCAACGACGCGCAGCCTGCGAAGTCGATGCTCGTCAAGGCGTTGCGGCCGGCGTTAACTTCCGTCAAGGCCTGGGCGTTGGCTACCGAAAGGCCGCTGAGCTTGTTGCGCGATACGTCTACTTTGGTCAAGGCGCTGAAACCCGACAAATCAAGGTTCCCGGCCAGGTGCTTGTCCTTCCACTCTATCGCCGTCACGTGGCCACCACTGATGGTGACTCCTTCTATGCTGCCCAATGAGCTCAGGTCGCTTACCTTGAGTTCCTGTGCGTTGGTCGTTCCCTTTTCTGAGGTCTGGGACAGGAAGGTCTTGAGCTGCTTGGCTTCGTTCTTGTCAATCTTCTGGGCGAATACCGTCATGCATCCTAGCGCGAGGGTAATCATTAAAATCGCTTTCTTCATAATAATAATAGTTGAGAGTTATTGTTGATTTTGATTGTTGTTGATTTTGTACTTCTAACGCCATAGCGTCAAAAAAAGTTTCAAAAAAAAGCAAAAAAAGCGATTTGTTTTTAACGACAAATCGCCCCTTATACATTAAACCAATCTGAATCAACACATTAAAATGGAGGTTCATCATTCGATGAATCTGAAAGAAAATCGGCCGTTCCGCCACTAAATGTTGACGAAGCGTTTCCGGTAAAGTCATCTATTCCGGAGTTAAGCTTCGACTCCATAGCCATGACGTCAGACTCTTCACTCCCCTCCCAATTCTCAAATCGGGCAAATTTAGCCTTAAACCTCATCTTAACATCGTCAACTCTACCGCTACGATGTTTTGCCACGATAAACTCTGCCAAGCCACGAATATCATTGCCCGAAGCATCTGTATCCGATCTATAATAATATTCCGGACGGTGAATAAAGCACACTATATCGGCATCCTGCTCTATGGCACCGCTCTCACGGAGATCGGAA
This sequence comes from uncultured Bacteroides sp., assembly GCA_964600585.1. GTDB lineage: Bacteria > Bacteroidota > Bacteroidia > Bacteroidales > Muribaculaceae > Paramuribaculum. The sequence goes on from CAZRJT010000023.1 coordinate 12,783, forward strand.
AGCTGAGGACGTTTCCCATCTTTTCCGTCGCCACGCGACTCGACACTTCGGTTGAGCTGCGACAAAGCGACAATCGGTATATTCAATTCCTTAGCCAATTGTTTAAGAGAACGCGATATCATACTAACCTCATGTTCACGGCTTCCGAATTTCATACGAGAAGCGTTCATCAGCTGAAGATAGTCTATTATTATGAATTTCACATGATGTTCGCGTACAAGCCTACGAGCCTTTGTTCGCGATTCGATAATGGAAAGTGACGGCGAATCATCAATCAACAGGTGTGCGCCGTACAAATTTTTAATACGGGCCATCAGCTGATGCCATTCAAGCGTCGAAAGCTGTCCGCTTTTGATTTTTTCGCTTTCCAACTCGCACACATTACTTATAAGGCGGTTTACCAACTGCAGATTCGACATTTCAAGCGAGAATATTGCCACTGGAGTGTTATAATTGACAGCCATATTCTTCGCCATTGAAAGGACAAATGCGGTTTTACCCATTGCTGGACGTGCCGCGATAATAATCAAGTCGGAATTCTGCCATCCCGATGTGAGCTTGTCAAGCTCATGGAATCCCGACTCCAATCCGCTCAGACCCGATGTGCGGTTTGCCGCAGATTGTATCTGCTCTATGGCCTGGCCTATCACTGGGTCAATCTGCGTAACATCCTTCTTTACATTACGTTGAGATATCTCAAACAACCTACCTTCTGCCTCCTGAAGCAAATCGTCGACATCGTTACTTTCATCAAAGGCCTTTTTCTCTATTTCTGAAGCGAAAGTGATGAGTTCGCGAGCCAAATATTTCTGCGCCACGATACGGGCATGGTATTCTACATGCGCACCCGAGGCCACGCGCGACGTCAGTTCTGAAATCACAACCGGCCCACCTACCTCGTCCAACGTGCCGTTCAGACGCAACTGTTCTGTGACGGTAAGCATATCTATGGGTTGCTGCGAAGCGCCCAAATGCTGTATAGCCTCATATATTTTACGATTTGCCGGCTCGTAAAAGCTTTCGGGCTTAAGAATATCACAGACCACCGTGTAAGCATCCTTTTCAAGCATCAAGGCACCAAGCACGGCTTCTTCCAAATCAGTGTCGCGTGGTTGCTGCCTGCCGCCAAAATCATATAGCGGCGCATGCTGCGGTTTGTTTCGTCGTGTATTAACTTCTGGCATATATCATCGGGTTTTCTGCAAATTTACACATTTTTCTCATTACTGCATCCTAAAGTCAATCCGTAATTATCTACACAATTATTATTGTAGATGTAGATATTAGTGTTATATTTGCAAAAACTGATATCAATCAAATAAAATATACCGTATGATAAAAAAATGTATGGCATTTTTATTGTCCATAATTGTTGGACTGTGCGTAAATGCTCAGGAATCCGATAAAGACGACTTCAATCCCAAAGACCATGCCACATTCTCCACAACACGTGATGACGGCAGATATGTAAGTTCTCGTGCAATAGCTCATCGCCTTATGGAATCCCACAGCCCGAGATTGAAGTTCAATCCCGATATGACACCAACACAAATGAGCTCGTGGCGTGAAGACGTGGCACAGACGATGCGCCGGTTGATGAACTTTCCGAAAATAAACATCGAAGAATTGCCTGCACCAAAACTCATTGAATCCTGGCAACGCGACGGCTACCGGATTGAACGCTGGGAGTCGTATCCGCTTCCGGAAGCCGTAGTGCCGTTTTTGGTACTCGTGCCCGACGGAGTCGATCAAACCCATCCGGCACCGGCGATATTATGTATACCAGGATTCGGACAGACCAAGGAGCTTCTTGCCGGTGAAAATGATATGAATCTTTCAAAATCGACGGCCAATGACAACAAAAATGCAATGGCCCGACTCTATGCAAAGGAAGGCTACGTGGCAGTTGCAGTAGACAATCCAGGATGTGGAGAGCCCGGCGACCTTGAGCGTCTTACCAACCGTGGAGCGGGCGACTATGTCACTCTCTCGAGGGCTCTGCTCGAATTGGGATGGAATTACCTCGGATATACATCGTATGTCGACAGCATAATACTTGATTGGATGAAAACTCAGCCTGACATGAAATCCGACCGCATTGTAATAAGCGGATTTTCACTCGGCACCGAACCATTGATGGCCCTTGGAGCAATGGATCCCTCTATATTCGCATTCGTCTACAACGACTTCCTGTGTACTACACGCGAACGCGCGTTGGTGATGACTCTGCCCGATAAAAACGGATATCGTCCATGGCCCAATGACATTTCCCACCTGATTCCGGAATTCTTATGCGAATTCGATTTCCCCGACATAGTGGCGGCATTGGCACCACGTCCGGTAATATGCACCGAAGGCGGAATGGATCGCGATTTCAATTCTGTGAAACGGGCATTCGAGATATCTGGAAATCCGAATGGATTTGAGCCTCACCATTATGCAATGTATCTGGATGATTCATCGCGCACATATCTTGACGAAATGCCGGCTGGCATCGATAGGTCTACGTTTTTCAAACTTGCAAACGTCGACCCGCCTCACCATTATTTCAAGTCAGAACACGTATTGCCGTGGCTAAGGCACATTTTTGCCGAAGCAGATACTACAACCAAATGAATCAAAATGCCTTATAAACCTTTCAGATTATGATTGTTTTTCCAAATGCAAAGATAAATATTGGCTTAGATATTCTGGAGAAACGCACCGATGGATATCATAACATCGAAACGCTGTTCTATCCAATAAATTGGCGCGACGTACTTGAGATTGTGCCGGCCCGAGGGAACGAGTCGACACTGACCGTCACCGGAAGCCCCATTATCTGCTCCCCGGAAAAAAACCTGGTGATGAAAGCCTATCGTGCCCTACGTGATGTAGCCCAACTACCAGATATCGACATTTATCTTCATAAAATCATTCCCGATGGAGCCGGACTTGGCGGTGGCTCATCGGACGCATCTCATACGCTTAAAGCTCTTAATGAAATGTTCGGACTTGGCATCTGTGACGCCGAGCTCGCCAATATTGCAGCTTCGATAGGCGCTGATTGTCCATTTTTCATCTATAATAAGCCGATGCTTGCGTCCGAAACCGGCACGAGACTCACCCCCTGCGACATATCGCTTAAAGGCGCTTCAATTTTGATAGTGAAGCCCCCCGTAAGCGTTCCTACGGCCCAGGCATATTCCGGTGTAACGCCAATGCATCCGGAGCAAAAGCTCACATCGGCACTCTCGCGACCCAGAAAGGAATGGATGGGAACTATAAAAAATGATTTTGAAAAATCCATATTTCAATCCTATCAAATCATCGCCGACATTAAACGAAAAATAGTGGATCTGGGAGCTTTCTACGCTTCAATGTCAGGTTCGGGCTCTGCCGTTTACGGGCTCTTCGATGGTGACATTTTGTCAGACCAATTCAAAAGTGCTTTTAAAGAATGTGACATCTTCACCGGAGAATTAGATTAACTGAACGGAATCGGCCCATATTTGTTATATTTTAAAATGCCTTTGCTGAAGAACGAAACTTTGGCAGCATTTTTGATAGTTTCAAGTGATTAAGAACTGTTAAAAATATATCGAATATGAGCCAGAAATCAAATAATCCTTTCAGAAGAAAATCAGAACCATTTCAGGATGATGATGCATCCGAAATAATGAACAATGTTCCTGAAGCAGCCGATGAAGATGAATCGGCCGAAGATATAGAAAATGCCGAAATGAGTGAAATTGACAAGCTTTCCAAAGAGCTTGGCGAAACAAAGGCCCAACTTGAGAAAGAAAAAAAGGAATACCTATTCCTTATGGCCGAATTCGACAATTTCAGAAAGCGCACTATAAAAGAAAAAAGCGATATCATACGCAATGCATCGGAAAATGCGATGAAAGGTTTGCTTCCCATCGTTGACGACTTTGAACGAGGCATAGAAGCCAATCGTAATTCATCTGATGCCGAAGGACTGAAAGAAGGCATGGAGTTAATTTATAACAAACTCATAAAATTCCTTGCACAAAATGGCGTAAAACCCATCGAAAGCACCGGATGCGATTTCAACCCCGATTTGCATGAAGCCATTGCCATGGTGCCCGTTGAAGACGAATCGAAGAAAGGCAAAGTAATCGACACTTTGACCAAAGGATATACTATAAATGATGATAAAGTGCTGCGCCACGCCAAAGTGGCCGTAGGCCAGTAACAATATGACATCGAAATGGAAAAGAGAGATTATTATGAAGTGCTCGGCGTGGCCAAAACCGCCACGCCCGAAGAACTAAAAAAGGCATATCGAAAACTCGCCATAAAATATCACCCTGATAAAAATCCGGGCGACAAAGAAGCTGAAGAAAAATTCAAGGAAGCAGCTGAAGCCTATGACGTTCTCAGTGATCCGGAAAAGAAAGCCAAATACGACCAGTTTGGTCATAATATGGGGCCTCAAGGATTCCCTGGCGGGGGCGGCGGATTCTATTCCGGCGGCGGAATGTCGATGGAGGATATATTTTCTCATTTCGGCGATATTTTTGGCGGCGGATTCGGAGATATGGGTGGATTCGCCAGCGCAGGCGGCGGTCGGCCGAGACGGCGGCAACGTCGCGGCGACGATTTGAGAATCACGCTCAAACTATCGCTTGAAGATATTGCTAAAGGCGTTTCAAAAACGCTTAAACTAAAATCATTCGTAAAAGACGACCATTGCAATGGCACCGGCGCCAAAGACGGAACATCATTCACCACTTGCCCCACCTGCCATGGCACTGGCTCCGTGACACGTACCCAGCAAAGTTTCTTTGGCATAAGAGAATCGGCAGCCGTGTGTCCTGACTGTAATGGAGAAGGCAAGATAATCAACGAGAAATGCCATCATTGCAACGGCACTGGTGTTGAGCACAAAGAACAAGTGGTGTCATTCAATATTCCAGCCGGCGTAAGCGACGGAATGACTTTGACCATAAAGGGCAAAGGAAATGCTCCGATGCATGGCGGCGTAAACGGCGATTTACTTGTAGTAATCGAAGAGATTAAACACCCCGAACTCATACGTGACGGCAACGATGTAATATATAATCTTATGCTCGACATTCCGACGGCAGCGTTAGGTGGAAGCGTAGAAGTACCCACAATCGGTGGAAGAGCTCGCTTGAAGATACCTGCAGGAACGCAACCCGGAAAGATATTGCGACTGCGCGGCAAAGGGTTGCCATCTACCGACGGATATGGCACCGGCGACGAATTGGTTAACGTAATGGTTTATGTGCCTGAAAATCTCACCGACGAAGAGAAAAAGGCCATTGAATCTCTACGCGAATCGCCCAATATGAAGGCGTCTGATTCTGTGAAAAACAGAATATTCAGCAAGTTGCGCCACATTTTCGATTAACACTTTGCAATTGCATAACATATATAAATAATAGCTGATGAAAATTCGCCCGTAATCATTGAATGATTACGGGCGAATTATTATTGTTAGCCACCAGTATATCTTTATCTACGTCTCTATTTCACATCATTCCAGTTGTCAGTGCGAAACGGAGCAGAAGGAATGCCATAAGTGTTTGTGAGGTTTGCCGGAATAAAATTTCGGAAGGCATAACGCACAGCTACCGGCTCTTTCACCTCATCGCTCCACACCGTTATCACTTCTTTTGGCTTATCAGATGTCCATGCTTTCGCCGGACGAAACACCTTGTCAGGGCCAGCAATTTCAAACCCCATAAGAGGTTCGAGCGTCCATGGATTCATACCTCGCTCGGCATTACTCATTGTGAGAACGACCTTTCCATCCTTGATTTCATAGGATTTTAGTCGTGGCCCCACCGGCTCAAAGCCGCCTTTGCCATATGTCTGGCTAAGTGCGAGAGCTGCCAATCGCTGTCCGACTTCTCGCTTCTTTGCTGGATGAATGCTATATTCTTCGCCAATATCGGTAGTTGTCGCCATCCCGGAATTCGGAATAATGTCAGCGGCCCGCAACTGTGCCTCTACAAAAAGAGGATAGCTTATGTCACGTGAGCCACTGTATATAAACGGAGCTATCTGAACGAAATAAAACGGCATAGAATTATCATTATCGCCCCAGTCGCTACGCCAACGCGCCACAAGTTGCGCCAACATAACGTCGTAATGATCAATGTCCTTAAGATTTGATTCGCCTTGATACCATATAAAACCCTTTGCTCTGAAATTACGTATCGGAGCAATCATTCCGCAATACATTTCACTCGGTTTACACCAATGATTCGAATGTTTTGCGTCATACTGATCCTTACTGACACATTGTTTCAATGCGTCAAGCGGCATCCAGGCCTCCACCTTCGTGTCTCCCCAATCGGCCGCAATCAATCCAATCGGAATATCAGTGGCATTGGAAATGGCATTTCCAAAGAAATAGCCTACGGCCGAAAAGTCTGATACGCTTTCTGACGAAGCACATTCCCATTCGCCTTCGCAATTTTCAAATTCATTATCATACGAGCGAGTGCGTCCTACTGTAAAAAGGCGTAACTTATCAGCCTTGGATGCGCCATTCAATATATGGTCGAGCGCCCCTTCAATAGCCTGGCTGTTATTGCCATGCATAGGCATTTCCATATTACTTTGCCCGGCACATATCCACACGTCACCGGCAAGTATGTTTTTTAGTACAACTGGCTCGTCTCCATCGCTTATACTAACACTTAACGGCTCGTACGAAGCAGCAGGCGTATGAATAGCAGCAGCCCATCTACCCTCCACATCGCATCGCGTCGTTATCTTTCTTTTATCCCAAGAGACCTTAATGGTTACTTTAGATTCAGGATTAGCAGTTCCCCACAAGTTCACTTCTGCCGAATGCTGAATCACCATATTATTCCCCAACACATTGGGCATTATAACTTTCGCAAAAGAAGTTATGGCCATTGACAAAGCAACAGCCATAACAATGAATATCCTAATTATCATCATTTTAAATCATTATTTCACATCATTCCAGTTATCGGTGCGGAAAGGTGCCACCGGAATACCAAATGTATTGGTAAGATTTGCCGGAATAAAGTTGCGGAAAGCATAGCGAACAGCTACGGGCTCCTTTACTTCATCACTCCATACCGTCACCGCAGCGCGTGGATAGTCGGATGTCCATGCTTTTGCCGGGTGGAATACCTTATCGGCTCCTGCTATCTCAAAACCAGTTATAGGCATACGGGTCCAAGGGTCAAGTCCTTCAGGTGCATGGCTCAAATGCACCACCATCTTACCATCATCAGTTTTTTCATACGAGATTAAACGTGGCACATTCGGATCGAAGCCACCCGCTCCATATGTCTGGGCCAAAGCAAGGGCTGCGAGACGTTCGCCAACCTCAACTTTTTTAGAAGGATGTATGAGCCGGGCTTCGCCAATATCGGTAGTGCCGGCCATCCCGGAATTAGGAATTATGTCAAGAGCACGCAACTGAGACTCAACAAACAAAGGATACGAAATTTCATTAACACCCGAATAGGTATATGGTGCAATCTGCACGTAGTAAAATGGCATTGCATTTTCAGTATCGCCCCAGTCTTTACGCCAACGATCCACCATATTGGCCATCATAACATCATAATGGTCGATATCGTCAAGATTCGATTCTCCTTGATACCACGTGAACCCCTTGGCAGTAAAATTCTTTATCGGCGCAATCATCCCACAATACAAATCGCTTGGCTTACACCCATCATACTTTTGTTTTTGCTCATATTGCTCAGGAGTTACACAACCCTTCAACACGTCGAGAGGCATCCACGCTTCAACTCTCGTACCGCCCCAATTGGCCGTAATCAATCCGATGGGAATATCCAAGGCTTCTGACAAAGCATGTCCGAAAAAATACCCGGTAGCGGAGAAGTCGGCTACACTCTGCGGCGAAGCGCACAACCATTCGCCATCCTCCGAGTCATCAAGGTCGTTATTATACGAACGAGTGCGTTTCACAGTGTACAACCGCAATTTATTAGCTTCCGTACCACCTTTGGTTATATAACTCAGAGAGCTTTCAACCGGTTGAGTACCAAATCCTTTGACTGGCATTTCCATATTGCTTTGCCCCGAACAGATCCACACATCTCCGACAAGTACATTCGAAAGCGTCAGAGGTTCACCATCGCTAATGGTTATGGTGCGAGGGTTGTAAGAAGCTTCAGGGGTATGAACCTTCACGCTCCAACGTCCGTCGGCATCACTCTTGGTTTCGACCTTATTTTTTGACCACGAAGTCTGCACGCTAACTTTGGCATTAGGCTTTGCCGTTCCCCACAGGTTCACATCTGCCTGCTGCTGAATTACCATATTATCGCCAAGTATGTGCGGTAACACTATTTTTGCCGATGAATACATAGCGCAACCACCGGCCAATGCAAGAAATAATAAACGTTTCATATTTAAATGTTAGATTCTGTTTTTATAATTGCGAATTTAATAATTATTTTTTTGAAATTCACTTTTTAGCCAAACAAATGAAATCTAAATTCAAATACATCCGTTTTCAACCGAACACGCCGAAGGCGCACCCACCACAATCATTATGGCGATGCGCCTCCGCTATGCAACAGTTACGCTAAATCACTTTGCGGCATCAGCTTCGGGAGCAATGAGCTTATATCCCTTACCGTGAATGTTGATGATTTCGATTGATGGATCGTCACGCAAATGCTTACGCAATTTAGTGATATAAACATCCATACTTCGAGCGTTGAAATAATTGTCGTCAATCCAAATGGTCTTAAGTGCAAAATTACGCTCCAAAATTTCATTTATGTGAGCGCAAAGCAAACTGAGCAATTCAGATTCCTTAGTGGTAAGCTTTGTCACCTTATCGTCAATCATCAGCACTTGCTTCTGCGTATCGAAAGTGAACTTACCGATTTTATACATAGTTATTTCCTTGCCTTTTTTGCCTTTTACACGGCGCAGGATCGCTTCAATACGGAACACTAGCTCTTCCATCGAGAAAGGCTTGGTGATATAATCGTCGGCACCGATTTTGAAACCTTCGAGAATATCTTCCTTTATCGACTTCGCCGTAAGGAATATAATGGGCACTTCGGCGTTAACAGTCCGTATTTCAGTTGCCAATGCGAATCCGTCCTTCTTAGGCATCATCACATCAAGGACGCATAAGTCGTATTTTCCCTTGAGAAAAGCTTTATAGCCACTCTCACCATCTGCGAACAAATCGGCATTGAAGCCTTTGGCCTGAAGATACTCCCGGAGCAACATGCCGAGATTCTCATCATCCTCGCATAACAGAATACGTAAACGTTCTTCCATAATAGTCAGTTTTTAGTAGTTTTTAATATTATAATAAATTTCGTTCCTGAATTTAAATCGCTTTCCACCGAGATTTCACCGCCAAGTTCGCGCACCATCTTGTTAACATAGGCCAGACCAAGACCAAAGCCCTTCACATCATGGCGATTGCCGGTAGACACGCGATAGAATTTGTCGAATATCTTTTTCAAGTCTTCTTTTCTGATGCCGATTCCGTTGTCTTTAACGGTTATTTCGATACGGTTGTCAGATAGACCGCGCGTGGCCACCTTCAAAAGCAACGGCACGTCTTCACGGCGATACTTCACTGCATTGTCGAGCAAATTGAATATCACATTCGTAAAATGCATTTCATCTACGTGTATGGTCGAATCCTCGGCATTGAGTTCTGCTTCTATACGGCCGCCATATTTGTCCACTTTTATTTTAAACGTATGAACCACATTGGCGATAACCGTATTGGCATCCAAATCCTGCAATCGGAGAGTCGCTTTTTGTCTGTCGAACATCGACATCTGCAACACTTTTTCGACTTGAAAACGCAAACGCTTAGTTTCGTCATTGATTACCGTAGATATATGTTCAAGCATCTTGGGCGATTTCAACACCGAAGTGTCATTAAGCATCTGGGCCGCCAACGAGATTGTGGATATCGGAGTCTTGAATTCATGCGTCATATTGTTGATGAAGTCATTTTTCATTTCGGTAAGTTTCTTCTGGCGAAAAGCCAGGAATATGGTGTAGATGAAAACCACAAGCAATATCAGCGTGAATGCAAACGACGGGATAAGAAACTTTATCGATGAATGTATGTAATGACGTTTAGTTGGGAAATATACCTTTACATAATACATCCTATTACGCGAGTCGTTCGGGAAGAGCCGCTGCACAAACACATTGCCATCAGTGATGTCGAGCGGGTTATATCCTGCCGATTTATAAACTATGGCTCCCACTCTATTCACTACCGCAAACTCAAACGGCAAATCGAGTCCATTGTTGTCGAATTCATGACGAAGATAAAGAGCCGTGATAGCAGAATCGGCACGCTGTTCTATCGGACGGCTGCTCGACTGGCTGATGAGCTTCATCACCACTTCGTCAAGCAATCCCTTCTTATATACGTATTGATCACGCAATATCTCACGTCCCGAACGATACTGTTCGGCGCGCATCTGCGAAGGTTGCATAAGGTTGTTGATTCCCTTCAGCGTCAAGTCGCCGCTCACGCCTTCAGCTGTTCTGAAAGAGTATTTCACAGATTCTTCGTCCGACCCGTCATTCGAATAGCGCGGCAACAGTGACGTTTCGAGACCGGCTATATCTTCTTCGAGATAATATTTTGTCTCATCTTGTTCGAGCGACATCGTGACGGTGTAAAGACTACGTTTCACACCCTCGGCAAACTGGTCATCACGCATTTTTATCATATTCTTCATATACATTATCTGCACATAAAGAAGACCGGCCAACGTCAAGGCCATGATAACAGTGAGTATCCAAATTGTCGACTTTTTCATATTGATATTTTCCCGAAAAGACGGAATTGATTTTCAAAAAATTAAACTTTATTATGTTAACAATTAAGCCGCCGAATTGTTGTGATTTTTTTAACCGCCGACCAATGTTCTTAACATTTTATGTCAAAATTAACAATTAAATGTGAAATGCGCAAATTTTTACGCTTTATTTTTCAATTTTGGCTTTGGCAGTATCCAATTCATCGGTCGAAGCATCAATCTGAGCCTCACGTGGCAAAAATTTGTGAAGCAACAGGAATCCTAAAACACCCGACAACAATGAGCCCACTACGATGCCAATCTTTGAATGATCGAGCAGATAGGCTCCGTGCTCACCAAGTCCGGAAAACGACAGATTGGCGATGAACAACGAAACGGTGAATCCTATGCCGCCCAACATTGCAATCGATGCCATCATTTTCCAATTCGCGTTTTCAGGCATCGGCGCAAGCTTCAGTTTCACGGTGGCCCATGAGAATGCCAATATGCCAATAAATTTACCTATTACCAGGCCGCATATTATGGCAAGACTGATTCCTTCGAATACCGACGTCGGCTCTACATTGAGCAAATATATGCCAGCATTGGCAAATGCAAACAACGGCACTATGAGGTTATTGACTATCGGATGTATGGAGTCCTCAAGTTCCTGAAGAGGCGATATCACTTTATCGGAAGACGATTCTATCTGCTTCAGCCAGTCCATCTGACGCTTGTCGAGAATTGTGCGTTTATTAAGCGTTTCGTCATCTTCCTGATTAAATTTTGAGATAGCCGAACGTATTGCCTTAACGTACTTTTTAGGAGCGAATACCGGTGTTGCCGGAACGCAGAATGCAACCAAAACGCCTGCAATCGTAGGATGAATTCCCGAATTAAGGAAAAGGAACCACACTACACCTCCGATGCCCAAATAGAATATCTTACTTTTAATTCGCATCCATGACCCCAAAAGCAGCACTCCAAGAAGTACGGCAGCATACAATAGATACATAGCTTCGATGTGCGACGAATAAAATGCCGCTATCACAACTATGCCACCAATATCATCCACCACCGCCAGCGTCGTAAGGAATATCTTCAACGACACAGGCACCCGCGAACCGAGCATAGCCAATACGCCAAGCGAAAAGGCTATATCGGTAGCCATCGGTATTGCCGCGCCATCCACATAATCCGTACCACAGCTAAGGGCATAATATATCAGAACCGGAAAAATCATACCACCGACAGCCCCCATAATCGGAAGCAATGCCTGCTTGAACGACGACAACTCCCCTACCAGTATCTCGCGCTTTATCTCCAAACCAATAGAGAAAAAGAATATGGCCATCAGGGCATCATTGATGAACTGAAGCATAGTCATCGGGTGGCCTGAATGGCTGAACAGATTAAAATCACCAATCTGCAAACGCACTTCCTGATTCCAGAAATCGTTGTAAATGGTGTTTATGCCGGGGATATTAGCAACTATCAAAGCTGCTACTGTTGCAAAAATAAGCACATTACCACCAGTCGCATGACGACGTAACGCCTGGCGGGCTGCATAAAACGGATGACCAAACATATGGTCAGTTGCGTCGGCTGTCGGTTTTTTACTTGCTGAAGATGCCATATATCACAGAAAAAATTCGTTAGAATTAAGTTTTTTATATAATTCTAACGAATTTTCAAGAATATTGTTTGCTCTGGCATCAATCAAGCTTCAATACAGCCAAGAATGCCTTTTGAGGCACCTCGACCGAACCAATCTGCTTCATTCGCTTTTTTCCTTTCTTCTGCTTTTCGAGCAACTTACGTTTTCGCGATATGTCGCCGCCATAACATTTGGCAGTCACATCTTTTCTCACGGCCTTTATGGTTTCGCGAGCTATAATCTTAGCACCTATGGCTGCTTGAATGGCAATGTCGAACTGCTGGCGGGGAATTAGCTCCTTAAGTTTCTCGCACATCCGGCGTCCGAAGCTCACTGAATTATCGATATGGGTCAGCGTGCTCAGCGCATCGACGCTTTCACCATTCAGCAATATGTCAAGCCGCACAAGTTTCGATTCGCGAAAATCATGTATGTGATAGTCAAACGATGCATATCCTTTCGATATACTCTTAAGCTTATCGTAAAAATCAATGACAATTTCGCCAAGAGGCATATCGAATATCAATTCCAGACGATTACCGGATATATACTCCTGTTTCACAAGCTCACCGCGCTTGCCCAGACATAACGTCATTATGGGGCCTATATAATCGGCCTGAGTTATAATGGAAGCTCTGATATACGGCTCTTCTATATGCTCAATCAGAGTTGGGTCGGGCAATCCTGAAGGATTGTGCACCTCAGTCATTACGCCTTTTTTATCATACACCCGATACGATACGTTGGGCACAGTCGTGATTACATCCATGTCGAATTCGCGCCCGAGCCGCTCCTGAATTATCTCCATGTGAAGGAGTCCAAGGAATCCGCATCTGAAGCCAAATC
>CAZRJT010000024.1:0-23966 GCA_964600585.1 uncultured Bacteroides sp.
CGGTTCTTGGGAAGCATACCTTTCATCACCTTTATGAACAAGGGGTGATAGCCGGGCTTAATATGCTTGTTAAACGACTTTTTCATCAGCACTTCGGGAGTTGCGACGCGCTGTCCGCCGGGATAGCCGGTGTATGACAGATATTCACGATCGGTCATCTTCTTACCGGTGAGGAGCACCTTGTCAGCGTTGATGATGATAACATTGTCGCCACACTCAACATTGGGTGAGTAAGTGGGTTTGTTCTTGCCACGAAGAATCTTGGCAACTTTAGCGCACAAACGACCGAGAACCTGATCGGTGGCGTCGATAACCACCCATTCTCTGTCGCAGCTTTGCGCATTCGGGGTAACTGTTTTGTAGCTTAAAGTATCCACTTTAAATTATTAATTAATAGTTAATTACGCAACCTTTCACCATAGCATAGCTCGGCCAAAAGCGACACTCTGGCTAAGGTCTGATCAATCGTTTGGATATAATCGGACTGCAAAGGTAGTGATTATTCGCGATTTAAGCAAATTTTTCTTAGCCTACACATTTTAACGTTCCTCGCTTACAGACGCGATCTCGACTTGGTCGCCTGAAATTCCTTCAGATAATACGGCGTCGAATATGCCACGTCGATGAACTCTCCTCTTGAATATGACCGCTCTGACAACGCAACCATATCTACCGCCAATGCATCCACGCCATCTATGAACATTGTGTTTGACGACAGTATGACTTCGCGCGCCTTGGCGCTGCCGTTGCCGCCAAATGCTATCGGCCCGCGCGCAAGAAATTGCGAATAACTATCTGCATCCAGAATCATTGGCTGAGGCGACAGCAACGGAGCCAGGGCCATATCATACACTGCCGTATACACTTCCATACGGCGGGCGTCAATCATAGGGGCCAACAGGACATTTTCCGGCAAATCATAATTGAACATCATCGAAACCGCAAGCAATTGCAGCGTATCGACCCCTATCAGAGGTACATCAAGTGCAAATGCGAGCCCCTTGGCCTCCGACAGCCCGATGCGCAGGCCCGTATAACTTCCCGGCCCCATCGAAACCGCCACGGCATCAAGCTTCATTTCATGCTCGCGGGCATCGTCAAGACAGCCTTTTATCATACCGCTCAGCATAGCAGCATGATTCTGTCCGCTGAAATCCTCATAATGACGCAATATCTGACCATCGGCCGACAATGCGGCCGAACACACATTTGTTGATGTCTCTATATTAAGAATCAAAGCCATAGGCATCTATCGTTTACAGCCACCCGCGCCAGCGACCAAGTGGCGATTTACGCCACAAAGTTAGTAAAAATCCCCCAACGGTAGCATGGCAACGCCCCTTCTACCGAACTATTTTCGCCATTCTTTATGTTAATCAACGCCGTTTCTTTGTTATTCCGACCTTTTTTCGTAAGTTTGTAAAAAATAAATACGTTATGCTTTTATCAATGACAGGCTTTGGCAAATCTGTTGTCGAAGCCGGAAACAAGAAATTCACGGTAGAAGTCAAGTCGCTAAACAGCAAGCAACTTGATATGTCGCTTCGCGTACCGGCTATGTTCCGCGAAGTAGAGCTCGAATTGCGGAATCGCATCGGCCGTCGCCTTGAGCGCGGCAAGATTGAAGCCGCAATATATGCTGAATGTTCCGACTCTGAAAGTATGGTCCAATTCAATCTTCAGGCGATAGCAGCCTACAAGGCCCAGATCGAGAACGTGTCGAATGCCCTCTCCATTCCACTTCCCACCGATTGGTACGGACTATTGACTCGATTGCCCGAAGCCCTACACACCGAAAGCCAACAGACTCTTGACGAAGACGACTTAAGCCAACTCTATATGGCCGTAGACGAAGCCGTTGAAGCCTTGATGCAATTCAGAGCCACCGAAGGTCAAAAGCTCGAAGACTTTTTCAGTATGCGTATCTCCAACATCGAGAATCTATTAGCCGAAGTGCCGCGGTACGAGGTAGAGCGCATAGCGAAAATACGCTCGCGCATCGAAGAAAACCTGTCGAAAGTAGCAATCGCCGACTACGACCGTGGACGCCTCGAGCAGGAGATGATATTCTATATCGAGAAGCTCGACATCAACGAAGAGAAACAGCGTCTTACTCAACACCTTAACTATTTCATCGAAACTATGGACGGCAATTATGGACAAGGCAAAAAGCTCGGATTCATATGCCAGGAGATGGGCAGGGAAATAAACACTCTCGGCTCAAAAAGCAATCAGGCAGATATGCAAAAGCTCGTAGTGCGAATGAAGGACGAACTTGAACAGATCAAAGAGCAAGTCCTCAATGTAATGTAAACACAACACCTCAACCCCATAGCTATGCCAGGAAAAATCATAATAATCTCCGCACCATCGGGCTGTGGAAAATCCACCATAATTAATGCCTTGCTCGAACAAGGCGAAATCGATATGCAATTTTCCGTATCGGCCACCAATCGTCCGCCCCGACAAGGAGAGACGGACGGCGTCAACTACCATTTCCTTTCCGACAGCCAATTTCAGCAGGCGATTTCGAATGGCGACTTTGTTGAATACGAAGAAGTATATCCGGGTCGCTTTTACGGCACGCTTAAAAGCGAAGTGGAGAAACGTTGCTCCGAAGGGCATAACGTCATCCTCGACATTGACGTGAAAGGCGGCGTGAACGTTAAAGAGATGTTTGGACAACGCGCCATAAGCATATTCATAATGCCACCGTCGATAGAAGCTTTGCGCAATCGGCTCGTCAATCGCGGTACAGATACGACCGAGGCCATTGCCCAACGCGTAGGCAAGGCACAATTTGAATTGGAATTTGCACCGCGCTACGACAAGACCATCATCAACGACAACCTTCAGGAAGCAATACAGGCCACCGGAAACGCCATTAAAGAATTCGTCGGCAAATGAAACGCATCGGACTGCTTGGAGGCTCATTCAATCCCGTGCACATAGGGCACACTATGCTTGCAAGCTATATGGCCCAATACACGTGGCTCGACGAAGTGTGGCTCGTTCTTTCGCCACTGAACCCTCTAAAGCTCAATCCCAAAGAATTGGCAAACGACGCTCAGCGAATCGCAATGCTCTCAATAGCCATCAAGGGTGCCGAACGAATAAGCGTCTGCGACATAGAGCTATCGATGCCTAAGCCGTCTTATTCGATAGACACTCTGAAAGCTTTATCAGAGCGCCATCCCGAAGCCAAATTCGAATGGATTTTGGGAAGCGACAATTGGCTGATAATAGACCGATGGAAAGATGCAGACACAATTATAAATAATTATGGAGTAATAATCTACCCCCGACCTGGATATCCGATAGACCCCTCTACATTGCCACTCGGCGTCACCTCAATCGATGCCCCTACAATCAACCTATCCAGTTCATTCATACGCCAAGGCCTCCAGAAAGGCCTCGATATGAACTTTTTTCTACCTCCAGGAGTATATAACTACATATCAACTCATAAGTTATATCAAACAACACACTGAATATGGAACAATCATCCTTGAGCCCTAATACACTCGCATTCATAGGACTATGCAACGAATATTGCGCAACCGTCGAAAATGCGGTCAACTGCGAACGCGACGAATTCATCGACGCTATGATTCGTCTTCTCCCACGTCTTTACATCACCGCCAACGACATAAAGACCGAATCCGATTATGACGAGGACTCATATATCGACGACGTACTTGACAACGAAACATACGAATCCGTTCGACGAGGCATCGAATCGCTTTTAGGCTATGACGATTCTTATCTCGAAGTGTTCGAGGAAGATATGAAATACTCCGACACACCAATCGGTGCCAGCATCGCAGAAGGACTGGCCGACATATTCCAGGTGCTTTACAACTTCATCGAACTCGTAAAGATATCGACAGAACCTATAATCCAACTCGCACTCAACGCAATAAAGGAGGATTTCAACCATTACTGGAGCCAGACCCTCTGCAATGTCCTACGTGCCATCAACAACATACGCTATAACTCTTCCGAATATTAATTCTCGACAAATGAACACCATCGACCATTATGCATCTGACCTGATGAATTTCCTCGATTCATCGGTTGTGAATTTCTTAGCCGTACGCACTCTGTCCGAACGCCTTGACGCCGCCGGCTTCTCTCATCTCGACCCAACCGAAAAGTGGGTCCTGGCTCCTGGTGGTAAATATTATATCACAAAGAATGATTCGGCCATATTTGCCTTCATCGTTGGAAACGGAGGCGCCGAAAATGGGTTTAAAATAATTTCGGCACACAGCGACTCACCCGGATTTCGCATTAAACCGAAATCAGAAATGCGCTGCGAAGGCGGCATAGTAAAGCTCAACACCGAAGTTTATGGCGGCCCGATACTCTACACATGGTTTGACCGTCCATTGTCAATAGCCGGACGCGTAATCGTGCGCACCGACAATCCGTTGAAACCGGCAACGAAAATAATAAAAATCGACCGTCCATTACTTACCATTCCGCATCTTGCAATCCACTTCAACCGCGGCGTAAACGATGGCAATCCGCTATCAAAGCAAAAGGACATACTTCCGGTCATAGGCAAAATAACCGATGCAATGGAAGCAAATAACCTCATTTTGAATCTGGTTGCCAATGAGGTCGGCATTGACACGACCGACATCCTCGACTTCGATTTGTCACTTTACGACACCACCAAAGCATGCCGATTCGGAATAAATGATGAATTCATTTCGTCTGGACGTCTTGACGACCTGAGTATGGCGCATGCCGCTATAACTGCCCTGCTCGAATCTGATTCTGATTCAGCGATGACGCGCGTTATGGCAATATTCGACAACGAAGAGACGGGCAGCGGAACCAAACAAGGAGCCGCATCACCAGTTTTATGCAATTTGTTAAGTCGTATCGCACAGCTCACTGGAGCTTCCGACGAAGATTTTATACGAGGAATCGACAATTCATTCATGGTTTCAGCCGACAATGCACATGCGCTCCACCCCAACTACCCTGAAAAGCAAGATCCGACGAACCACCCGGTGCTTGGCGGTGGCCCGGCCATAAAAATAAATGCGAATTGCAAATATATGACCGACGCTCAAAGCGCATCCATATTCCGCAGCATATGCGAAAAAGCCAATGTGCCTTATCAATATTTCGTAAATCACAGCGATGTTGCCGGAGGTTCCACACTGGGCAACATCCTGACCTCACAAATCGACTTGAGAGGTGTTGACATGGGCGCAGCTATATGGGCCATGCACTCCGTGCGCGAAACGGCTTCAGTTGCCGACCACACATATATTATAAAAGCATTCCGCACATTCTATAACCTGTAATAGGCTCAAGTCTTTCAGGAACGCGACACCTGAAAACCACAATCGGACAAGGTCATCTCAACGAACCGGGCACGCGCATTGGGTGCGTGCTCGGTTAATTGTTTGCGTATCAGCAATGCCGCCGCCGGGTCTTTAGCCACTATATACAGATAGCCTCCGCCTCCGGCTCCCGGCAGCTTATAGCCCAGTGAATAATCTGAAATGCTTTTTATTATCTGCTCGACCGCTGGCGGATTTGTTCCGGCATCGAGCTTTTTGTTTTGTTCCCAGGTTTTACCCACCAGTCGACCATATGCCGTAAAATCATCACGCTGTATCACATCAGCCATTTCAAGTGCATGACATTTCATCTCCGAAAGCAAGTCAAGATGGCGCCCTGAGTTCAGGAACATCGAACGCACTATTTCCGCCAATATCCCTTTTGCAGTGCGCGTCATCCCGGTATAGTAAAGCAAATGGCAGTCCTTCTTTTCCGGTGAAGAAAACAATTGCTGCGGCAACCAGCTAACCAGCGGTTTCTGCATAAAACCCTCAACCGTTTGAAGCAACTTGACCCCAGGGAGCACGCCGCCATACTGATCTTGCCATCCGCCGCCGGTGGTAAGCAACTGTTCAAGAGCCAATGTGCGTTGGCATACGCGGTCGGAATCCCAATTCAATCCGCAAAAATCACTTAACGCGCCCAACACAGTCGAGGCCAGAATCGAACTGGTTCCTAATCCCGACCCGGCTGGAATGGCCGAAAGCAACGTCACTTCAATCCCGCTGCCGAAAGAGTGCAACCGCTCACGCAGCGTGTCGAACTGTTCAGAAGCAAATTCCGGTAGAAATCCCGCCAAGGCCAACGCCGCTTTAGGTATTGAGAATGGCGAACCGACCTGATTATAATCGCGAAGAGCCTCATAACTGTCGACCATCTCAACCGCTCCCATATCAATTGAGCGCAGAACTATGTGCGGTTCCTTAGTTGGTTTAACATATACTTGCAATGGAGGCTGACCATTCAATTCGATGGCCATATTCACCACATTGCCGCCTGCAAACAACGAGTAGGGAGGAGTGTCAGTCCATCCCCCCGCAAGATCTATCCGCACCGGACTACGGCCCCATACAATCTGATCGTCATATACATTAAGATGCGGCAACGGACGCGAATCATACACTTCAGCCAAGACCTCATCGCGTAATAAGCCGAACGCCTTCGCTTCATCATAGCTACCGTCGACTCCATTAAGCGCATCTATGCGCGAACGCAGCATATGGTTACGAATCCTGGTCATAGGTGCGGCCACATCAGGAAGTACATCGGGTTTTGCCAGTCCGAACCGATGGAATTCTGAAGCCACATCAGTCAAATCGAGTTGATAGAACACGCTCTTTTCATAGTTTTTTGCCAGCATCGACCAATTCAACTTCACAAATGACTCGCGCTGAGCCGCCAATCGACGCAGATTCGCCATCGACGATATTTCGTCAGCCGACAATTTCCTGGCGGCCGATAAATAAACTTCGCGTCCACGTTCCAATGTCGGCTCCGACAGCATCCATCGAGCCACGGCCCCCATATCGTCAACGTTTTCAACCACTGGGAACAATGGATATGATTGTATGTCACAATTCGTATCAGGCACTTCGAGCCCTCGGGTCGCGAACCAATCGGCCAACGGAACGCCAAGATATGTTGTCGATTCATCATTTACCGCACCTTTCATCGTGTCGGTGATGCCGTATGGCCTTACAACCCACTCATCCTCTCCAATTGGAACGACATCGATACACATCCCCTTTTCGAGCTTCAACGTCCAATCATTACGCGGCACGCCTGTGACGACGTTTCCCGTCGTTACTTGCCATGATGCCGGGGTGTGGCTATTTTCAATCCATATATCTTCATTAGCGCCTGTAAGCGACACTTTGACATCGGAATTTTGTGTAAACAACGCCGGATTGGGCTTTATGCGCCGATGAAGGATACGGCGTTGGTCGACCACCTTGTTCTGAAGGGCAAGCGTCGATGAAATCAGTTCGGGTGTAGTGCCGAAATGATAGAATTCTCCACCCGGCAAAGGCAAAATGGCCACCGATAACGAATTCACTTCTGAGTCTTTTATCACAGGATTTTCGCCTAATGATTGTCCGAAATCTGAATACAGGTCATAAAAATGTATATTTCCGTCTTCATCACGCGACCGCTCCATCAGCAGCTTCACCGCTTTATCGCTCAACAGCCACACACCTATATCCATCAGAAACATATGTGTTTTCGACAACTTTTCGAGTTGATCGAGCGTAGGCTTCTGAAGCATAAAATCCAATCGGTTGCCACTTGTGCTATCAAGCGCGAAAACGCCATGGCGCGTTGCAAGTACAGCATCAGTCCACAATCCGTAACACACCACATCGGCTTCCGGAATCTCTCCCAACGGTTTTTCAGCTCTGATACAGACATCGCCGCTCGCTATCAACGTATTCAGCGTTTTGGGAGCTTTAGCCATAATTTTTTCATATAGCGGCAACTGCAACGACAACAAATTTTGGCCAAGACGCTGCCCTCGGGCCCAGCGGAACACGGGAATAGGCGTCAGCACCTTTCCTGAAGGCGCATAAGCTGGTAATCGTCGGCTCTGGCCGCCGGCATGCAATATTATTTTAGGACACGATATGTCGGCATCCTTGCACCTACGCATCCATTCCGACAAAAGCCAAGCCGTGCCGCCACCGCTGCCAACCTTGGTTCCATCCGGGTCTGACGAGCAAAACCAATCATTTTCATCGGCATTCTGCAATTCATAAAACGACTCCACCAAATTAGGCGGCAGCGACAACAATTTCTGCATATGACTATATCTTCTTTATTTTAACTCTATTCACTTCAAGTCTCAATCATCAGGACTTTTTAAGCTTCACTTTTTTCTCCGACTCAATGCCGCCCGACTTCGCCCTGAATTTCAATTGCACCGCCGACTTCGATGTTCTTACCACAAATGATGCCGTGCCGGCTTCCACATCAAACATATTCGGCCCTTGTATAATTCCTCCTTGGCAAACTTCCAGTTCAACGGCACGACCATTCACATGCGTCAATGGCACACCAGCTTCATCTACCAAAGTTACATACACAATTATCAAATCGTCGGCCGTGGCCGCTTTTCCACTTTCAAAATAAGTGATGTCAAGCCCCGTCGCCTCAGCCGGAGCCTTAATTTCATGGCGAGCCACCGGCGCGCCATCCTTATATCCCACGGCCTCCAAAACGCCGTCACTCCAGTCTACTCCATAGAATGTAAATGGAGGATAGCTCAAATTACTGCAGTTTCCACCATCGGGAACCGCCACATAATCCGAATTTTCTCCCGAGTCGGCAACCTTCCGGCCCAACGACATCCCGTCTCTGAACAACTCCACCTCATCGACATTTCCAAACACCTGCAACGTGTCAGGCGCGCCATTACCGTCATAGGCACAAGCAATAAACACCTCATAAGGCATAGGGCCTTCGGGACGATAAGCACCAGGAGAGACTTGGGTACGGAAAAAGGCCATACTATACTTGGGCAAACGGAATATGTCGGCCACGCCGCTACGACATATGTTGTCGCAACATCCGCGGTTGTAGTCATACATACTCCACACCGCCGACCCGGAGGTCGATGGATAGTCGGATTTGTATCGATTAAACGACCATTGTGCATTCCATGCATTAGTGCGCAATGCTTTATGGCCATCGCCGCGGCCTATGCGCGTTGTGCTGTAATGCCCACCGAATTCATAATCATAATACTCCCGAATGAATCCGGGCTTTGACGTTTTGTTCGGACGATGAAATCCCTCCGCCCAATCATTATAGCAAACATCAAAACCGTCATAGCCATACGAATCGCCCGACGTATAGCATTGTTTGCCGGGATATTCCTCATGTGCCACGCTGACAGCACCGTCCTTCCAGCGCGAAGGCGGCCATGACTCATTAAGCGTGGTTTCCCACATCACTATCGACGGATGGTTTCTGTCGCGCCTAATCATCTGGCGCACGTCGTCATAAGTATGATTTACGAAAATCTCATTATCATTATAGAACTGCCAGCCGGGAATAGGCTCTATTGCCAAGAGTCCGAGTTCGTCGCAGGCATCCAGCACCGATGGTGCCTGGGGATAATGTCCGAGTCGAACAATGTTAAATCCATTAGAACGTATCTGGTATATGTCGCGATACTGCGCGTTATCCGACAAAGCATTCCCCACATAAGGATATTCCATGTGACGATTAGAGCCAATAAGCTCCAAAGGTCTGCCATTTATCAAAAATCCCTTGTCCTTTGTAAACTCTATTTGCCTTATGCCTATCTTAGTTTCTTCCCGGTCTATTGTTTTTCCTTTGCGCACCACTTCCGTTTCAAGCATATACAGATTTGGTGCATCAGGCGACCACAGATTAGGATCAGCCACTTCAAGACGTTGAACCGATTCAACCGATTTACCGGCTTCCACCAACACCGGGGCCGTAACATCTGTCAACACCTTCCGGCCCCTACCTTTGCCGGGGGCATATTCATACAGCGTCGACCGCAACCTTACATCGTCATAATCGACACTGCCGTCATTTGCAATATCCACCTTGACGGCTACTTCCGCCCTATCGTCGGCGACTGACGGATAGCTTACAAATACCCCTCCACCGGCTACCTTATCGGCCATATTGGGATGGGAAATGTGTAAATCAGGCTTCACTATCAGGTTAACACCCCGATACAATCCGCCATAATAGCAAAAATCCAGACTCTCCAACGGCTTACCCGGAGGCACAAGCGGATTATTCCGGTTGTCAAGCCGCACAAGCACCTCATTTTTTTCGCCAGGCACCAATATGTCAGTAACATCAATCACGAACGGCAGATATCCGCCTGTATGGCGAGTCACATACCGACCATTCACCCATACGTCGGCCACGTGCATAGCGCCGCCAAATTCCAGCCACAAACGCTTGCCTGCATACGAGCGCTTTACGTCAAGTGGTTTACGATAATAACAGATGCCCTGCCATTGATGCAATACGGTCAACTCTTCGATGAACGGAGTGTGGGGGAGGCTCACCAATTCCCACTTACCGGCGGCAAGCGCTGCCATTTCGGCTTTTACTGTGTCAGCTGATAAAGCCAGTGCCCCTCCGTCGGATGCGATATGCTCCACTGCATACTGCGAGCTCCAGTCCGAACCCTGATTCTTTATCTCACCTCCGGCCATTGTGCTGAGACGCTGAAATTCCCATCCGTGGTTAAGTTTGACTTTCTGGGCATAGCCCGACAGAGCGATGACACAGATTGCAACAGCTATAATTTTACGTATCATAATATTACTACTAAAGTCGGCAGCACCTGCAAATGAGGACTGCCGACATTATATTGTGCTTTAGACGAATCAGAATGGAAATGACGACGGCGTAGTGACATAACGACGATTGAACTCCTCATTTGTCATACAAAACATCATTATACCCTGAATTAGGCCCAAAATCGATGTCACGCTACAACATGACAACACCGATATGAGAAGAAACACTATGCCGCCGGTATTTTTGCCAAGATAAAAATAATGTATTCCAAGCCAACCGAGGAATATGGCCAATAATGCAGCAATTCCACGCGATTTGCCTTCCGGGCCAACGGCAAACGGATCATTGCCCACGTATTGTCCGTATGGCTGCTGCGGCGGTTGCTGTCCTTGCCACTGATATCCGCCATAACTACCGCCCGATGGAGGCGGAGGCATATGACCATTGTTAAGCATACTATGGCAATAACGACATTTTATCGCCTCTGCTTTTATTTCTTCGCCGCAATAAGGGCATTTTTTCGTTTCTGACATAAAAATAGAGATAATCAACCTGATTTATTCAATTAGCAGCTGAACGCAAGAATTTTCTTGACACAAAAGGCAATGCCTCGTAAAGAGCAGAATGCCAATAGTCCCACGTATGGCCACCGTCACGCACTCTGAACTGGCACGGAATCCAAGCCTTCCGCATAGCCCTTACAAGGTCGATGTTGCAATCAAGCAGGAAGTCGTCATCGCCACAGTCGATATACCAATCAACCGTGCGCAATGCTTTTTTCGTATCCTCATCGGCATTGACCACATAATCGACGCAGCTCAATTTATTAACGGCATCGGTGAGTATTGCGGTTTTGTCGCCGGCAGCCACCTTATTGGGGTCGGGAGCAGGCAGATGTTGCAGTGCGCTCATCGCATAACAAGCACTGAACATATCGCTATGGCGCTGGGCATAGCTTGTGGCCCCGCCGCCACCCATCGACAGCCCGGCAACTGCACGCGAGCCTCGATCGGATTTGATGCGGTAACGCGACTCCATTTCAGGCAGAAATTCAGTAAAGAAAAAGTCTTCATACGGCCAATCCTTCATATTAAAATAACCATTTTGCTTTTCAGCCGGATTGCCACCGGCATCCGGAGTGATTATTATCATAGGTTCAGCTTCACCCGACGCTATCAACTGGTCGGCCACATCTTTAAGATGACCGCGATCGTACCAACGACGATCCGTATCGCTCATTCCATGCAACAGGTAGAGCACCGGATAGCGTCGCGTCGTATCAACATCATAACCGGCAGGCAAATACACGGTGTAATTACGGTCGGCATTAAGCACTTTGCTGTGAATCACATCCTGCTGCTCGCGGCTCACATATCTACGCCAGTCGCCATTTCCCTGAGCCGTAGCCATTGTCGCTATCGCTATAACGCCGACTATAGTCACAAAAAACCTTTTCATAACAAATCAACTATTAGTTTATATTTGTAGAGCGCAATTCCACATCAGATTTGCGCTCCACAAATATACTCATTTTCTGTTATTTGTCAAAACTCATCCTAAAATAACGCGATGTGCGGAAATAAATTGAGCTATTCTCGCCTCCAGGGATGAATATAATCTCTCCGATATTACCATTCGGAATATCCACATTCCAATACGACCTATTCTTAGCTTCAAATATTATCTTCGATACTTCCGACGTTTCATCAGTGCTAATACTTGGAAATCCATCAGAATTCACAAATCTCGCGTCCCCAATATGGCTCGATTTGAGTTTAAGTCTTGTAATATCATTCTTCGTACTCACAAATGACCCGAATGACGAATTTTCAAGTTCAATTCTGTATGCATCACACTGTATGCTTATGCTGTCGACACGGAGATCCACCATCGAGACACTACGGCTCCACAGATTCCCGCCCACATATTTTATCGGCTTACGGGTCAAAATCGTAACCGGAACGTCAGCGTCCACAAAGCGCATCAACACCGTGTCTACGCCATTCACCACCGTGTCGCGTCCATGTAGATTGACATATAATGTTCCATTTTCCACTTTCACATCAAGATATTCAGCCAGACCGCTTTGCCGTAAAACAGCAGACGACTCAACGCTGTCGGAATATTGCACTCTAAAATCTATCTCTTGCCGCCAATGTTGCACTCCATTCAAATTTAATTCAATAGCACTGAAGTCGTCCAATGTAATCCTATCGATTTCTCCTTCAATTTTGACATTAGGCATAAAGCATCGGGATTTATCGAAAATAATGTAATATGCGCCTCCGATTCCGAGCAACAGTCCTGCGAAAAACAAGGCAATCAATATATATGTAGTTTTTTTCATCACTCATTTTTTTACTTGCCATCTGCCGATGACCTGTTATTATATTTTTCATACATCTCAGCCAATTCACCAGCCGATATGCCAAGCGTTTTCAGTCGGCTGAAGAAATAATCCATCTCTTCCTTATAAAAGGCTTCCCTACGAATGCCGATTATCACATCCTTAGCCTGTTGAGAGATAAAATACCCCAAGCCCCGCTTATTGTAAATCACCCCTTCCTGGGCAAGATATTCATAGCTTCTCATAACCGTATTTGAATTCACCTCTACATTTGCAGCATAGTCGCGCACCGAGGGAATGCGTTCATCGGCCACATAACGACCGGTAACAACGTCGTCCATAATCTTATCGGCTATCTGTAAGTATATCGCCTTACTATTTTCCTTAAAGTTCATAATAGTTACGCTTAGTCTCTACCATCTTTGTATAACTTCTGACTCCTTGAATCGGAAATATGTGACCACATAATTTATCACAATCATAACCGTAAACAGAATGTAGAACAAATGACTTAAAGCCGTTTCGTCCAACTTGCCACCGTAATAATATCCAGATTTGCCGTTGTTCATATACTCAGATACCATCGACCCGAAACTTCCTATTAAAACAGAATATACAAATCCGATTGCCGCCAGAGCACAAGCCGTTTTGATGAACGAATTTTTAGGCCATACGGCACTGCCAAGCACAAAAAACGACTCGACAACTAAGAACACCCTCAATGACCAGCATAAAACTGTTACGTTTCCGACTATTAAGTAGGTGTCATCATTATTAAAATCATATGAGAACAATTTATACAACGGCTCCATACATACGGTTTCTGGATTAACGACCAAGTGTGGCATAATTAAAAGACGCACCATATCGGCCACGAAAACCGAGCAACAAAACAACACAAGAAATCCAACCACATACACCAGCACTCCTGCCGCATACTTTTCAATCTGCGTTGCCGGAACCATAAGTGTGGATATGCGTGACTCCTTGCGTTTCATATTTTCAAATACCAGCGAGGCGCTTATCGACCCGAAGCAGAACAGCACAACCATAATGACCACGAGCAGATTCGCCCAGGCACAATCATATTCTAAATAGTCGGCGTTCGGAATAGACGTAGGGTATTGGGAATAACACACAATAATGAACATTATGCATGTCACTATTGTCATCATCGCCAGACGCATCAACATAGTGCGGCGCGATTCCAATACTCGTGTCTGTGCAAATTGCCACATTCGGCGTGCATTAAATGTAAGATTCATCATTTCTCCGCGTCCTCCCCTACGCCAAAATATCGATTTATCACTTCAGGCTTATTCAGCGCAAGTTCAAACAAAGTCTCCAGATTTATTTCAGTTTCCACATTGTCGGTGTTTGGCAACACTACATTTGCCCCTTCAACTGACGGCTGCGCATATAGCGCCTCGGCTATCGTAACCGGGTTATCGGTAACAATAAACTTAAGTTTGTCCACTATCTTTGGCACTGTGCTGTCGAGCAGCACTTTATTGTTTTCGGCGATTATCACATGGTCGAGTATACGGTCGATATCGCGAACCTGATGCGTGGAAATTACTATTGAACGGTCATCGGTCATCGACGACACTATGAATTTTCTGAATCGGCTTTTGCCAGGAATATCGAGCCCGTTCGTAGGCTCATCCATAAGCAAAAGCGACGTATTGCAAGCCAATGCAAAGCTCATAAGAGCCTTCTTTTTCTGCCCCATCGACAGTTGACCGAGATTCAGCTGCTTGTCAAGCTCAAAGGTGTCAAGATGCCGATTCATATCATCGCGGCTGAAGCGCGGATAAAAATGGCCGTTAAGCTTCACATATTCATCCAAAGTGATTGACGGCAATGTGAATTCTTCGGGTAAGATGAATATGTCGTTCAGCGTTGTGGGCTTACGCAAACGTGTGTCGACACCATTGTAAAGCACCCTTCCCGATTTGGGCGTTAACAGTCCCGCCACTAAATAAAGCAACGTTGACTTACCGGCCCCATTGCGACCAAGCAAGCCATAGATTCCTCCGTCGCCAATACTCAACGAAAAGTTGTCAAGCACCGGCTTAGCTTTCCGACGATAAGAAAATGTTAGATTTTCAATTTGTAGCATAGTGTAATAGTTTAATAGTACACAGCAAAGGTAGTCATTATATTTTATCCAGCAAAAAAATTTGCACAAATTTTTCAATTACATTTTATATCAGCACTGCCAATGCCTTTTCATAAGCGTCCAAACTAGTTGCTTTTTTAATGGATTTAAGCACTTTATGATCCATTTCCCCTTCAAGATACTGCCAAAAAGGCTTCATCTTCATCAACACTTGCACGTCACCGGCCAACACACCGCGATAATGCTCATAAATTTTCGCATGTAATTTCATAAGGTTCCTATGTCGTCGGCTGACATCCCACTCCACTCCCGAGTGCCACTCATCGGCTATTGACGGGCGCAAAAGCAACCCACGTCCTACCATCACGCCGTATAACGACCCGCATCTTCGCTCCAATTCACTTATCTGGGACGGTAAAACAATGTCGCCATTATAAACGACTTTATGTTTTAGTGCGGCAGCCATTTCATAAAAGGTGTCCATATCCACCGCGCCCGAATACTGCGCCTTTGCTACGCGCGGATGCACCGTCACATGATGAAGAGGCATACGATTCAGCACGGCAAGCACACCACGCCACTCGTCATAGCTAGTCACCCCGGGCCGCATTTTCACTGAATACGACATCGAAGCATCGTCTTCCATCAGTCGGCAGATAGTCTCAAGCACATCGGGCCTACCCACCAGAGCAGTGCCGCGCCCCCTCTTCACTTGCGGTGGGAACGGACATCCAAGATTCAAATCCACTCGGTCGTAACCGGCTTCGCGAACTGCAGCGACAAGCGCGGCAAACTCGGTTTCGTCACGAAATATTATCTGAGGCACAAGTCGGTGGTTTGCATTAAGCGGCGATGTCACATCACGCAAGTCGCGCCGACGCACCTCGCTATGCTCCACGCGCATAAAAGGCGCAAAGTAAGCATCGGCCGGAGTGTACAACTCGGCATGCCAATGACGAAACGGCGCTTCAGTAAACCCTTGAAGAGGAGCGGCAAATATTTTCATAATCCGTGCAGTCTATCAATGGAGCCCGCCATACAGACTCCTATATATAAATACATATATATAAATACATACAAATCTATTATATAAAACAAATGTGCGAATGCCTCACCGACATTCGCACACGTAGTATTATCTTCTTCTGAATTCAGACATCATTTGGTCAATGCACATCCTGCACATTTTTCAGCTATCTGAGTGAAGAAATCATTGCCCTTGTCATCTACCAGGATGAATGCGGGGAAATCTTCTACTTCAATCTTCCAGATGGCTTCCATTCCAAGCTCGGGATATTCGAGAAGTTCCACCTTCTTGATGCTATTCTGAGCCAGAATTGCGGCCGGTCCACCAATCGAACCGAGATAGAAACCGCCGTGTTTCTTACATGCATCGGTCACTTGCTTGCTACGGTTGCCCTTGGCAATCATCACCATCGAACCGCCAGCAGCCTGGAACTGGTCGACATACGAGTCCATACGACCTGCTGTTGTCGGGCCAAAAGAACCTGAAGCCATACCAACCGGCGTTTTGGCCGGGCCCGCATAATAAATCGGGTGATCCTTGAGATACTGCGGCATAGGCTCTCCCTTTTCCAAGCGTTCTTTAATCTTCGCATGCGCGATATCTCGGCCTACGATTATCGTGCCGTTCAACGACAAACGGGTCGATACGGGATATTTCGACAACTCGGCAAGAATTTCAGGCATCGGACGGCTCAAATCAATCTTCACCACATCACCCTCTCCGGCCTTACGATAGCTCTCGGGAATGAGTTCACCGGGATTTGAATCAAGTTTTTCAATCCATAGTCCCTGGCTATTGATTTTTGCTTTAACATTTCTGTCGGCTGAACATGACACTCCAAGGCCCACCGGGCATGAGGCTCCATGGCGAGGCAAACGGATCACCCTGATGTCGTGGGCAAAATACTTGCCTCCAAACTGAGCGCCAAGTCCAATCTTGCGGGTCTCTTCAAGCAATTGCTTTTCTAACTCTTTATCGCGGAATGCGTGGCCGTATTCATTGCCATGGTCGGGCAAATTGTCATAATATTTCACCGATGCTTTCTTGACCGTGGCAAGATTCATTTCGGCAGAAGTACCACCTATAACAATTGCAATATGGTAAGGCGGACAAGCCGCGGTGCCAAGCGATTTCATTTTTTCAACCAGGAAAGGAATCAGCGTTTTGGGATTTATCAACGCTTTCGTTTCCTGATAGAGATAAGTTTTGTTGGCCGAACCACCACCTTTGGCAACGAACAGGAATTTATATTCGTTTCCGTCGACAGCATACAAATCAATCTGCGCCGGCAAGTTACATCCGGTGTTCACCTCATCATACATATTCAGAGGAGCATTCTGAGAGTAGCGCAAATTATCAGTGGTATAGGTCAGATAAACGCCATGCGACAATTTTTCCTCATCGCCGCCGCCGGTATAGACATTCTGGCCTTTTTTACCCATAATTATTGCAGTGCCCGTATCCTGGCAAAAGGGCAGCTGGCCTTTCGATGCCACATCGGCATTACGCAGCATAGTCAATGCCACAAACTTATCGTTTTCACTGGCTTCGGGATCGTGCAATATCTTTGCCACCATCTCATTGTGTTCGCGGCGCAGCATAAACGCATTGTCGTGGGTGGCCTGGCGTGCAAGCACCGTAAGAGCCTCCGGATCAACCACGAGCATTTCGTGGCCGTTCCAATTTTCTACTTTAACATAGTCGGATGTCAGGAGATAATATTCAGTTTTGTCCTCCGACATCGGAAACATTTCTTGGTAATGGAATGGTTTTGTTGCCATATCAGTTTAAATTTGCATACGACAAAGATAATAAATATCTATGGTTTGATAAAAACTATTTGATGATTTTATTCGTTTGAATCACAAATACAACTCATCATTTTTTCTCGTAACATAACTGTTTTTTGTCAACACAACACTTTTTTTAATTATGAAAGCTATCGCACTATTATTTACCGCTCTGGCAACGTCGCTCTGCATCCAGAGCTGCAGCGAATCGGCACGTCTGGCCGGAAAAGTAGAAGGTTCATGGAGCGGCGCACCCGAACGCCTTGCCGACAACCAATCAGGCTCGGCCACCGTGGTCGAATCGTTCACCTTTATGCCCAACGAAGCCATAAAACATGGCGGAAACATATCAATCAGTTCGATGGTGTCGGTAACAGGCGCGATTGACGCTTCGCAAGGCGTAGAGCAGCCATTCAGCTTGTCAGCGGCCGCATAGGCCACCGTATCCGGCACATGGCAAGCCATCGACGACGATGAAATCGCCTTCAACATCGACATCTCGACGCTCAATGTCGATGTCGACCCCGAAGCCGTAGCACTATCTATGAATATGCTTTCGTCAAACACCTCGGCTGCCACCGATTCACTGAAACCTCAGGTGGCACAGCATGTGAAAAATCTTGTGACAATAGCCCTGCAGAACAAATATATGGCCTTTAAACACATCGACGACGTGAAGTTGAAAGGCAATACCCTGAAATACGAAATCGCCGATCACGACTACGTGATGTCGCGGCAGGAATAACCTGAAAATTCCACCATATAAATGATAAATGACATAGAGGCCGTTTGAACAGAATATGCAATGGTTGCATACGTCAAACGGCCTTCTGAGTTTAATATATCATCTTCTCAAGCATGTACACCGCGATTCCA
The DNA here is from genome assembly GCA_964600585.1 of uncultured Bacteroides sp. GTDB lineage: Bacteria > Bacteroidota > Bacteroidia > Bacteroidales > Muribaculaceae > Paramuribaculum. The sequence continues at coordinate 18,816 of CAZRJT010000024.1, forward strand.
GCCAAATAGCCAAGCATAGCAATGCCTGAAAAACGCTTCAGATACCACCCGAAGCTTATTTTTTCGAGTCCCATTGCTATGACTCCGGCTGCCGAACCTATTATAAGAATGCTGCCGCCCACTCCGGCACAATACGACAACAAGCCCCAGAAAGTGCCGTCGACCACGAAATTGGCCGCATAGTCCACTGTCGACGCATCCGTCACAGGATACATACCCATAACTCCGGCCACCATCGGAACGTTGTCGATAATCGACGACAAAATTCCAAGCAACACGTCGATGGCATACACATTATGCAGATTCTCGTCAAGCGCGAAGGCCAAACGTGATAGGATTCCGGTCGACTGCAACACGGCCACAGCCATCAATATGCCCAGAAAAAACAATATAGACGGCATGTCGACACGCGATATCACCTTGGGAATGCGATGCTCACGCGCTTTTTCAAGCATCTTGGCATTATAGAATATCTCAGTGAAAGTCCACAGCACGCCAAGCACGAAAAGCATCCCCACGAATGGAGGCAAATGCGTAATCGACTTAAACACCGGCACCGCTATCAGGCCTCCGACCCCAAGCCAGAACATAGTGCAGCGTTCGCGCCCCGTGATGGCATCGTCCACATCAGCCACCTTCGCCATCGGCTCTAGCTCGCCGGTCAGCTGCCGCGACACAATCAACAAGGGCACCACCATAGACACGATGCTCGGCAATAATATGTGCGACAACAGCGATGTGGCCGTAACGTTACCCTTGACCCAGAGCATAATAGTGGTGACGTCGCCTATGGGCGACCACGCTCCGCCACTATTTGCCGCCAACACGATCGACGCCGCGTAGAGCCACCGCTCCTGCTTGTCGGCCACAAGCTTGCGCAAAAGCATCACCATCACTATCGTCGTGGTGAGATTGTCGAGAATCGCCGACATAAAAAATGTGGTGAACGCCACAATCCACAATAGCTTCCGTTTATTGCGTGTAGTTATCCGGTCGGTTATTATCCTGAAGCCTCCATGCACATCAATCAGCTCCACTATGGTCATAGCCCCTATTAGAAACAGCAGCGTTTGCGTGATGTCGCCCAAATGTTCCACGATATCTACATTGAGCACATAACCCAACGTCTGCTCCTTCAGCGACTTCATCGCCAACGACGGATTTTCGTCAAGAAACTGTGCGAATCGGTCGCCAGAAAACATCGGAACGATGCTTTCCGAACAGAAAGCGTACAAAATCCACATAAGCATGCCAAGCAATAGAGCCGAGGCTGTCTTATCGACCTTCAACGGATGCTCCAAAGCGATGGCCAAGTAACCAACCACAAAAATAACAATCAATGCAGTCAACATAATCAACTTCTATATTTCAGGCAAAAAACTTTATCTCCGGCCCCCGACGACGACACGCCGTGAAAACCTACGCAAATTTACTAAATAATTTTCTATTCATCCCACCTCGTTTACCACTATACATCGCCAATAATTTCATTTCTCTCCCGACAACATATCACACCAACACATTACATCCACCGACAAACACTCTTTCACCTCGTTTGCTCTCCAAAACATCAAATAAGCCAATAAATCGTCAAAAAAATGCAGCCCAAAATTTGTCACTTAAAAAATAATCGCTAACTTTGTACCCGATTTCAAGAGCGAACGCTCAAAAAATCGGTCCCATAGCTCAGTTGGTTAGAGCACCTGACTCATAATCAGGGAGTCCTAGGTTCAAGCCCTAGTGGGACCACTCAAAGCAGTCGGCCAACCGCCGACTGCTTTTTTGCTACCACCCACACGCATCCCAATAGCCCCACACATTCTTTATTCATTTGAGCTATACGTCATTGTCGACTGCCACGTCCTGCATAGTTAAGGCTTTGAATTCTGTGCCTTGAGCTATTTTAGGCATCCTACCTTTCATACAGCAGCTCACAAGCCCTATCGGGAAAAACAATATCGACAGGATTACGACTCCGCCCAACCGGCTACCGCCATTCTTACAGGCTCCTATGCGAAGCGACACATTTTTATGGTCAATCGTTTTTGTCGTAGCATAGGTAAGGCATATCTTACCTGACTTGCCTGCATATCCGTTCTGCTCGAGGGTAAACTCTATATAAGCGGGTGTGCCACCCTTGACGAGCACACGAGTGCCGTCGGCCGAATACACGTCTGATTCCACCATCGCGTTGATTACGCCTGAATCAGCTTTATTTGCCGACTTGAAATTTTCAGTAACACGTAGCACCATCTGCGTACCAGTCTCCAACACGTTGCTCCTATCAGCCGACAATTGCGCCAACGCTTCAAACGGCGAGCCGAACAAGAGAATGACAATCAGCACGTATGCAACAATGTTTCTACACACTTCTGCTCTATTTTTCATATCCAGCATATATATCTTTATCATTTGGAGGTATTATCTTCTCTCCACCTTCTTCCTGCTCGGCGCATGTCACTTGGCCGGGCGTATGACAGCCACAAATCCTCCACGAGGTTCACAAGCGAGTGCGGCGGGAAGATTATCGGCAGAGCCTTGATTTGTGGATATTTTCCAAGGGGTCTCCTTGTTTCCGCTGTCTTCAAACAACGTTACGCAATATGTTGAGTCGGATGCCAGAAAGCCCCAATCCATCGGCAGCATACGCGCGCTGTCAGTGCCATTCAACGCCCCTACGTACCACACATCGCCTCGACGACGGGCCATCACGACGTAGTCGGCCGGATATCCATCCACCAGACGCGTCTCATCCCACACCGTGGGAAGGTCTCCGATGAACTCTTTCACCGCCGCGGGCTGAGCCAAGTAGCTTTCAGGGCTGTCGGCCCAGTGCTGCAATGCCGATTCGAACACTACCGGCAACGCCAATTCATGGGCGTGCGTGGTGATGTGCGGATGCTGCGAATCGGAGAATGTGCATGGCGTGTAATCCATAGGCCCGATGACATTACGCGTAAATGGGAGCGTGGCATTATGAGCGGCAGCCTTGTCGGTAAGCACAGGAAGGTTGTTGTACCATTCTGCTCCGTACACGGCCTCAACCGACATCAGATTAGGATAAGTCCTCTGCCAACCGCGCGGGATGGCCGCCCCATGAAAATTGACCATCAAGCCGTATTTAGCAGCCGTTTCCAACAAATCCTGATAGTAAGCCATCGTCGGCTCGCTATCGTCGGGGAAGAAATCGATTTTCACGCCTGCAACTCCGATTGACTTCAACCACGCAAACTCCCTTTCACGGTCGTCGGACTTATTGAGCCTGAACAATGGACCGGCTGCCCCATCCACCCATGACGTCGAGGAGTTATACCACATCAACGGACGTACATTGTTTTCATTTGCATAACGCACGGCATCTTCAATAGTGCCGCCATTGCCCATCACGTCCCACTCCCAGTCAATCAATACGTAAGGAAGCTTCAACTCCACCGCCATGTCTACATAGCGTTTTATAAGCTCATAGTCTTTCGAGCCGTGGTTGTTGGCCCAGTATATCCACGATACGCCGCCCGGCTTTATCCAGTCCAAATCAGTCATGGCTGTGGGTGTGCTAGTGTCGGTGACGAGTGTGGATTCCACCACATCATTGAGTGCGCCCACTATTATCACGCGCCATGGAGTATGCCAATCGCCATTGATAATCTGTTGATTTTTCATCATCTGCACTTTATAGTCGGTAGGTGCAGCCGTGTTAGCCATAAACGACCCACTTTGCAAACGGTTTACGTCAGATTCCGAAATCAACGCCCACACGCTATCGCCGGACTGCACCAAAGCAGGGTAGCTCCATTGACGCTTATCGGTGGCATGTCCATTCTCATACATCGGATAAAAATCTTCGTATCCCACGACATACGACTGCATCCAACGCCTGGCTCCTTCCGCAATGCGATATGTGGTCAGTTCATCTACAACGCAGTCATTGGTCAAATCGGGCAATTCATACCGGAATGCCACGCCATCGCCATAGAGACGCATACGCATCAGCACCTCTTTGCCCAAACTATCCTCAAAATGAATGAGATATTCATTTGCTTCGTTGCTACATTCAAGCCGTTTGCCTGTCAACATTTTATATTTATCGACAATGTGCGTCGGAGCGTCAATTCCTGCAAGACGCATATCCCCGCCCCTGCCGGCTTGGGTCATTATTCCCACCACAGGAATTGTCAACACTTCGGTGCGCACCGCTCCGTCATCATAGCACACTGAAAATGCCGATGAGCCGTCAGATTGCTCTATCTGCGACACTACAAGTTTACCGTTAGGCGACACCATCTCTCCACTGCCATTGCAAGCCGCGGTTAAAATCATAAGCAGACCGAATGCGCTCAAAATTCGTATGATTTTATACATAAAGCATCGATTAATTAATAATTCAGAACTTCAAGCGCAAAAATAACAATAAAAATCCATACCCACACATTTATGATTGGATTTGGTAAGAAGTTATTGCTTATGAATTCTGCCTTTTGCTGCGCAGCATCCACTATTGGCGATTCGATAGCATCATAGATATGACGGATATAGATATCCTGAATCTGCGTTATCTGCCCCAAGCCCTCTATTATGGTAGCGACAGAATATCCCTCATCTTCAAGAATAGCTCGCCACTCTACGTCAACATCATTTCGTGCATGGTCGCCGGCGACGAATATAAACGGCACCAACGTCACGTGCTTTATTTTTCCTGATTTGAGAGTTCGACATAAGGGTCAGAATAAAGTCAGTTGATTGTCGGAAACAAACTCCAAAGATATGGATGGTTTCTTAGGGAAAATAACTTCATAGCTCTTATTTTTCCGGGATATATATTATTTCTCCATTTTCAAGTTGATAGGCAGTTCCGACACGCCGGCCTTTTGAGCCGTTGGTCGGTGAATCAGAATCGGAGGGAGTGTATTTCTTGATTTCATTTCCCTCTTTGGTTATAATCTCCATATTCTCCGCACCGGGATTCTTGACAATGGTATAATCCTCTTTTGAGAATATTTCACTCATATTGAAATACGTCACCAAAGCCACCATAAGGGCAACGGCGAACACCATTGCCACATCAAAGAGATTGGTGAGCATACCTAAAGGGTTATCAGTTTCATCGGCTTCGTTAAGTATCGGATTCTGTCTCATTTGCCGGTAAGTTTATGA
>CAZRJT010000025.1:0-22729 GCA_964600585.1 uncultured Bacteroides sp.
GTTCTATATCTTTAAGTATACGTTATACGTTGAACTCAGCAAAAGGTAAATATAAAGGTAAAGTGTCCCGTCAAGATGAAATCGATAGACTTTAATCGTACTTAGAAGTAAAACTCCCAGCAGTAATGTCGGGAGTTTTACTTCTATTTAGTGATGCGTTGTATGAACTCAAAAATGGAGCTTCATCGTCTGCTTGTAGGTCTTTGGGGTTATCTTCGTAAGTTCTTGATATATGGGGTTCAGAATCTTTTGAGTGTTCTCGATCTCCGGCAACAGTACTTGTGAGATGTAGCGTCCGGTCAGTAATCCTGCCACAGCAAGTTCGTTAGCCCTTTTGACTATCTGATTGAGGTTCCCGGATATATGGGACAAATGATTCAAAAAATTAAGGGCGGCTCCCATACAATGGGAACCGCCCTCTCCATTCACTTCATACATATCAAAAAATTAGTCAGAAAGATCGACTGCATAGTAGATTTTCTTGCCGGTGGGATAGAGTCCAGTGATGAACATAACTTTGTCGTATTCATCGCTCTTCATAATAGAGTTGTAGATTTTTTCGACATCGTCGGTGCTGTTGACGCGGGCATTGTTAATGTCGAGAATTATGAATCCTTCTTTTATGCCAGCGGCCTTGAATTTACCGTCTTTCAGGCCAACAACCTGGAGACCGCCCGAAATGCGAAGCTGACGCTTAGTCTCATCGTTGACAGGCTTGAAGGCACAACCAAGGTCGGCTACCGAAGAAGCCTGGGTGATTTTGGTGCTACCCTGGTTGTTGAGAAGGGTGACCTTAGTGGATTTCTTAGCATTGTCGCGGACATAGTCGATAGTGATAACGTCGCCAGGACGATACTTGCTCAACTGCTCCTGAAGCTGTGCACCATTGTGAGTGGCAATGGAGTTTACGGCCGTAATGACGTCGCCAGACTTAAGACCGGCTTCCATAGCAGAGCTGCGCTCGGTCACTTCACTTACATACAGACCGTCGTTGACGGCAGTGATGCCCTTTTCCTTTGCAAGCTGCGAATCAAGCTCACGGAATGCGATGCCAAGAACAGCACGCTGCACCATGCCATATTGTTTAAGGTCGGTCACGATCTTGGTGACAATAGTGGTGGGAATCGCGAATGAGTAGCCGGCATAGTTTCCGGTCTGAGAATAGATGGCAGTGTTTATTCCCACCAGTTCGCCATCAAGATTTACGAGAGCACCACCTGAGTTTCCAGGATTGACAGCAGCATCGGTCTGGATATATGCTTCGATACCCATAGAGCGGCCATTAGTCATTGAAGATATGGAGCGAGCCTTGGCGCTTACGATGCCGGTGGTAACAGTAGAAGTGAAACCGAATGGATTACCCACGGCAAGCACCCACTCCCCTACTTTTATGGCCTCACTGTCGCCCATTGGGATAGTGTGAAGGTCGGTGGCATCAATTTTCAGAAGCGCGAGGTCGGTGGCGGGGTCGGCACCAATTACCTGTGCATTGAATGTGCGATTGTCATTGAGAGTTACTTCGAGACGTTCGGCCCCGTCGATGACGTGGTTATTGGTGACGATATAACCGTCGGCAGAAATTACGACACCTGAGCCCAAGCCCATAGGCTGCTGACGCGACTCAGAATTCTGGTCGGAATCATAACCGCCACGAGGCTGCTGCTGGCGACGACGCTGCGAACCGCCGGGATTGCCGAAGAAAAATTCGAACGGATCGAATCCGCCACCATTTCCGCCGCCATAATTGCCATAGTTGTTGCGTGGCGTGGCAAAGCTCTTGATGCTGACCACGCCATTGATGGTGGACTCGGCAGCACGAGTGAAGTCGTTTTCGGCAGCTGGATGCTGCAGAACACGCACAAAAGATTTGTCGGAATCATTATTGATAAAGGTGTCGGCTATAAAATCGGTGTGCGAGGCGCGGTCATAAACAGCGAGCGTAGCAAACGAACTTGCCACTGCAACACCACAAGCCAAAAGAGCAACTTTTCCGTAATTTTTCATAATGATATAATGTTAAAATTTAAATGTTGAGTCTGTTAAAATTAACTTTTACGATTAGACCGCAAATTTAGTGCATAATTTAATCGGCAAATGTAAAAATCAGCTAAATTAAACTGATTTAATACAGATGCAGAATGTTTTAAAACTATTTTACTGTACTAATGTGAAAAAATGGATTTTTTCATATATGATAGGGCCAAAATAGTGTCAGGGAACGAATAAAATGAGTATATTTGCAGTCGATGTGGAAAAGTAATTGTGACATATTCGGCCAAAATGGCACAAAACACATACTGAAATTGCTGACAATGGCAGCAATCATAGTGTGCGTGTCAAGTTGTCATACGTCGAAGAAAAACGGATTGAGGGCATACGCGGTCGTAGAAACGAACAAAGACACCTACGACGGCAGACAAACCGACAGAAATGTCGGGAAAACAGAACAAACGCCTATAAAAATAGACAATAAGCTGTCGGAACACACCCTGACACTGCTGAACGAGGCCGAAAAGTGGCTCGGCACAAAATATAAATACGGCGGCGACACAAAAAACGGCGTCGACTGCTCAGGACTGACAATGCGCGTGTTTGAAGATGCACTCGGCATAAAACTGCCACGCAATTCGGGAAAACAGCAGGAATATTGCTCAAAAATAAAGAAGGATGAACTGTCGGAAGGAGACCTCGTGTTTTTCTCGACAAACAATAGGAACACCGTAGGACACGTGGGTCTATACATAGGCAAGGGACAGATGATACATTCGTCAACGAGCAAAGGCGTGATCATCAGCTCGTTGAACGAGGATTATTATCTGCGCACGTATCATTCGTCGGGGCGCGTGGAGCAGTATTGGGCAATGCTGGACCAAAATGCACAGATGATAGCACAGACCGAATTGCCGGAAACCGGGAAGGAGGGAAACACGAATCAAACGGACGACAACGTGATTGCATCGGCCCAGGTGAACGTGGCAAAAAAGAAAGACGCGAAGGAAAAAGTGATTGCATCGGCCCAAGTGAACTTGGAGAAGAAGGAGGAAAACCAGGTGACAGTTTCGGCCAAGATAAATGCGGGGAAAAATGATAAGAAGAAGGAGGTGTCAAAGACACTTGCCGTGGTGAAACTATCGAAAACCACTCCCCCTCCAGCGACAAAGGCGTCGATAGAAGAAGCCCGCCGCAAAGCATTGGAAAAAATCATCGACCAGAAAGCGGATTCGATTTCGGGGGAAATCATTGATTAACCGATAGCCAGCGAAGCACCCGCATCAAAAATAGCACTATAACCTATTCATAAGCACGACAGATGCCCGTAATAATCAGCAAAGAACTGCCAGCCGTTGAGGAACTGCGGGCAGAAAACATAATAACCATAGCCAGCGAGGAATATGCAGGCAAATATGACAACGCACTGAAAATAGGCCTACTGAACCTGATGCCCCTTAAACCGATGACGGAAACGGACTTCATCAGGCTGTTGGCCGGGAGTGCGCTGGACATCGAGCTTGACCTGATAAACGTTGGCTCGCACGTGTCGAAAAATACGCCGCGCGAGCACATAGAGCGTTTCTACCACAACTTCGACGAGATAAGTGGAAAGGAGTATGACGGCTTCATAATAACCGGGGCTCCGGTGGAGAAAATAGACTTCGAAGAGGTGGACTACTGGCCGGAACTTAGAGAAATATTCGATTGGACGAGGAGGAATTCGAGAAGCACATTATATATATGCTGGGGAGCCCTGGCAGGATTGTATCATCATTACGGAGTGCCAAAGCATGTGTTCGCACCCAAGATATCGGGCGTGTTCAAGCATACGGCAAACGAAAAGGAAAATGCCATATTCCGTGGATTCGACGATGAATTCTATGTGCCGCACAGCCGTTACAGCGAAGTGCGCCGACAGGACATCGAGCAAGCCATAGGCCTGAAAATAATGTCGGAAAGCCCAGAAAGCGGGGTTTATATGGTTATGGGCCTCGAAGGGCGAGAATGGTTCGTGACCGGACATTCGGAATATGCACCCGGAACGCTTGATTTCGAATATAGGCGCGATTGCAAAAAAGGCCTATCGCCAGCGATACCGGCAAACTATTATCGCGACAACGACCCGGAGAAAGAGCCGGTGGTGAAATGGAGGTCGCACGCTAACCTACTATTTTCGAACTGGATAAATTATTTTGCCAATCCAAATTCGGCGTATGCCAAAAGCCGGTGAGCCAATAAATCAAACCGGCTGGAAGATTGACATATCAAACGGGGCCGTGAGGTCAATGGGCTTTTTAGACACGGGATGCTGGAACTGGATGCGATGGGCCGTGAGAGATATTGAGCCATCGGGATTGCTACGCTTGTCGCCATATTTCAAATCGCCTTTTATCGGACATCCGATGGCCGACAACTGCACGCGAATCTGATGTTTGCGGCCCGTTTCGAGATTCACTTCCAAAAGATAGAAACTTTTGCTGGCACCAACAAGCCTATAAGAGAGAATGGCCTCTTTAGATGCGGGCCGAGGTGACGTGGAGGCATAGGATTTGTTTCCTTGCTGGGTGGTGGTGATGTAATGAACCAGGCGGTCAGCCTCCTTCGGCGGCCGATTGCGTGTGACAGCAAGATAGGTCTTGCGCACCAATCCGTCGCGAAACATAGCATTCATGCGCGACAGGGCCTTTGATGTTTTGGCAAATACTACAAGTCCGCCCACCGGACGGTCGATGCGGTGAACCACTCCACAGAACACATTGCCAGGCTTGGCATATTTCTCTTTGAGATATTGCTTTACGTCGTCGACCAAGGTGCGGTCGCCGGTGTGGTCGCCTTGCACAATCTCGCCGGGTTGCTTATTGACGACAATTATGTGATTGTCTTCGTAGATTACTTCCATATTCTGCAAAATTAGTGAATTTAAGAATAAACCCTTATCTTTGCGCAAGAGATTTTTTTGAAAACAACCGATAATCATGATAGAATACATAAGCGGCAACATAGCCGAACTGACTCCGACGTATGCGGTGATAGACTGCCACGGGGTGGGATATATGCTGCATATCAGCCTTCCGGCATTCACCGAACTCGAGGGAAAACAGACGGCAAAGCTATTGGTACATGAGTCGATACGCGAAGACGCACATCAACTGTTCGGATTCGTCACCGAGCAGGAACGGAGCCTGTTCAGGGCCCTTATAGGAGTGTCGGGCGTAGGGGCCAACACCGCAAGGATGATATTGTCGTCAATAGCAGCTCCGGAACTTGAACTCGTGATAGTCAACGGAGACCACGGACGCCTGAAAAACGTGAAAGGGATAGGGACAAAAACGGCTCAACGAATCATAGTGGACTTGCGCGACAAGATAAAACCAACAGGAGACGATGCATTAATAGCCTCGGCAGTTCCCCAGACATCGGAAGTGTTCGAGGAAGCTCTTGCGGCATTGATGATGCTCGGATTCGCACGCCCACAAAGCCAAAAGGCCTTGAAGAAAGTATTCGACAGAGACCCTTTGGTGAAAGTGGAAGGAGCCATAAAGCAGGCTCTGGCCATGATGTGAGAATGCGTTGGCTCACCGTCCGTTGAAACGGAACCAGTTGAAATCGGCTATACCGTCAACGCCATCGTCGGAGAGGGAATAGTTGAATAATGCGAAACGATTAGCCGTCCATGGTAGCCCGAGACCCATATTGAGCGTGTTGCCAACGGGAATGAATTTGCGGCCATCGAGACTGTAAAAGAATTGCGCCTTGAAATCGCGGTCGGTGACATCGGCACGTAACCAGATTTTATCGCCACGGAAATCGACGACCGGCACTTCAACCGTCACACTATCGTTGACCATCAACACATTTCTGCGGCCATTCTCTTGCGAAACGCCAACGAAAGCATAGGGAAATTCGAATATGCCAAGGCCGGCCACATTGCCATCCTTGAGCTGCGATACGTCGAGCTCGACTGAGGCTTGGGACAGCGGGCCCTGTACGCGTTGGGTGAGGGTGTTGCGTGCGTCCTTCAACGACGTTGCTTTTCGGGCTTTCAAACGCATATGGCCTTTGCGTTCGGAAAGTGACCACGCGGCATTGTCGGGGTTGTGGTTCCACTGCCATTGCAATCCCAACCTGGGGGAATTGAAGTCGTCGGACGTTGCGGGCGACATAATGTCAGATTTGCCACCTGTCGCAGGCTTTTGATATGTCACGGCATCTTTTCCATCGATACCCAACATCGGCCACCCGTCGGTCCACGTGACTGGAACTAGATTCACAACGCGTCCAATGGGCCCACGATCTTGCATTATTATGAACCACCAATCGCCATTTTTGAGCTGCACCATTCCGCCCTGATGGAGTCCGTTAGGAGGATAAGAGCGAGAGTCGTCCATTATGACGCGCGATTCATAAGGGCCGTATATGCTTTTAGATCGAAGGCACATCTGCCATCCTTCGGTGCCGCCTGCCGGGCATGTGATGTAGTACATTCCATCTATTTTATAGACATGGGAACCCTCCATACCGCCGGTGCGTGTGCCGGTGGAGTCAGTGACGGTCTTATCCCATATGAGCACCGGTGACCCTTTTACTGATTTCATATCGGACTGGAGTTCGGTGACATACAGGTGGTGCTGTCCATGGACAACGTAGATGCGCCCGTCATCATCAATCAGCACCCCGGGGTCGTAGATATATTCGGGAAATATGGTTCGCGTCCAGGGGCCTTGAGGTCTATCGGCCTCGCACACGGAGAAATGCCCAGTTTCGCGTCCCCAACCATAGGGTGTACAGAAAAACACGTAAAATTTGCCATTGTGATGGCGGATTGCACTTGCCCATGAGCCGTTGAGATATAGCTGTCCGCCTTGCATATCGTAGCGGGGGTCTTCGTCGTATCGGTCGACTGCATATCCGGCCATCTCCCAATTGACCAAATCCCTGGATTTCAAAATGGGACATCCGGGAACGTAGTGCATGCTGGTGGATATCATATAAAATTCATCGCCGACTCTAATCACGTCGGGGTCGGGCCAATCGCCCCAGAGAATTGGATTGGTGAATGTGCCGTCGCCATTGTCGGGCGACCATACAGGCTGGACTTTATGAGCCATCGCATCAATGGCAATGACAAGTAAAAATGCAATAATGGAAAAACGTCTGATAATCATATGCACTCAATAATAATTGTTTTTGTTAAATGTCAGGTGACATTAGCAGTACAAAATTAGGCATTTTAATTTAACCGGTAAAGACATTTTTTCATAGCGAAAAATCGTGGCAGCACTTTATAATATAAAAATATAATAAAGTGGACTATGATTCGTTAATTGTGTGAGGACGGATGCAATATGCAATCCGAGCCGAATTCAGACCCAGTGAACAGACGCAGGCATAACTATATATCAAGACATATAGGCCGATACGCCGGCCGGAGATTTATGGCGATGACATTTATGATGATTATCGCTATGGTCGGTGCGCAATGTGCCTTTTGCCAATCGAATGTTCAGCTAACGGGCGACGACGGAGAGCAAAAATCAGACACGACTGCACAGATATCAACCAAAATGAAGCATCTGATACCGCAATCGTATGAAGAATTGCTTGAAAACGAATCGATATACGATATGTCGGCGCCGTCGAACATCGAAACAGAATGTACGTATGACGCGGCGAGCGACAGCTATGTGATAAGGCATCGAATAGGCGGAGAGGAAATCGGGGTGCCGTTCAGGCTAACGGCGAAACAGTATAACGCTTGGATGATGCGCAAGCTCAGGAAGCGATATTTCAGGATGAAGGACGCAGAAACGGCAAAAGGGGTGGACAAGAAACCATTCAATGTGCTCGACATGAATTTTTCGTTGGGACCGTTGGAAAAAATATTCGGGCCAGGTGGAGTGCAGCTCCGCACACAGGGTTCGGTGCAGATATCGACCGGCATCAAATCGACCAAGACTGACAATCCGGCCCTGTCGATGACATCGAGACGCAAAACATTTTTTGACTTCGACCAGAAAATACAGGCATCGGTGGCAGCATCGGTAGGCGACAGGCTGAAATTCGACATGACCTATAATACGGACGCGACATTCAACTTCGACTCAAAGAACCTGAAGCTCAAATATGAAGGCACGGACGACGACATTGTGAAAAGCATAGAAGCGGGCAATGTGAGCATGACCACGGGGTCGTCACTGATACGAGGCACCACTGCCCTATTCGGAGTGAAATCAAAACTTCAGTTCGGCCGGCTTACGGCCACGGCTCTTGTGTCGCAGCAAAATTCAGAATCGCGGTCGATAAGCACCAAGGGAGGAGTTCAGACCACGCCGTTCAACGTCACCGCCGACAATTATGACCAGAACAGGCATTATTTTTTAGGACATTTCTTCCGCGACAACTACGACGACTTTGCATCGCATCTGCCGTATGTAAACTCAGGAGTGCAGATTACACGCATCGAGGTGTGGGTGACAAATAAGAGCGGCAATTTCAACCAGAGCCGCAACATAGTGGCATTCATGGACCTGGGCGAAAACAGCGTACTCGCAAACGATTACTGGAAGAAAAGCGGCGGGACGGAAAATACGTCGAACGAGTCGAACAATCTGCTTACGATAATAAAAAACGATTACCCGGGGGCTCGAAACATCAACACTGTGACTCAAGACCTGGAACCGCTGAGAGAGTTTGGCATTGAGGGTGGCCTCGACTTCGAAAAGGTGGAAAGCGCACGCCTGCTGTCGGAAAGCGACTATACGCTCAACCCCACGTTGGGCTATATATCGCTCAAGAGTCAGCTGTCGACGGACGAAGTGCTTGGCGTCGCATTCGAATATACTTACCGGGGACAGGTGTACAAAGTGGGCGAGTTTTCGAGCGACATAACATCAACCGACCAATCGCTCTACGTAAAAATGCTGAAAAACACAGTCACATCGACCAGCGTTCCAATGTGGCACCTGATGATGAAAAATGTGTATTCGCTCGGAGGGGCATATTCAATCCAAAAATCGAACTTCAAGCTTCAGATAAAATATCTGTCGGATACGACCGGAACAGAGATTAATTATCTGCCCGTGCCGGGAATAAACAATATGCCGCTGCTTCAGGTGATGAACCTTGACCGACTCGATTCGAACCAGGATTCGAATCCCGACGGATTTTTCGACTTCATAGAAGGATATACTATCATTTCGTCGTCGGGCAAGATAATATTCCCCGTGGTAGAACCATTCGGCAAACATCTTGCAAAAAAAATCGGCAATAAGACGCTTGCTGAAAAATATGTGTATCAACAGCTTTATGACTCAACACTGGTGGTGGCTCGGCAGTTTGCAGATAAGAACAAGTTCACCATCATGGGCGAATATCAGGCATCGTCGGGAGCGCAGATACGCCTCGGGGCCATGAACGTGCCACGCGGCTCAGTGGTGGTTACAGCCGGCGGAATGCGACTTACAGAAAATACGGATTATACGGTGGACTATGCAATGGGCATAGTGACAATTACCAATACGAGCATACTTGAGTCGGGGCAAAGCATAAACGTGACGCTCGAAAATCAATCGCTATTCAGCACACAGCGTAAAACACTCACGGGTCTCGACTTAAACTACCGGATAAGCCGCGACTTCAATATCGGAGCCACAATCATGAATTATTCGGAAAAAGCACTGACAGAGAAGGTGGGAATAGGCGACGAACTGGTGAACAACACTATGTTGGGGTTGAATTTTTCATATAATACGGAATTCATGTGGCTCACCGACCTGATAGGCCTCATACCCACAGTCAATGCCACACAGGCCTCGCGACTAAATCTGTCGGGCGAGATAGCACGCCTGATACCGCATTCGCAAAAAAGCAGTTCGAACAGTGGGAGTTCGTATATAGACGATTTCGAGTCGGCGCAAACCGGCATCGACCTTCGGTCGCCTTATGCATGGTTTCTGTCGTCAACGCCTTACGATAGCGGTTCGGGGGCATTGTTTCCTGAGGCAGCCCTGTCGAACAATCCGGAATATGGAAAAAACCGCGCACTCATCAACTGGTACTATATCGACCGCCTGTTCACGCAACGCAATTCATCGCTGGCACCAGGCTACATACGCAGCGACTTAAAGCAGCTTTCGAACCCTTACGTGCGCGAAATCACATCGCACGAAATATTTCCATACCGACAATTGTCGTACGGCGAATCATCGACAATCCAGACGCTCAACATTTCATATTATCCGACGGAAAGAGGGCCTTATAACGTCGACGCCACCAACATCAACGACGAAGGCGAGCTACTATATCCGGAGAAGCGCTGGGGCGGAATAATGCGACGACTCGACAACACTAACTTCGAGCAATCGAACATAGAATATGTGCAATTCTGGCTGTTAAATCCATTTCTTGACCCGGAAAATCCGAACTATGAGGGTGGCGACCTTTACCTGAATTTCGGAGACATAAGCGAGGACATACTCAAGGATGGGCTGAAATCATACGAAAACGGAATAACGCTGGACGGCAACGACCAATATATGCGTTCGACGACCTGGGGACGTGTAAGCACACAAAATTCCCTGACATACGCGTTCGACAACAACAATACGGCCCGTCCGATTCAGGACGTGGGGCTCGACGGACTCAAAAACGAATCGGAATTCACGTTCGACACGTATGCCAATTATCTTAACGAACTGCGCCAGCGATTGCCGGTTTCTACCATCGAACGGATGCAGAACAACCGCTTTTCGCCGTTCAACGACCCGGCCGGCGACAATTACCATTTTTACCGAGGGCATGATTATGACGAAGAAAGATTGTCAATCCTTGAGCGATACAAACGCTATAACGGAGTGGAAGGGAACTCATTGTCGCCAGAGGATGCCGGCGATCCGCTTTATCAATCGTCGCGCAGCCTGCCCGACGTCGAGGACATCAATCAGGACAATACGCTGAATGAATATGAAAGGTATTTCCAATATCGCATATCGATAAGACCAGAGGATTTGGTAGTGGGCAAAAACTATATCACCGACAAACAAGTGTCGCTCGTGCCCACACGCGACGGGAACGACCAAGAGGTGGAGTGGTACCAGTTCAAAGTTCCGCTGTCGGACTATGAAAAAATCGTGGGCAACATATCGGATTTTTCGGCTATAAGATTCGTGCGCCTGTTCCTTACGGGGTTCAAACGCACGACGCACCTGCGATTTGCCACATTCGAACTCGTAAAAGGCGAATGGCGCCCTTATGCCTTCAACCTTAACAGTCGAGGCGATGCACCTGCCGACGGCGAACTTGACATTTCGGTGGTGAACATCGAAGAAAATTCGGGACGTACGCCGGTCAATTATGTGCTGCCCCCGGGAGTGAGCAGAATTTCAGACCCCTCCCAATCGCAAATCATACAGCTCAACGAGCAATCAATGTCGCTGAAAGTGTCGAATCTTCAGGCAGGTGACGCCCGCGCAGTGTATAAGAATACGTCGCATGACCTCCGCAACTATAAGCGGCTGCAAATGTGGGTGCACGCCGAATCGTTCATTGATGACCACACCGACCTGCGCAATGGCGAAATGTCAATATTCATCAGGCTGGGAAGCGACGTCAAAAACAACTACTACGAATATGAAATACCTCTTAATCTGACACCTCACGGCCACTACAATGACACGTGGACCGACCGTCAGGAAGTGTGGCCCGAAAGCAATTATCTGAACCTGGAACTCAAGAATCTCGTGAATCTTAAAAAAGAACGAAACCGCGCCAAAAGAAACGAGGAGAGCGGCGTTGGATTCGGGACATTATACACGGGCCGCGACCCCGACAATGAACGAAACCGCATAGCTGTCATCGGCAACCCGAGCCTGAGCGACGTGCGCGTGATGCTCATTGGCATACGAAATAATTCGGCGACGATGAAGGATGGCATAGTATGGGTGAACGAACTCAAAGTGACCGACTTCGAGAACGACGGTGGATGGGCGGCAAAGGCCAACGCCAATCTAAGCATTTCAGACATAGCCAATCTAAACATAGGCACACATATCGAAACGGACGGTTTTGGAGGAGTAGACCAGACCCTGAATACACGAAGGATGGATACGTATAACCGATATGACTTTTCCGTGCAAGCTGACCTAGGCCGCTTCATGCCGGCCAAAGCACAACTCCGCGCACCGATATATTACTCCGTCAGCCGCGAAAAGACATCGCCGAAATATAATCCACTCGACAAAGACGTGTTACTTAAAGATGCATTGAACGATGCGGCCACACACCAAGAAAAGGACTCGATAAATGCATTTGCCATACAACACTCAACCATACAGAGCTTCAGCCTATCGGGTCTGAATTTCGGCATCAGGGGCATGAATCCCAAGCCTTGGGATCCGGCAAATTTCACGGGTGGATTTTCGTTCAACAAGCAGACCAATTCGGATCCGACCACCGAATACGAATATATAAACGATTACCGGGGAAGCTTCCAATATTCGTATACTCCAATGATAACCGGATTAAAACCATTCGGCAAGCTCAAAGGAAAATCACAACATCTCAAATTTTTCAAAGAATGGGAATTCAATTGGCTCCCAAACAACATATCGTTTCTGACTACTATGTCGCGCTACTACTATGAGCAACAGACACGCAGCGAAATAGACGTAAATTTCCAACTCCCGGTGTCGGTGAGCAAGAATTTTCTCTGGGACCGCCAGCTGTCGTTGACATGGAATATGACCAAGTCACTCAATCTGTCGTTCACATCAAATACGGCAGCCCGTATCGACGAAACCGTAGGAGCCGTGAACAGAAAACTATTCCCCGATAAATATCGCGACTGGAAAGATACCGTGATGCAAAGCATCATGCATCTGGGAACACCTTGGGCTTATAACCAGACATTCGTAGCATCATACAAGGCACCGTTCAACAGCATTAAGGGGCTGGACTTCCTATCGGGCGACGTGAACTACAACTCACACTATCGGTGGGATCGCGGAGCGACCGTGGATAATATCAGTTACGGCAATTCAATCAACAATCAGGGCTCATGGACGGCCAACGGGCGACTGAACTTTGAATCGATATATTCAAAAGTAGCATATCTCAAACAAATCAACACCCGTTTCGGGAACAATAGACGCAACAGCACCCAGACTCAACGCAATAAGCCCCGAAGATTTGAGCGCACATATGCCCTTAAACCAGACACATCGATTGTCATACGCCATAATCTGCACACACGAAAAGTGAGAGTGTCAGGCATAAGCACCGGCAGCAACCGGGCTATGGCACTCAAGACCAAAATCATCGACGAAAACAACGTAGAGATTCTGAACCGCGGCGATGACAACATAAAATTCGTGGTGAGCGAAGTGATAAACGAGCATCGAAACATATGGAGTGAAATCGGAGCATACGCCACCCGATTCGCTATAAGCCCTCGTTCGGCAACATTGAGATGGAGAAAATCGAATGCACTGTCGCTCCCGCTATTCAAGCCCGAAATCGGCGACGTGTTCGGCCAATCGCGCAAATACGGCCCTATGTCGCCCGGTATGGACTTTGCATTCGGGCTGACTGACGAATCGTATATCGACCGCGCCAAAGAGCGCGACTGGCTTTTGTGCGACCCGAACCAGATATCTCCGGCCATATTTTCGCGTACCCACGAACTGCATATGGAATTAAACCTCGAACCTCTGCCGGGACTTAAAATACAGCTTACATCCAATCGCACCGACAATCGGTCGAAACAAATACAGTTTATGTACGACAATATGCCGACAAGTCTTGGCGGAAGCTACACTAAGACCCATTGCGCCATAGCCACCGCATTGCGCGGCAGCTCGGCAAAAGACGGGTATAACAGTGCGGCATTCAACAAATTCATTGAAAACATTGACATTATTTCAAACCGAATCCAACAGCAATATGTAGGAAAGGAGTATCCCAAGACCGGCTTCATGGCCAACAATATACACGGAGGACGCCCATTTGACCCGAAAGTCGGCGATGTCAGCCGCACGGGAAGCGACGTACTCATTCCGGCATTTCTCGCAGCATATTCAGGCACCGATGCCCATAAACAGTATCTCAATCCGTTCCCTACATTCGCACATGCCGTCCCGAACTGGAGGATGACTTACGACGGATTCATAAATCTGTGGGGATTGCGCAAAGCATTTAAAAGCTTCACCCTCACACATGCCTACCAGTGCACCTATACCGTGGGTTCGTATTCATCGTTTCTGAACTGGGCGCCAATAACTGGAGAAAGTGGACTTGGATTCACACTCGACGAACTCTCGGGAAATCCCATTCCATCATCGCCCTACAACATTTCGTCGGTTTCAATCACAGAAAAATTTGCACCATTATTAGGTTTTGCCGTAACTTTACACAATGATATGACCCTTAACGCAGAATACCGCGACGGCCGAACCCTGACACTCAACACCTCGGCAGGACAAGTCGTGGAGTCGACATCGCAAGCCATAACGCTCGGAATGGGTTATAAAATAGTTGGATTTAACACCGTACTTAAAATGAGAGGATCTCAACAAGGCATCAGCAACGACTTAAGCGTAAACGGAGAATTTGCCTATCAGCTCAATCAGGCACTTATACGCCGCATCGAGTCGAACTACACCCAGGCGACGTCGGGGAGCCGCACAATAAGCCTGAATGTCAATGCAAACTACATTATGAGCCGCAGATTTACGGTTGGCATGTTTCTTGAACATCGCATCAACACTCCCATAGTATCGGCAAATGCATATCCCATCACCAGCACGGCATACGGAGTTTCATTTAATCTGTCATTATCACGTTAACAAAAACCATCAACCATATGGCGACATCATATCTTCAAATAGAGAACCTGACAAAGAGCTATGGCGACAGGATGCTTTTTGACAGCATCACTTTCGGAGTGAACGAAGGGGAAAAGATAGGTTTAATAGCAAAAAACGGCTCGGGAAAAAGTACGTTGCTCAATATCATATCGGGCATAGAGGCTCCTGACAGCGGAAACGTCATATTCAGAGCCGGGATAAAGGTGGGGATACTGCCCCAGACACCGCATTTCGAACCGGGAATTTCGGTGATAGAAGCTTGCATGAGCGACAATGGCCCCATAAAGGATGCAATCGAACAATATGAAAAAGCAGTGGAATCGGGCGATGCAAACAAATTGAACGAAGCCATACAAATCATGGATGCTGCCAACGCCTGGGACTACGAGGACCGATTCAAACAGTTGCTGATGCAACTCAACATACCGCAATTCACGGCCCGTATTGACACGTTGTCGGGCGGCCAGCAGAAGCGCGTGGCCTTAGCCCGACTGATTCTTGACAATCCGGAACTCCTGATACTCGACGAACCGACCAATCATCTGGACATAAAAGTGATTGAATGGCTTGAAAATTATCTGAACCGATCGAAAGTGACGCTGCTTATGGTTACGCATGACCGATATTTCCTCGACAGGGTGTGCAATAAGATAATCGAAATCGATATGAAACAGATTTTTTCATACGATGGAAATTACGACTACTATCTGAGACGCCGAGCCGAACGCATCGAAGCCCTGACCGGAGAACTCGAAAAGGTGAAAAATACCCTGCGCAAAGAGCAGGAGTGGATGCGCCGACAGCCACAAGCTCGCGCCGGAAAAGCAAAATACAGAATCGATGCTTTCTATGACTTGAAAGAACGTTCGCGCGCAAACTATCAGGAACAGAATGTGAACCTCAACGTTAAATCGTCGTACATCGGATCAAAAATATTCGAAGCCGAACACATATCAAAACGCTTCGGAGACAAGGTGATATTGGACGATTTCTCCTATACGTTCAGCCGATATGAAAAACTGGGCATCATCGGAGGCAACGGGGTGGGAAAATCGACGTTCATAAAAATGCTTCAGGGCTTAGTGAGTGCCGACTCAGGCAAATGGAATGTCGGAGAGACCGTGAAATTCGGATATTACAGCCAGGAGGGCATTCAATTCGACAACAATAAAAAGGTGATTGATGTAATAACGGATATCGCCGAGGACATCACCGTGAACAATGGCGTGAAATATTCGCCTATGCAATTCCTGCAACATTTCCTGTTCAGCCCAGCCGACCAACAGAAGTACGTGCACACCTTAAGCGGCGGCGAACGTTGCCGACTTCATCTGGCATCCGTGTTGATGAAATCACCAAACTTTCTGATACTCGATGAACCCACCAACGACCTTGACATCGTGACACTCGGCATTCTGGAAGAGTATCTAACCACTTTCAAGGGATGCGTGATCGTGATTTCGCATGACCGATTCTTCCTCGACAACATAGTGGAACATCTCTTCGTGTTTCAGGGCAATGGAGTCATAAAAGACTTCCCTGGTGGATATTCCGACTATCGCAACTGGATCGATGAGCATGAACGCATAAAGAAATCAGAATCGAAGCCCGAGCCGAGCATCTCAGCTTCGGAAAAGCAGAAATCGAAGCTTTCACGACCCGAAAAGATGAATTTCAAGGAGAGACGTGAATTCGAGACATTAACCGCCGAACTTGACAAGCTCAACGAAGAGAAAGCCGCACTGGAGAATATATTCAACGCCGGAGGCTCGCCCGACGAAATAAGGCAAGCTTCGGAGCGTTATGAAGTCTTAAAAGAGGAACTTGACGAAAAAGAGATGAGATGGCTTGAACTTTCGGAAAAAGAATAACCTTAATTGGCGCTGGGTTGTTATGTTGTTATATCGCGTACGATAATATTTTATGGGAGCCCGAATACTCGACATATTAACCGTCATAAGAGGGAAATGCATGCGCCGCATGAATGCATTCAGACGCTTCACACAGCGAAGCGCCTCGACACTACATGTGATTTCGAACGTATCGGGAGCCATAACTTTCGTTTCGGCCATTGCCTGCCTGATATGCTTCGTCGTATATGCAGGATATGACCATTCGGGCATGCAATATCTTTATCTAAGGCGGGCGTTGCGCAGCATTCAGTTGGTGTTTGCATTCAACGTAACGTTCAATCTTATTTTCAACTTCAGGAACACAAAGCGCCAAAACCATGTATTAAAATGGATTGTGGACATTACAGTGCTGGTCACACTGCTCCCCTTCCTGTTTCCGCGGCCTGAACAACCGTGGCTTAAAGTGATCGATGCGGTGGCATACAGCAACGCTTTTCTGTTTTCAGCACTTGGAGCTTACTCAATACTGTCGATATGCTACGGGGTAATCAGGGTGATAGGAAAGCGCACCAATCCATCGCTCATATTGTCGGGGAGTTTTCTGGTGTTCATCATCTTAGGCTCATTTATTCTGATGCTGCCCAAATGCACCATCGGGGGAATAAGCTATGTGGACGCACTTTTCGTTAGCACAAGTGCGGTTTGCATAACCGGCCTCACGCCCATAGACATATCAGTTTATTTCACGCCAATGGGGTTGTTGGTGCTTGCAATACTCATTCAGATCGGAGGCCTCGGAGTGATGACATTCACAAGCTTTTTTGCGATGTTCTTCAGCGGCAATACGTCTATTTACAGCCAACTTATGCTGAAAGATGCCATATATTCGCGCTCAATGAGCGCACTCATCCCCACATTGCTTTATATCCTCGGATTTACCATAGTGCTTGAACTCATCGGAGCCGTCGGCATCTTCCTGTCAATACACGACACATTGGGGTTCACCCTCGAGGAGGAAATAATGTTTTCGCTTTTCCATAGTTTATCGGCATTCTGCAATGCCGGATTTTCAACACTACCACATGGCATGGCCAACCCTAAACTACTTTACGGGAACATATCAATCTATTGGATAATGAGCATAATCATTGTGGCAGGGAGCATCGGCTTTCCAATCCTGATGAATTTCAAGGAAGCCTTTGCATGGCATATTCACCGTATATTCAGACGCATACATAATCTGCCACCTGAAAACAAGCAAGTACACCTCTACAATATGAACACCAAAATAGTGCTTACTACGTTTTTCAGCATGTTCGTCATATGCACTCTGCTGTTTTACATTTTCGAACAGAACAATACGCTGTCGAATATGAGCATTACGGAGAAAATCACACAGTCGGTGTTCAACTCGGCTACGCCTCGAAGCGCGGGCTTCACTTCGGTCAATCCGGCTTCGTTTCTAAACATCACGCTGGTGATGGTGCTGTTTTCAATGTGGGTTGGCGGCTCATCCCAATCGACTGCCGGAGGCGTGAAGGTGAATACATTAGCCACCATAATACTCAATCTTAGAGCTATCGTGACCGGACGCCACAAAGTGACGGCATTCAAACGCACCATATCAGTGGGATCAATCCGAAGAGCAAATGCCGTGGTTGCAATTTCGATACTGTCGTATGTGGCATATTCGATGATATTGCTCTATCTCGAACCGACGCTTCCGGCAAAATCAATTCTGTTCGAAACGTGTTCGGCTCTGTTCACCGTCGGCTCTTCACTGGGCATCACATCGGAATTATCCGCAGCATCGGAAATAGTGCTTTGCACTGCAATGTTCCTGGGACGAGTGGGAATCATATCGCTGCTCGCCGGAATATCGGGCCGACACCACGACCCGCAAGCCGAATATCCGTCAGACAACATAATCATAAACTAACAATATAATGATATGCGCATTCTAATAATAGGTCTTGGCATATATGGCTCAAATCTGGCCATCGACTTGTCCAACATGGGCCATGAGGTAATTGGTGCCGACATAAAGCCATCTTTAGTGGAATCGATAAAAGACTATATTTCCACAGCTTACATATTGGACTCGACCGACGAGACGGCGCTTGACGTGCTGCCTATAAAAAATGTAGACCTCGTGATTGTGGCCATAGGCGAGAATTTCGGGGCAAGCATACGCACGGTGGCCATAATGAAGAAAAACGGCGTAAAACACATATATGCCCGTGCCATCGACAAACTACATGAGGCGATACTCGAAGGATTCGACATCGACCGCATTCTCACTCCCGAACAGCGGGCCGCCTCGGACCTGGTGAATGAAATGGGTCTGGGCCATACGACAGAATCGATGAAACTCGACGATGAATTCTATGTGCTCAAATTCATTGTGCCGGAAATATTCGTAGGGACCAAATTTGCGTTGCTCAATCTGGAGAAAGATTTCGGATTAAGACTTATTGCGGTGACTCGACTCAGGGAGTCACGAAATATACTGGGCATCAACCATAAGCATTATAAACTGCTCGACTTACAGGCCGATTCCGAACTTACGGTAGAGGCAAATGACACTTTTACGTGCATAGGCAATGCGGCCCAATACCACGCGCTGTTCAAACGCGTAGACCAATAGACAAAATAATATTGTGGGCCAATTTATGAATTGTTGTTAAGGGCGCGGGCCAGTCCATTAGTTTATGAGCTTTTTTTCGTAACTTTGGTGTCTGTTTATATTACGACAATAAACCATAATTGCGATTTTGGAAAATTATCTGTGCCAGCTCAATCCGCAGCAAAAAGATGCAGTGGTGTACACCGACGGCCCGGCTTTGGTGATTGCCGGGGCCGGTTCGGGCAAAACTCGCGTACTCACATATAAAATAGTGCATCTGCTCCATAACGGATACGAACCTTGGCGAATACTGGCACTAACTTTCACCAACAAAGCCGCCCGCGAAATGCGCGAGCGCATCGAACAGCTGACCGGTCCGTCGACCGCCAGTAAACTATGGATGGGGACTTTCCACTCGATATTTGCCCGCATATTGCGTAGCAATGCTGAGCGCGTGGGTTATAAGAGCAACTTCACCATCTACGATGCCGCCGACAGCAAATCGCTCGTAAAATCCATAATCAAGGAGATGGGCCTTGACGATAAAATCTATAAGCCGTCGGTAGTGCTATCGTCCATCTCGAGCGCAAAAAATGCTCTGATATCGCCTGAAAAGTATGCGACGTTACACGACGTGATGGAAGCCGACGCCAATAGCCGGCGTCCGATGATCCATGCCATATATGCCAACTATCGCAACCGTTGTGTGGCTTCGGGGGCTATGGACTTCGACGATTTGCTCTATTACACCAATCTGCTTTTCCGCGACAATCCCGACGTTCTGCGCCATTATCAGGAATTCTTCCGCTATATATTGGTCGACGAGTATCAGGACACGAATTTCGCACAGCATGTAATCGTGTCGCAGATATGTCGCGAGAACCATAACCTTTGCGTAGTGGGCGATGACGCCCAAAGCATCTATTCATTCCGCGGAGCAAACATAAGAAACATACTGAATCTCAAGAAGTCGTATCCGGAGTTGAAGACCTTCAAGCTTGAACAAAATTACAGGTCGACACAGAACATCATAAATGCGGCCAACTCGCTGATAGAGAAAAATACTGAACAAATCAGGAAAAGGGTGTTTTCGGAGAATGCAGTTGGAAAATGCATAGAGGTGGTACAAGCTTACAGCGACTATGAGGAAAGTTTTCTGGTCGCCAACCGCATATCACAAGTGAAAATGTCGACGGGCGACAGCTACGACAATTTTGCCATATTATACCGCACTAATGCCCAAAGCCGCATTCTCGAAGAGTCATTGCGCAAGCGCAACATTCCATATCGCATATACGGCGGCCTGTCGTTCTATCAGCGTAAGGAGGTGAAGGACGCAATCGCATATTTCAGGCTTACAGTCAATCCTGACGATGATGAAGCGCTGAAGCGCATCATAAACTTTCCGGCAAGAGGCATAGGCGAAACCACGGTGAACAAACTGCTGCGCTGCGCCATCGATAACAATGTGAGCATCTGGACCGTGATATGCAATCCCGACAAATACCAACCGGGGATAAACTCCGGGACGGCCAAAAAGCTCGAAGGATTCAAGTCGCTGATTGAGGGGTTCGTCGAGATGAACCGTTCGGGTGCCGACGCCCACACAACCGCCTCGAACATCATCGGCCAGACCCGTATGCTGGCAATGCTTCTGTCGGACCGTACGCCTGAAAGCATTTCGAAACAGGAAAATCTGTCGGAATTGCTCGCCGGCGTGAAGGAGTTCGTGGATTCGGCCATTGAAGAGGGATCCACGGCCACTTCACTTTCCGACTTTCTTGGAGTTGTTTCGTTAGCCACCGACCAGGATTCGGCCGACAACTCTGAGGAGCGCATAACACTTATGACTGTGCATGCGGCAAAAGGACTGGAATTCAACAACGTGTTCATTGTAGGCGTGGAAGAAGACTTGTTTCCGTCGGCTATGAGTTCCGGTTCGTTGGCAGAAATCGAGGAAGAACGCCGACTGCTTTATGTGGCCATAACGCGTGCACGCAATTATTGCCATATGAGCTACGCATCGTCGCGCTACCGCAACGGTGCGCCGGCTACGTGCAACCCATCGCGATTTCTGCGCGACATCGACCCACAATACCTGCACCTTTCGTCCGGCTCATACCTGGGCTCGCAAGTGAACGAATCGTCAAAGGCCAGAAGCAATATGCATACATCAAGCGACATGCCAATGCGCACACTTCGTTCGATTTCGTCGCCAACAGCATCGCACAAGGCTCCGCTGAGGCCATTAGCGGATGCCGTAAAAACGCAACCTTCAACCAGCCGCCCTGCTGCCGGCGACGCACATAACGCCGGCGACCTGCGCGAGGGCCAACGCATCGAGCATTCGCGATTCGGCAACGGTACGATAGTGAAAATCGACAAATCGCACGACGACGTGAGGATTTCGGTTGATTTCGACAACACCGGCAATAAGACGTTATTATTAAAATTCGCCCGATTCAAAACTTTAGACTGATATGACAATAAACGACATACCGACACCTTTTTACGTGGTATATGAGGATAAGCTACGCCGTAACCTCGAACTCATCAACGACGTGAAACGTCGTGCGGGAGTGAAAATAATAATGGCGTTCAAAGCCAATGCGCTATGGCGCACATTTCCAATCGTCCGCGAATATTGCCGCGATTTCACGGCTTCATCGCTAAACGAACTCAGGCTTGGCAATGAAGAACTCGGTGGAGAGGCTCATTCCTACTGCCCAGCCTATACGCCGGAAAACATATCGGAATATCTTGAACGGTCATCGCACATCACATTCAATTCGCTCCAGCAGTGGCAACGTTATAAAGATGACGTGAAAAAGGCCGGAGTGTCGGCCGGACTCCGCGTCAACCCACAATGCTCAGTAATTGAGACCGACATTTATAATCCGGCATTGCCAGGGTCGCGCTTCGGCGTCACTGCCGACCAGATTGGCGATGAATGGCCTGAAGGACTGGATGGAATGCACTTCCATGCCTTGTGCGAATCGACATCCTATGACCTTGAGAAAGTGCTTGCTGCCTTTGAGGAGCAATTTGGCAAATATCTGCCGTATGTGAAATGGGTGAATTTCGGAGGTGGACACCTGATGACCCGCGACGGATACGACATCGAACATCTGATATCACTAATAAAGCTGTTCAAACAACGCCATCCTGGCATAGAGGTGATCATGGAACCGGGCAGCGCATTCACATGGCGCACTGGCGACCTCGTGACGTCGGTGGTAGACGTGGTGACGAATCAAGGAATATCGACCGCCATAATCGATGCTTCGTTTGCATGCCATATGCCCGACTGCCTTGAAATGCCATATAAACCGGCCATCACTGAAAGCATAGGCGTGGACAACAATCTGCCTACCTACCGCCTCGGAGGCAATTAGTGC
>CAZRJT010000026.1:0-22141 GCA_964600585.1 uncultured Bacteroides sp.
CCAAACATATCCACCGACTTTTGGCTCAGGTAGGCATCGAATATTATGGGCGTGCTCGTTTCGCAGTCGAGGCCGCGTTTCAGGGCTTCTTCGCGCCATTCGTCGCTATATCCGTTGCCGTCGAAATGAATCGGAGCCGACTCTTTGATGAGTTTTCGAATCTCTTCGAGCAATGCGTGTGTCAGGCTTTCACCGGCTTCAAGACGCTTGTCGATGTGCTGCTTGAACGTTATGAGTTGGTCTGCGACAGCCGCATTCAGTGCTATCATCGAGCATGCACAGTTGGCCGATGACCCTACGGCACGGAATTCAAATCGGTTACCAGTGAACGCGAAAGGCGACGTGCGGTTGCGGTCGGTCGTGTCGAGCATGATTTCCGGAATCTGGGAAAGGTTTAGGTTAAGCCCCTCTTTTCCGGTGAGGTCGGCGAGTTCGTCGTTGGTCGAATTCTCTATGCGGGTTAAGATGTCGGCCAATTGCGAACCGGTGAATATTGATATGATTGCGGGCGGTGCTTCGTTGGCTCCGAGACGGTGGGCGTTCGTAGCCGACATAATCGACGCCTTGAGTAGTGCGTTATGGCGGTGTACGGCAGCCATGACGTTTACCACGAAAGTGATGAACTGCAGATTGTCCTTCTTTGATTTCCCCGGCGAAAACAGCAGAACGCCTGTATCGGTGCCGAGGCTCCAGTTGTTGTGCTTGCCTGATCCATTAATGCCTGCAAATGGCTTTTCGTGCAGCAGCACTCTGAAGTGGTGGCGGCGGGCTACTTCGGCCATCACGGTCATCAGCAGTAGATTATGGTCGTTGGCCAGATTCGTCTCTTCAAAAATCGGTGCAAGCTCAAATTGGTTGGGGGCCACCTCGTTGTGGCGTGTCTTGGCCGGTATGCCGAGCTTGTGGCACTCTATCTCAAGGTCGAGCATGAAGGCTTCTACCCTCGATGGAATTGCTCCGAAATAGTGGTCTTCAAGCTGCTGGTTTTTTGCCGATTCGTGTCCCATAAGCGTGCGGCCCGTAAGCATAAGGTCGGGGCGTGCCGAGAATAGTGCTTCGTCGACGAGGAAATATTCCTGTTCCCAGCCAAGATACGACTTGACATGCTTGACGTTCGGGTCGAACAATCTGGCTACGGCCGTCGCTGCTTTGTCAACGCTGTTCAGCGCTCTCAGCAATGGGGTCTTATAATCGAGCGATTCGCCGGTATACGATATGAATATTGTGGGGATGCACAGCGTGTTGTCAAGAATGAATGCCGGAGAAGAGATGTCCCAAGCCGAATAACCTCTGGCTTCGAACGTGTTGCGTATGCCTCCGTTGGGGAAGCTCGAAGCGTCGGGCTCCTGCTGCACCAGCATTTTCCCGTTGAAGTTTTCGATTACGCCTCCTTTTCCGTCATGGTCGATGAATGCATCGTGCTTTTCGGCAGTGGTCTCCGTAAGAGGTTGGAACCAGTGTGAATAATGGCGCGCACCATTGTCGATGGCCCAGCGCATCATTCCTTCGGCCACCGAATCGGCCACTTCGCGTGGAAGCGATTCCTTATTGTCGATGGCATTGATGAGCACGTTGAAGGTCTTTGCCGGCAAATATTCAAACATCTTCTGGCGGTTGAACACATATTTGCCGTAATACTTCTCTGGACGTTCGGTCGGAATTTCCACCGGGTCGGCTTTGCGATTGAATGCTTCGTCGACAACTTTAAATCTTAATTGTGACATAACTTAATGATGAAAAATGGTTTATTGTCGTGTTTCATTTGATTCAACTGTCGTTGTCGAGACCTTAATCGTGCTTTGATTGCGAGGTGAGGTGTTGCAGGCGCTTCACTGCCTCGCACGTATCCTCGTAACGGCCGAAAGCTGTCAGGCGCAGATAGCCTTCTCCAGATGGGCCGAATCCGACGCCAGGTGTACCCACCACGTTGCATTCGGTGAGTAGTTTGTCGAAAAACTCCCACGACGTGAGTCCGTCAGGAGTCTTCACCCATATATACGGTGCATTCACCCCTCCGAACACTTTCAGGCCGGCTTCGGTCAATCCGTCTCGAAGGATTTTGGCATTTCGCATATAATAGGCTATCGTTTCGGCAATCTGGCGTTGTCCATCAGGGGTATAAAGGGCTTCGGCTGCACGTTGCACCACGTAGCTCGCACCGTTGAACTTCGTACACTGGCGACGGTTCCACAATGCGTTGAGCGATATCTCCCTGCCTTGATTATCGACACCTTTCAATTCTTTCGGAATCACCGTGTAGCCGCATCGTAGGCCCGTAAATCCCGCTGTTTTCGAAAAACTGCGAAATTCTATGGCCACCTCTTTGGCTCCCGGAATTTCATAGATGCTATGGGGCACGTCATCTTCTGAGATATATGCCTCATAGGCCGAATCGAATAGTATCAATGCGCCGGTGGCGCGTGCATAATCAACCCACTTGGCAAGTTGGTCTCGCTTGAGTGTAGTGCCGGTGGGATTGTTCGGATAACAGAGATATATCATATCCGGATTCCCGGTAGGGAGGGTCGGAATAAAATCATTTTCAGCTGTGCTCGGCAGATATTCGATGTTGCTCCAGCGGCCGTCGGGCATCTTGTCGCCTGCGCGGCCCGCCATGACGTTGGTGTCGATGTACACCGGATACACCGGGTCGGTTAATGCCACTTTGTTCGACGTTGCCAATATGTCGCCTATGTTTCCCGTGTCGCTTTTTGCTCCGTCGCTGATGAATATCTCATCTATGGCGATATCGATGCCGCGTTGGCGGTAGTCATATTCGGCGATGCGTTCCGACAGGAAGTTGTATCCCTGTTCCGGGCCGTAACCGTGGAATGTCGTTTCATCGGCTTCGTCGTCCACGCCTCTGCGCATACCCTCGATGGCTGCTTTGCATATTGGCCGTGTCACGTCCCCTATGCCCATTCTGATTATGTCGGCTTCAGGATTGGCAAGTCTGAATGCCTCCACTTTTCTTGCAATTTCTGAGAACAGATATGCCTTGCTGAGTTTAGTGAAGTTATCGTTGATTTTTATCATTTTAGTCTTAATTGTTTATGCGGTTAGTTCTGATGTGGATATCGTCCCTCGAACACCGTCGTTGCCGGCCCGGTCATATACACGTGGCCGTCTGTGCCCCACTCTATTTCCAGCGATCCGCCCAATAGGTCGATGGTCGTTTTGTGTCCGGTGCGTCCGGTCGTTGCTGCTGCCACGGCAGTGGCGCATGCTCCCGTTCCACAGGCCATTGTTTCGCCGCTTCCGCGTTCCCACACCCTCATTCTGATTTTGTCGTTTCCCAATATCTGGGCAAATTCGATGTTGGCTCTGTCGGGCCAGATTGGATGCTTTTCGAGTTCACGGCCAAGCCCGTGCACGTCGGTAGAATCCAAATCGTCGACAAACACCACTCCATGTGGATTTCCCATCGATACGGCTGTCAGCCTGACATCGCCGTACGACGTCGGCACGATTTGCTCAATCATCTTTTCCGATTGGCACACAACCGGCACACGTTCAGCCGTCAGGTCTGGTTCGCCCATGTCCACGGTCACAGATGTCACCTGTTGGTCGGTCACGTGAAGCGAAAGCACCTTGATTCCCGATAAAGTTTCCAGCGTCACTGTTTGCTTGTCGGTCAGGCCGTAATCATACACATATTTCCCTACGCAGCGGCTGCCGTTTCCGCACATTTTGGCCTCCGAACCGTCGGCATTGAATATGCGCATCTTGAAATCGGCTATTTCAGACGGGAGTATGAGGATTATTCCATCACCGCCTACGCCGCAGTGGCGGTCGCTCATTTCTATCGAAAGTTGGGGGAGGTTGCCGGGGCAACCATTCATACAATTGATGTAGATGTAATCGTTGCCAATTCCGTGCATTTTTGTAAACAGTATCTCTTCCATATATAAGATTCACAGAAATACGTTTTCATTTTTTTGATGGCGCAAAATTAGCATTTTTTCATTAATCCGACTAAAATAATATCAAAAATATATTTACATGCCGAATTTTTAACAGTTGTCCATCCCGTCGTGACATTAAGCGTCACCATTGTTATTCGTGGAAAACAAATATCTTGCACGCTCACGCTTCGGCATCCTGATGGTTGCATCCGCTTAATGCATTAACTTTTTTTGTGAAATGGCAAATGTGTAGACAATCACATCCTATTGCTTTCAATTTTACGGAAAAAACGCGGTTAATACTGCTATATTTTAATCCACACGCCAATATGATTGGGTTGGCTCCAAAACTATGTTTAAAAACATAGTAGGCATATAGGTACAACCAAGGGAATTATTCCCTATATTTGTATCGCGAAAGCTCAACGCTCCCTTCGCGTTTGATATGTTCTTGTCAAATTGAAGGGTTTGTTATAAAACTTGCTTTTTCATTAAAGTGCTTGATTAGATATCAAATAAATCCACTGACGTTAAGTACTATGTGTAAGTGACAAAGGATGCTCGTGAGAGCATCCTTTGTTAGTTATTGTATCTATCATTCTTGATTCATTTCATAATGTGCTTGGCGAAATTCCAGCCATTCTGGTCGTATAACGCCGAATGCGGGCGTATGCGCACCACAAAATTCTCATATTTCCGGTTTTCGGCAGGTGTCCAGCCGGCTTCGGCCACAGCCGCAAGTCGTGGCAGCATGAGATACTCCAGAATCGCAGGAGCGTCAACATATTCAGTCCAGAAATTGGCCTGCACCCCAAGATATTTTTGTTTCAACTCGTCAGGCACATTGCTCATCGGCACGTAGTTATATACCGCTTCAACAGTCTCGGTGCCGCGACCTTGCGACATTGGCTCTGTGGGCAGCTCTGACTGCTTGCGGTTGATGTAATAAGGGATCTGTGGCGATAATATCGTTGTCATGCCTCGTTCGGCGGCGTTTAGTGCGGCTTTGTCGGCGCCCACCCAAGCCATTATTGTAATGTCGTTGCCGAGGCTCTCGGTGTTGCCGTGCAACACCTCATTCCAGAAAATCAGTTTTCGCCTTTGGTCGGCGGGTTTAGTTTCGATGTGTTTTTTTAATTCGGCGATGAATCCTATCTGCAAGTCACGATAATTGGTCGAGCCCATTTGCGAAAGCATATTCTGACAATCAGAGTTGACTTTCCACTTGTCGGTAGGGCATTCGTCGCCACCCAGATGTATGTATCCGAACGGGAAAAGCGGTATCAGTTCGTCAATCACATCTTTGGCAAACTCCACGGCTTTGGGATTGCTCACGTTTATCACGTCGGTCGACACGCCTTGCGACAGCCACACCTCATGCCCGTTTTCCGGGTCGCAAGCAAGTATTTCAGGATACGATGCCACGGCAGCCTGTGAATGTCCCGGTATATCTATTTCAGGCACCACTTCGATGAATCTGTCTTTGGCATACGCCACGATCTCTTTTATGTCGTCCTGAGTATAAAAGCCCCCATAATAAGTCGAATCAGTCGGCCACACGTCGCCCCAGCCCAGACGTTGGCTTCCGCGCCACGCGCCGATGTCGGTCAGCTTGGGATATTTCTTTATCTCCACGCGCCAGCCTTGGTCTTCTGTCAGGTGCCAGTGAAAGCGGTTCATCTTATACGTCGCCATGATGTCGATGACGCGTTTCACCTCATCTTTTCCAAAGAAATGTCGTCCTTCGTCAAGCATGAATCCTCTCCATCCGAATTCCGGCTTGTCAGTTATGGTCATTGCCGGCAATTCATATGGATTTATTCTCAATAGTTGGTTTAAAGTCTGAAGTCCATAAAAAAATCCTGCCGGACGTGCCGCTTTTATCTCGATTTTGTATGGCGTGATGTCGAGCGCATATTCTTCCGCCTCAAGGCTGTTGTCAACTTTCAGGCTAAAATTCGGATTGCGGCTCGACCGGCTCACCTTCATATTCGAAATGCTTTCGTAAGCCTCTACAAAAGGTGCTACTACGAGGTTGATGCTGT
This sequence comes from uncultured Bacteroides sp., assembly GCA_964600585.1. Lineage (GTDB taxonomy): Bacteria > Bacteroidota > Bacteroidia > Bacteroidales > Muribaculaceae > Paramuribaculum. The sequence goes on from CAZRJT010000026.1 coordinate 5,951, forward strand.
CGCCCGGATACTTGTCTATGTCCATTACTATTGGACTGCTCATGCTGAATGCTCCGGTCGACGGCACGATTTCGCGCGGCAGCGGAACGATAGGCAAGGTCACTTCCGACAGGGCATTCAGCGATATTGCCGATGATGCCACTGCGATGATTAAGTGTCGGAACTTCATGTGTGGTTAAGATTTAAGTTATGGTTAATTGGTTAAAAAATCATTTTTTCGCCCCATACCGGCACAACGGCACCCTCGCGGCCCATGAACATAGCTTTGCGTATGGCGTCACAGTAAGGTATGCGGTAGAAGTTGCTTCCCGGATATTTTGCCGGATGGCCCATCTCAAGGATATGCGACATAAGCACATAATCAGGGTCGAGCTTTTTTGCGGCATTACGCAGATGCAGCCCGACGGTCGTATGTGGAATGAATAGAGTCACGTCTTTTGTATTTTCCAACTCAGTGTAGTCGTATGCGTCTCCGGCATGGAAAATCACCTTGTTTCCAGTGGCTTTCCCACAGTCGATTTGATAGGTGGTCACTATTTTGCTGTCAGGGCCGTGGTGCACGCGCTTAGCCACTATTTCTATGTCGCCGGTCGGATTGATTGTTGCTCTGTCGTCGATTTTATGCCCGTTGTCGATGAAATTTGAATACACCGGTTTTCCGGCCGCGGCCATGGCGTTGCACAAAGCGTCGGTGTAATGGTCGGGATGCGGGTGGGTTATGCAAAGAAATTCGATGTATGGTGCCAATTTTTCGCCATATTTATGGCATATGTCGATGCCAAAACAATGTTCAGGCGTTTTCACCACATAACCCATATTGTAGAGTTGCCAGATGGCAATGTGTCCCTCAGGCACTTTTTCGGCCGGAATTTCACGCAAAAGACGTTCAAGTGCTTCGCTGTAAAATCCTAATACGGAATTTTCCTCCATCTTCTTTTCTTCGATGGAGTCGGTGCAGTCCACATATTTGCCGAAATCATCGCATCTGTCGAAATAATACTGCAGATCGGTCAGAAGTTCCATCCTCAAATCGTTGAAGTCGGTGCATGAGGTTTCATTCCACAACCGCTTGGTCATTGATTCCACCGTTTTTATGTTTTTCTGTGCCGATATCGAAATGGATACCGACAACAACACGATAGTTGTACATGTAAATAGTCTAAAAATCCGGATCATTTATGTAAATTGAGTTGCTTTTAATGGCAAAGATAATCAAATCAAACTTATGTCACAATAAAAATATGTCAAAGATGTATCTTCAGCTATATTGGGGAGTCGCGGCGTCGACAGCTGTAAATGCTAAAAGCGCCCCGCATCCGTAATTGGTGCGGGAGCGCTTTGTTTTTTATATGGGATTTTGCGGCTATCGGGTCCTATTTCAGCTCACTTCTCAAAAAATCGGCAGTTGGCGATGTGCCGTTGGCTATTTCTTCCGGAGTGCCGCAAGCCATTATCCTACCGCCGTTCTTGCCCCCTCCAGGACCCATGTCGATTATGTGGTCGGCACTCTTCACTATGTCGAGGTTGTGCTCTATCACCAGCACTGTATTCCCTTTGTCGACCAATCGGTTGAACACACTCAGAAGCACGTTTATGTCCTCGAAGTGAAGACCCGTAGTTGGCTCGTCGAGTATGAACAGAGTTTTTCCGGTATCTCGCTTGGCAAGTTCGGTAGCCAGTTTCACCCGCTGGTTTTCGCCACCCGACAAGGTTGATGATGGCTGGCCGAGCTTTATGTAGCCCAATCCGATGTCCTGAAGCACTTTTATTTTGGAAAGTATGTTGGGTATGCCCGCAAAAAATTCCACGGCTTGATTTATGGTCATATCGAGCACGTCAGCAATCGACTTCCCTTTAAAACGCACCTCCAGAGTCTCTCGGTTGTAGCGTTTGCCACCGCACACTTCGCAAGGCACCAGCACGTCAGGCAGAAAATTCATTTCAATCGTTCGATATCCGTTTCCTCCGCAAGCATCGCATCGGCCGCCGGCCACGTTGAATGAAAAACGCCCCGGTTTGTATCCGCGGATTTTGGCTTCGGGCAGATTCACGAACAGATTGCGTATGTCTGTAAACACTCCTGTGTACGTTGCCGGGTTCGACCTGGGCGATTTCCCGAGCGGCGACTGGTCTACGGTCACCACTTTGTCGATGTTCTCGATTCCGTCAATTTCCTTATAGGGTAGGGGGGGCTGGTGCGACCGGTAAAAATGTTGGCTCAATATCGGTTGGAGTGTTCCGTTTATGAGCGATGATTTTCCGCTCCCTGACACGCCGGCCACGCAAATGAGCGTTCCAAGAGGGAGTTCAATGGTCACGTCCTTCAGGTTATGCCCCGATGCACCGCGCAAGGTCAGTGTTTTTCCATTGCCTTTACGTCTTGTTTCCGGAATCGCTATTTTGCGTTGCCCGTTGAGGTAGTCGGCTGTAAGTGTCGATTTGGTTAACATTTCGGCCGGTGTGCCTTCAAACACCACTTCGCCTCCTTTTCGGCCTGCTTTGGGGCCGATGTCTACTATATAATCGGCGTCGAGCATTATGTCTTTGTCATGTTCGACTACGATTATTGAATTTGATGCGTCGCGCAGCTTTTTAAGTGAATCGATGAGGCGGCGGTTGTCTCTTTGATGAAGCCCTATGCTTGGTTCGTCGAGTATGTACAGCACGTTCACCAGCTCGGAGCCTATCTGGGTAGCAAGACGTATGCGCTGGCTTTCGCCGCCTGAAAGCGTGGACGAATTGCGGTCGAGCGACAGATAGTCGAGACCTACGTCCACCAGAAATCCCAGACGCGAACGTATCTCTTTGATGATTTCACGGGCAATGAGCACGTGCGACGGCGAAAGGCGGCTTTCGATGTCGCAGGCCCATTTGTGAAGTTCGGCTATGTCCAGATGGCATAGTTCGGCTATGTTTTTCCCATCGATGAAAAAATGCAATGCTTCGCGGTTCAGTCGTTGGCCTTTGCATTCCGGGCACGCTGCCCTTGAAAAGAACTGCCCGCTCCATTTTTGTGCGGCAGCTCCGGCATCTTCCGATTGCTGGAGTTCGATGTATTTTATCAAACCCTCGTACGACAGAAAATAGTTCGATGTCGACATCGTTTCGTTCTTTATGGGTAAGCGTTCGGTCGTGCCGTTCAGAATGTCGGCTATCGCCTCCTCCGGCAAATCTTTTACGGGCGTTTTCAGCGTACAGCCATATTTTTCGCAAATGGCCGATATCTGCCAGAAAATCATCGAATTTTTATATTTGCCCAATGGCAGGATGGCCCCGTCGTGAATCGACAGGCTGTCATCAGGCATTATTTTTTCACGGTCTACGATGTTGACGAATCCAAGCCCTTTACAGCATTCGCACGCACCCTGCGGCGAATTGAACGAAAAATTGTGCGGGGCCGGTTCGCGATATGATATGCCGCTCACCGGGTCCATCAGCAACTGGCTGTAATGGCTCACCGAATCCGAGTCTACGTCATATATCATAAGTTGTTTTTCGCCCTGCTTCAGTGCTTCGCTTACGGTGTCGCGCAAACGTTGCACATCCTTGGACGACACTTTCAGACGGTCGATGACAAGCTCCACCGAGTGGTTTTTGTATCGGTCGAGCTTCATTCCATAAGTGATTTCTCTTAGCTCGCCGTCCACCCTTACGTGCAGATAGCCCTTTTTACGCAGAGTCTCGAAAAACTCCTTATAATGTCCCTTGCGGTTTTTTATGGCCGGTGCGAGTATGTAGATTTTACGGTTCTCGAATTTCTTGAGAATCAGCTCCACTATTTTCTCCTCGGTATATTTTATCATCTCCTCGCCCGATATGTAGCTTTTGGCTATGCCGATGCGGGCATATAGCAGACGCAGAAAATCATAGATTTCGGTGGTTGTGCCTATCGTGCTTCGAGGATTCCGGTTCACGGTCTTTTGTTCGATGGCAATCACCGGACTCAGACCTGTGATTTTGTCTACGTCGGGGCGTTCTAACGTGCCGAGCACATTGCGCGCGTATGACGAAAATGTCTCTATGTAACGTCTCTGGCCTTCGGCAAATATGGTGTCGAATGCCAGCGACGATTTTCCGCTTCCGCTCAAGCCCGTTATTACTGTGAGCTTGTTGTGCGGAATCGTGACATCGATGTTTTTAAGATTATGCACCCTTGCCCCCATCACGTTCAATGTGTTGTCGGGAGCATATTGCAGGCCTGTCTTGTCCATATTCATTTCACCACCCAGTTTTTATTGTACACCTGCTTCTTTTGAGTCGAGCGTAAAAGCGATTCTTTTTTGGGAATGAGTATCTTATATGTCTTTCCTGTCTTGTTTGGGAGTGATTTGGCTCTTATCCACGGATTGTTGTCACGCAGGGTCATATAGTCGATTCCATGTTCTTTTGCCCACGTTGGCCAATCGGCCACGGCGGTATTCACTTCAACTTCGTCATATTCCATCGGCTGGTAAAGCTCGTCCTGATTCAGGCGGAATCCATATTCCGTCGGGTTTTCCATGATGCACTTCATTGCCAGAAGTCTGAACATATATCGCGAAGTCTCGTCAGTCAGGTAGAGGTCATAGGCTGTGTCGGCTCCCTGGCTCTCAAGCTCCTTGGTCACCCGGCCCATTCCGCCGTTGTATGATGCTGCAACCGACTCCCAGTTGCCATATTTCGAATAAGCGCGTTTCAGATATTTGCATGCAGCCCGGGTCGCTTTCTCCGTATTGTAGCGCTCATCCACAAATTCATTCACTTCCAAACCATATTCTTTGGCTGTGCCCGGCATGAATTGCCACAATCCGGCAGCCTTTGCTCCCGACAATGCGCGCGGGTTAAGTGTGCTTTCGATGCATGCCAGATACAGAAGGTCGGACGGCACGCCCATTTCTTTCAAGATTGGAGCCATTTCCGGAAATACCCGATTGGCTCGCTTTATTACCAGCAGTGTGTTTCCATGTGTATAGGCCATCGATGTTAGTTCGCGGTCGAATCGTTCGTACATATCCACGCGGTCGAGGTTCACTTTGTTGCCGGCGAATGTCACGTGCGACGGAATTTTAGGATTCACCACCTCCGAGTGGTGGCGATCCGGCTCGATAGCCGATGATGTTTCCGGGCACAACGCACCGGCCATAATTACCGATGATATCAATAAGTGTTTGAGATTCATTGTAGGGGTCATTGTTTGGTGTTAAGTATATTGATGTCGCCCGACAGATTGTATTTTTTCCCGTCGGCGCCAACGGCTTTTATCACATAGTAGTAAGTCCCTGATTTCACGAGCTGCCCTTTGTATTTTCCATCCCACCCTTGCGATGGGTGGGTCAGACGGGCGATGCACGAGCCCCAGCTGTTGAATATCGAACATTCAAAGCTGATTATTGACTTGTAGCTCACTTTCCACTCGTCGTTCACTCCGTCCTGGTTGCCCGGGGTGAACGCATTCGGGCATAATATTGACGATTCTTCTATTCCGAACGAGTAAGTCGGGCTGTAGAACGTGCAAGTCGCATCGGCATTCGAGGCTGTGAATCGCACGTAATGTTCTCCTGCGCTGCGTATCGTATGAGTCGTTTGCAACTCGGCTATTCGCATAGTTATGTCGTCGAAATTTTCATCCTCCGAAAACTCCCATTCATAGAATGCGGCACCATCGCTCACATCGGCTTTCAGCGACAATTCCAATGGCGCAGACCCTCCCGAATGTTGTTCGTTGGGGCTCTTTTCGCTTATCTCTTCCACTGCGACGATGGCTGCCACCGCGCGTGGCGCATACGTGGGAGTGGCGAAACGGCGCTCTTCGCCCCACGCCTTTAAGAATCGGTCGCCGGTAACGGTGAAGCTGGTTGCGCAGAGCGGGGCGGCGACGGTTATGGTGTTGTCGATGTATTCAAATGTTCTTGTAGCCTCGCACTCCACATAATGTCCGTCATCCTCTTTCAGCGTACTGTACGTCACGCCTATTTGGCGGTCGATTAAATGCGAACGACCGTTGATTGAGTAATAGCGCATAGGCCCGGCCGAACCATCGAAATCAAGAGCCGACATGTCGCAGTCCGATGCTTCTTCTGACAATTCCACGCTCTTGATGTCGAATTCATATGCCGAATAGTCTATTATCCATACTGCCACGGGCAAGCTGTTCAAGTCCGATATGATATATCCGCAATCGCCCTCCACATCAGTTATGGTAATGGTCTTTCCATTGACTTCCACACCAGTCACCGGCTCGCCGAATGCGCCGCCGCGCACACCGAAACGCTCCACCGTCACATTTGCCGCATTGGCCTTGGCCGTGTAGCTGAGGCTCACGCCGTCAATCGACGGCACTACATACACGCATTCAAGCCCCGACGCTTCGTCGGCATCGATTCGCACTGCATTTCCGGAGCTTCCGGCTATCGATATTGATTGCCCAATGGAAGACGCGACACCGAAAAACGCAAATATGGCAGTGATTAAGATTCCCTGATTCAATGGAGCTCGTGATTTAACTTTGCTGATTTTATTAATTTGCAAAGTTACTCATAATAATTCGTTTGCCGATGTGGCCTATTTCCAAAAACGGTTAAAATCCGACGCAACGTGCGTTCAATCGGTTAAATTTAGTTTTCGGTAGTCGACTTTCGGGTAAGTGCATTGGTGAGATACACCGTAAACACAGGGAACAATATGAGCCCCTCTGCCGAGAATATCACCGCAATTACCTTGCCCGTCGGTGTCATCGGGCTGACGTCGCAGCCGCACGTCGACATGTCCATTATCGACCACCACAATGCCGCCCAATAAGTTGGGATGCCTGGGTTAACGTAATGCTCTTCAACGAAGAACATCAGGCTCCCGAAGTATAATGTCGACAACAGAAGGATGATATAGACGCTGAACATACTCGACACCCAGTTTGTCGACATTATGCCCGACACTATCGACAGAACATAAGCGGCCCTTATCATCGGTACGAACCGCAGCAGATACTGCACTTCGCCATTCAGCTCTATATGCCAATGTGATATGATATTTAGATACGGAATGCTGATTATCAGGAAAAAGATGTGTCCCAGAATGAACTTGGCTTTCTTTTCCGACACAGCCCATTCCACGATCACGTCTACTATGAAGAACATACATATCCAGAACTGAACCTTCATGTATCGCGGGTCTGCAAGAAACGAAACGTTTCTCAGCGTATCGTAAGTGATGTATGCGATGAGTGCCACCGACAGTACGAGGGTGGTGATATGCATAAAAAGCAATATCTTCTTGTGGCCATGCGGAGTCGCCGGCTGTTGAAGGTTTGGAGCTATGGAGGTCATGTCGTGAATAGTTGAAATGGTGTGAATATTATTGACATACTGATTTCATAACGCCAATGACGCACGCAATGTTTGACGCGATTGGGCTATATCACCTCCAAATTTGCGTTCAGACGCTGCCTGACCACTTCATACATCATCACTCCCGCGGCCACCGACACATTCAGAGAACCGATATGTCCGAACATCGGTATCGAAACGAACCTGTCGCACTGCCGCAGTACTTCCTCCGATATGCCCACGTCCTCGGCGCCGAGCACCAGTGCCGTCGGCACAGTATAATCGACGCAAGTATAGTTGATGTCAGCTTTTTCCGACACCCCTATAACCGTGAATCCGCTTGCCTTCAGATATCTCACCGCGTCAAGCGTAGAGCGGTCGCGGCATACGGGCAGATGGTTCAGTGCGCCCGCCGACGTCTTCACCGCGTCGCCTCCAACCGATACGCTTCCACGCTCCGGTATCACCACCGCATCAACTCCCGCACACTCGCATGTGCGCGATATGGCGCCGAAATTCCTAACGTCCGTTATTCCGTCAAGCACCACTATGAACGGCAGCACTCCCTCCTCGAACAACGACGGCACAAGATTGCCAAGCGAATGATAAGTCACCGCCGACAGCATTGCAATCACTCCCTGATGATTCTTGCGAGTGATTTTGTTGAGGCGTTCCAGCGGCACGCGCTGCACTACCAGACGATGCTCTTTCACCTTATCGAAGAGCTCGCTCGAAAGTTCTCCTCCGGCCAGGTCTTTGCGCACGAATATTTTGTCTATCTCTCTTCCCGATTCGATTGCCTCGATTACGGCTCTTATGCCGAATATGTAGTCCGTTGGTTGCATTGTTGATGGGTTCTATTTGATATGTGTGATTCTGATTCTCAATTTGTTTTCTCAGGGTTAAGCAGCGACATTGCGTTGGCTCTCGCCGTCGCCGAATTCGCGTCGCCGCTCAGCATCAGCGCCAGTTCTCCTACGCGTTGCTCGTCGCTCAGACGGCATATGCGCGTGTGGGTCGATGTCTCGTCATCCTCCTTGTACACCTTGTAGTGCGTCTCGCCCTTGGCCGCAACCTGTGGCAGATGAGTGATGGCTATCACCTGGAGGCTCCCCGATATGCGGCGCATCATTTCGCCTATGCGGTTGGCCACGTCGCCCGACACACCGGTGTCCACCTCGTCGAATATTATCGATGGAAGCTCCATCTTGTCGGCGATTATGGTCTTTATCGACAGCATGAGTCGCGATATTTCTCCACCCGACGCTGCGCCCCTCACCGGCATCAAAGGCTGGTTCTTGTTGAATGCAAACGTAAATTCCACCTTGTCGAATCCCGTAGCCGACAAATCGGTCGGCTCCACCATCACCTCGCATTGCAGATTCTTCATTCCAAGAGGCGTAGCCAGAGACTTCAGCTCATCGGCGAATTTTACGGCCCACATCTTTCGTGCTTCCGATATTTCGGCTGCCGCTTCGCGTGTCAACGCCAGGGCCCTGCGGGCGTCGCGCTCCAAGTCTGCTATCTCCGTATCGCTGTTTTCCAGTTCGAACAGTTTCTGGCGAAGCTCCTCGCGCAGGCCGATCAGCTTTTCCACCGTCTCAACGTGGTGTTTCCGTTCTAGAGAATATATGGCTTCCAGGCGTTGCTCTATCGCTTCGAGTTCCGCCGGGTCGGCTTCGAGTTTCTGGTCGAGGGCCGAAAGCGTCTCGGCTATGTCGCGCAGTTCTATCGTCGCATTTTCCAGGCGGCTGATTATCGATTCGTTTTCGGGCAATATCGACTCTATCGCGCGGCATGCCGTTTCCGTGTCGGCAAGAGCCGTCAACGCATCGTTCGGGCCGTCCGACAAAGCGTCGAGTGCTTCGTGCAGATTGCTCTTTATCTCTGTCATATTCGACAGCACGTCGCGTTCCTGTTCAAGCTGTTCCTGTTCGCCAGGTTGCAGTTGCAGTTCTTCGAGCTGTTCGAGTTGGAACCGTGTGAACTCCTCGTCGTCGCGGGTCTTCGATATGCGCACTTTCGCGCTCTTGAGCTTGCGCATCGCATCGCGCAACGACTTGTATTTTATTGCATAAGCCTCCAGTCGAGCCTCGTTGCCCGCGAGGGTGTCAATCACTTTCAGTTGAAATTCAGGACTCCACAGCAGCTGGTTTTGGTGCTGCGAATGTATGTCCACAAGGCGCATTGCCACTCCCTCGAGTTTCGACAAAGGCACCGGCGAATCATTCACGAACGCTCTCGAGCGGCCGGCCGGGGCTATTTCCCGCCGCAATATGCACCTATGGTCGTCCCATTCTATGTCATTTTCGATGCAATAATCCTTTAGTGCATCATAGCTGTTGAACGAGAATTGCGCCTCTATCACCGATTTGCGGTCCGGGTCGCGCACCACTTTCGTGTCTGCGCGGCTGCCGAAAAGCAGCGACAATGCTCCGAGCATTATCGATTTTCCGGCACCAGTCTCTCCGGTGATGATGTTCAGCCCCTCGGCAAATCTTATGTCGATTCGGTCTATTAGCGCATAATTCGATATGTGTAGTGTCTCGAGCATTACGGTGTCAGTTTTCTGTTTTTATTCTTTCTATGGAGTTGCGGTCCGCCGGATATATCTCCGACAGCAGCCTGTAAGCGTTCTTGCGTTCCTCCTGGCTACCTTTCGAGTATATGTTGATGAGCTCCTCGAGCTTGGCATCGTGAAATATGTTGAGCATCACCGACATCGGCGCCGCGCTGCTCACCATCTCCAATATCGTCAGCGTCTTCCCTATTTCGGCCCGCCCCTTATCCGCGCTCACGGCCATCACGTCCAGCCCCGAGCGATGATAGTCATACAGTGCTTGGCGCATTTTGCTGGGCACTCCGTCGGTGAACGAATTCAATATCGCACTCCTGTTGCGGTTGTCGTCAAACGCCTGCCAGCCCTTTTCGCCCGAGCTCTGCGCCAGCTGCACTATCCTCGCCGCTTTATCATAATACTCCTGGCCTCCGAGGGGCGAGAACGAATCGAAGTCCACCGCCAATATCAGGTAGGCATAGAAGTTTAGTATCGCCGTCAGGTTTGACTCGAACGTATTTTCCGTAAACGTCAGGGGGTCGTTCGACTGATATTCAAATTCCACTTTCGTATCCTTCAGGTTGAGCAGGGTAGTGGTGTAGGCCGAATTATACACCGGTCTCAGCGACTGTATCTGCAGTTCGCCGCTCATCTTGTTGTTGTCATACTCCTTCACTGTCAAGAAAAGGCGGCATTCGATTTTCTCTCCCGTTGCGAACTGTGCCGACGTGAACGTAGTCGTGTTCATATACTCCGCAATCGCATTTTGAAGCGTTTCAAACACCTCCTTGTTCGCATTCTCCACCTGTTCCGAGTTCACCTCCACAGTGCAGTTCAGTTCGGCACCCGTTGCCGTTTGCGTTGCGATTGCCGTTGCCAGCAGAGCCGTCGCTACGCATAGCCAAAATCGCATTCCGCTCATAGCGAGGTCAGCACGTCGATTATGTCTTTGGCCACTTCGCATTTCGGTTTCGTCTCATACCGACGCTCCTTCTTGTCGGGCGTTATTATCGTCACCTTGTTCGTGTCCACGGCAAATCCTGCCCCCGCGTCGCGCAGCGAGTTCAGCACGATCATGTCCAGGTTCTTCTTTGCCAGTTTCTCATAGGCGTTCGTGGTTTCGTCATCTGTCTCCAGTGCAAATCCTGCCAGTTTCTGACCCCGCCGTTTCGTCGAGCCCAGAGTGGCGGCGATGTCAGGATTTTTCACCAGCTTTATTTCCTCTATGCCGTTCTTTTCCCGTTTTATCTTTTTGGTTGCCGGATTTGCCGGGGCATAGTCGGCCACGGCGGCGCACATCACGCCGTAGTCTGCCTCCTCGAACGCCTTTCGGCACTCTTCGAGCATTTCGGATGCCGACTCCACCTTCACCACCTTCACGCGCGGATGATTGGCCTTTATGTTCACCGGCCCGCTCACGAGCGTCACGTCTGCACCTCGTGCCGCAGCCTCGTCGGCTATGGCATATCCCATCTTTCCCGACGAATAGTTGCCTATGAATCTCACCGGGTCTATCTTCTCATACGTCGGCCCTGCGGTTATCAGCATCTTTTTCCCGGCGAGCTCCTCACGTGATGCGAAATGGCGTTCGAGCGCCTTCACGATGTTCTCGGGCTCCTCCATTCGGCCTTTTCCCACAAGATGGCTTGCAAGTTCGCCCGATGCCGGTTCTATTATATGGTTGCCGTACGATTTCAGCTTCTCGATGTTGGCTTGAGTCGACGGATGGGCCATCATGTCGAGGTCCATCGCCGGAGCGACGAACACCGGTGCTTTCGCCGACAGATACGTCGTAACCAGCATATTGTCGGCTATTCCGTTGGCCATTTTCCCTATTGTCGAAGCTGTAGCCGGTGCTATCACCATCGCGTCGGCCCACAGACCTATGTCGACATGGCTGTTCCATTGCCCCGTATTGGCCGTGAAGAAATCGCATATCACCGGCTTTCCGCTCAGAGCCGACAGTGTCACCGGTGTGATGAACTCTTTTCCGTTCGGAGTTATCACCACCTGCACCTCGGCGCCTGCTTTCACCATCAGCCGCAACAGCGTCACCGATTTATAGGCGGCAATGCCGCCTGTTATGCCTAATACGATATGCTTTCCTTTTAGCATGGTGTGTTTGTTATTTTGAACGTAGTTTTATTCTTGTGAATGCGTCCTTGGTGTTATACGGAAAATCACCCTGCATCACCCAGTTGTAATAGCCTGGGTCGTTCCGCAGCACCTCTTCCGCTATCCGTCCTTTATACTTCCCGAAGTTTATAACCTCCTGGCCGCTGTCGTTGTATATCAAACGTCCCAGAAGGTCAACGTTCTTGTTCTGTGACGAATATTCCGAAAGCGACTTTATGTCGTTCGTCAGGTCAGGATATCGGTCGAGCTGTGCTTTTAGCACTTCATAGGTGGCTCGGGTGTCGCCGTTGGCCGTGTGGGCCCGTTCGTTGAGCTCCTTGCCGCAGTAGAATCTGTATGCTGCCACGAGCGTACGTTGCTCCTTTTTGTGGAATATCGTCTGCACGTCTATGAAGCGGGCCTTCGTGAAGTCAAATCTTATTCCGGCACGTTGGAATTCCTGGTCGAGCATCGATATGTCAAAGCGGTTCGAGTTGAATCCCGAGATACCCGAATGCTCGAACATTCGAGCCAAGTCCTTCGCTATTTGACTGAATTTTGGCTCGTTGGCAACATCAGCGTCCGTAATGTGGTGCACTTCCGTCGCCTCTGGCGGTATCGGTATTTCCGGATTGATGCGTCGTGTCCGCTCTATCTCCTTTCCGTCTGGCATTATTTTTATCACCGAGATTTCCACTATGCGGTCGTGCGTAATGTTGGTGCCGGTGGTTTCGAGGTCGAAAAATATTATGGGACGGTTCAGTTTTAATTCCATTTCTGTTCACTTCTCAGTCCACAATGTTCATTGGCATCAGCAGCATCAGTAGCTCCGTATGCTCTTCATTCTCCCCAGGAACGCACACTGCCGGACGCCCAGGGTCCGATAGCTTCATCATCACCTCTTGTGTCGATATTGTCGAGAATATCTCGATCAGGTAAGGCGCGCCGAAGCCTATCGTAAACTCGCTTCCGGTGTAGTCGCAAGGCACTGTTTCCCAGCCCGACGTCCCGTAGCTGTTGTCTTGTGCCTTAAGTGTCAGTGTGTCAGGCGTAAGCTTGAATTTCACCAGACCGTTTCCTCCGTCGCCGAACACTCCCACGCGGCGCACTGCGTTGATGAACGATTGGCGGTCTACCGTCAGCACGTATGGGTTCGACGTCGGTATCACGCGGTTGTAGTCCGGGAACGAGCCCTTTATCAATCGGCAGTCGAATGTAAACGATGCCGATTCAAACACCACGTTCTTTTCAGTCACCGTGATATGTATGTTCTCCTCCTTGGCAAACACATTCTTCAGCACTGCGGCGGCCTTCAACGGCAGGATGAACGATCCCTCGACGCCAGGTTCCGACATCGAGTTGGTATATTTTACCAACTTGCGCGTATCGGTGGCCACGAACACTATTCTGTTTGGTTTTATGTCCCAAAGTATGCCCATCATTTGAGGGCGCAGGTCATCGTTGCCGACGGCGAAGATGGTATTTTCTATTCCCTTCATCACCTGTTCCGTCGGGCAGTCGAACGATATGTTGGCCCCCTTCTCGTCGCGCGCCTGCGATGGATATTCCAATCCGTTTATGCCTATGGTGTTGTAGATGCCGTTCGGATACGATATCTTCACCTCAAGGTTCTCGTCGTTGATGTCGAACGTTATTCCCTGGTCGGGCATTTCCTTCAGCAGTTCCACTATGCGTCGGGCGTCAAGGCAGAACGAGCCCTCTCCTTCGACCTCAGTCACGGCAACGCGTCCCACCAGCGAATTCTCCATGTCCGATGCCTTCACTGTCAGGGTTTCCCCCTCGAGTGTAAAAAGAAAATTATTCAGTATCGTGAGCGCATTTTTCGAGTTTATCACCTTGCTCACCGATGCTACGAAGCTATAAAGAGCCTTGCTGGGCACATTGAATTTCATACTATTTCGTTTAAATGGTTTCTTTCACACAAAAGTAGGCAAAAAAAATAAACCCTGCAACACTTCCACGCTGCGTGGTTAGTGCTTCTATTTCTTGGTCGTGTCGTTCAGATGCTCATTTATGTTAACGAACAATTTCCAGGGCATCGTCGATTCAAAATCCTCTCTGCTTCCTTTCCGGCATTCGAGGGTCGCGTTTTTGTAAACCACGTCCGAAAATATGTTTTCCGATGCTCTTGCCGGCTTTTCCCCACGGCATGTGATTGTTGAAAATCTCCCTATGCCCCAAAACGCCATGTCGCCGATTGTCGACACTGAGCTGCCGATTGTCAACCTCCCCGACAATTTGTTGCATCCCGCGAAGGCTTCCTCGCCGATCTTCGTCACCGAATCCGGTATTGTCAAGTCGCCCTTGAATCCTTTGCAATATTTGAATGCCCCGTGGCCGATCTCTTTCACCGAATTCGGTATGGTCAGCAATCCCGTAAAGTCGCAGCTGCTGAAAGCTCCGCTCCCTATTTTGGTTACCGAATTTCCCAGAGTCAGGTTTCCGTTGAGCCCGAAGCAATTCGAAAAGGCGTCGCTCCCTATTTCTACGACCGAGTTTGGAATCTCCAGATTCCCCGTCAGTCCGGCGCATCCGTTAAACGCCAGTTCGCCGATGTCTCTCACCGAATTCCCGAGTTTTAGGCCGCTGAATCCACGGCAGTCGTTGAACGCACAGTCTCCGATTCGTGTCACCGAATTTGGAATCTCCAGCACCCCCTTCAGGCCGACGCATTTGTTGAATGCCCGCAGGCCTATTGTTTCCACCGAATTCCCTAAGGTTAAGTTCCTCAGATTCCAGCATCCGCTGAAGGCCATTTCACCGATGCTTGTCACCGAATTGGGTATGGTCAAATCTCCGGTGAGTTGTTTGCAAGACATAAAAGAGTGTCCGCCAATTTCTCTGACCGAATCTCCGATTATGATGTGTTTTAACTCCGTACAGGCAAAAAAAGCTTCAAAGCCAATCTTTTTCACCGAATTGGGTATTGTCACAGTGCCTGTGAATTTGCAATTTGAAAATGCCGAACGCCCTATTTCCTCAACCGAATCCCCTAATGTTAGTTTCCCATTTAAATATACCTGGCACCAAAAAGCGGCAGTCCCGATTTTCTTTACCGAATTGCCTATCTTTAAATTGCCTTTTAGCTCTGAGGCATATTTCCCGAAAGCCGAATCCGCTATTTCGGTCACCGGATATTTTTTCCCTTTGTGTTTGATGTAGTTCGGAACCTTTGGATGGTAGATTTCATTTTTAGCAGGCGCGGTCACGATTGCCACTGCCGAGTCCGTATAAATGTCATAAATCAGGTCGCCCTTTTTCACCGATAGCCTTTCGGCCATTGCCGAAAACGAGGTCAGCAAAGTCAGCGCTATTGCGGTTGCCCGCAGCATGGTCAATGGCCGCTTCACGTTTATGTTGCCGGAGCGTTCGATCCGACTGCTGTGTAAATTGAGCATAGTGTACTTAGTCATTTATTTATGTTTATTATGTTTATTATGTTTATTGTGTTTATGCCCTTAAATAAATTCCAGGGCATCGTCGATTCAAAATCCTCTCTGCTCTCTTTCCGGCATTCGAGGGTCGCGTTTTTGTAAACCACGTCCGAAAATATGTTTTCCGATGCTCTTGCCGGCTTTTCCCCACGGCATGTGATTGTTGAAAATCTCCCTATGCCCCAAAACGCCATGTCGCCGATTGTCGACACTGAGCTGCCGATTGTCAACCTCCCCGACAATTTGTTGCATCCCGCGAAGGCTTCCTCGCCGATCTTCGTCACCGAATCCGGTATTGTCAAGTCGCCCTTGAATCCTTTGCAATATTTGAATGCCCCGTGGCCGATCTCTTTCACCGAATTCGGTATGGTCAGCAATCCCGTAAAGTCGCAGCTGCTGAAAGCTCCGCTCCCTATTTTGGTTACCGAATTTCCCAGAGTCAGGTTTCCGTTGAGCCCGAAGCAATTCGAAAAGGCGTCGCTCCCTATTTCTACGACCGAGTTTGGAATCTCCAGATTCCCCGTCAGTCCGGCGCATCCGTTAAACGCCAGTTCGCCGATGTCTCTCACCGAATTCCCGAGTTTTAGGCCGCTGAATCCACGGCAGTCGTTGAACGCACAGTCTCCGATTCGTGTCACCGAATTTGGAATCTCCAGCACCCCCTTCAGTCCGACGCATTTGTTGAATGCCCGCATGCCTATTGTTTCCACCGAATTTCCCAGAGTCAGGTTTCCGTTGAGCCCGAAGCAATTCGAAAAGGCGT
>CAZRJT010000027.1:0-21382 GCA_964600585.1 uncultured Bacteroides sp.
CGTGTATTCGTTCGTAAACAACATCAACACCATAGAGGGAGGCACACACCTGACGGGATTCCGCCGCGGACTGACCTCGACCCTCAAGAAATATGCCGAGGACAACAAGATGCTCGAAAAAGCGAAAATCGACGTAGCAAGCGACGACTTCCGCGAAGGGCTGACGGCAGTGGTGTCGGTGAAAATCATGGAACCGCAATTCGAAGGGCAGACCAAAACGAAGCTCGGCAACAACGAGGCCATCGGCGCAGTGCAAACTGCCGTGAGCGAAGCCCTGAAGAATTACCTTGAAGAAAATCCGCGCCAGGCCCGCGCCATAGTTGACAAGGTGATACTTGCCGCGCGCGCCCGCAAAGCCGCATACAAGGCCCGCATCGAAATACAGCGCAAGACGCCGCTAAGCGGTGGCGGACTGCCTGGAAAACTGGCCGACTGCTCATCGCGCACGGCCGAAGACTGCGAATTATTCCTGGTCGAAGGTGATTCGGCAGGCGGCACCGCAAAACAGGGGCGCAACCGTACGTTCCAGGCCATCCTGCCGCTGCGCGGAAAAATCCTGAACGTCGAAAAGGCCATGGACCACAAAATATTCGACAACCAGGAAATTACGAGTCTATTCAGGGCTATGCGTGTGACAATTGGCACCGAAGAAGACTCGAAGGAAGTGAACATCAGCAAACTGGCATACCACAAAATCATAATCATGACCGATGCCGACGTCGACGGCAGCCATATTGCCACACTGCTAATGACGTTTTTCTTCCGCCGCATGCGTCCGATAATCGAGAACGGATATCTGTATCTGGCCACGCCCCCGCTCTACAAGTGTTCGCGCGGCAATGTCGAAGAATATTGCTGGACCGACCAACAAGTGCAGCAGTTCATCATGAAGCACGGCGACAAGACCAAGGTGCAACGCTATAAAGGTCTGGGCGAAATGAGCGCCGAAGAATTGCGCGACACGACAATGGCACCTGAGCATCGCATGCTGAAACAGGTGAGAATCAGCGATGCCGCCGAAGCCGACCGCATATTCTCGATGCTCATGGGTGAAGACGTGGCTCCGCGCCGCGACTTCATAGAAGCAAACGCCAATTATGCCACCATCGACGCATAGCGCGTTTTAGCTCCGCACGCATACCCGACGACAAGACACAGAGGCGTGAAGCACATTGACGGCCGAGCCGGCAAATGGTGCGTCACGCCTCTCTCAATATAACTTTTAAGGGGATAAAAGCGTTCTATATGCAGAGGCCCCGCATTGGGACACCATCTAATCAGCAATACATATATTCCATCCACTATGGCACGTTCAACTAAGAAATCATCCCGCAAATCGCCCGTCAAGGAGCTCCGACCTCTTGTCGACCAATATATATCGCAACAAAAGAACAACACGTTCAATTATAAACAGGTGGCATATGCAATCGACGCCGACTCAACAGCGGCGCAGCGAGCCATAGCTTTGTACCTGGCCGAACTGGCATTTGACGGCGACTTAATAGAGGTGTCGCCGGGGAAATATAAATCGCCACAACGCAGCAACATCACCACCGGAACGTTCGTGCGCCGCAGCAACGGCAAAAACAGCGTGGTGACTGACACCGACGGCGAAACAATCCTGGTGGCTGAACGCAATTCGATGCACGCACTGAACGGCGACAAGGTAAAAGTGATAGTGGCAGCGCGCCGAAAAGGCATCGAGCCCGAAGCCGAGGTGGTGGAAATAATCGAGGCCAACGAGCAGGACTTCATCGGCACTCTCCAGGTGGAAAGGCAATATGCCTATCTGCAGACCGACTCAAAATATCTTGCGACGGACATCATCATCCCTAAGGGCAAGCTTAAGGGTGGCAAAACAGGCGACAAAGCAATAGTGCGCATAACATCGTGGCCCGACGACTCCAAAAATCCGAAAGGTGAAGTGGTGGACATCCTTGGCAAAACAGGCGAAAACAACGCCGAAATGCATGCCATCCTGGCTGAATACGGACTCCCCTACCGCTATCCCGAAAACGTGGAGGCCGCAGCCAACAAAATAGGCCCCGGAATCACGCCCGAAGAGATTGGCCGACGTGAGGATATGAGAGACGTCACCACCTTCACCATCGACCCTAAAGATGCGAAGGACTTTGACGATGCACTTTCGATAAGAACCTTAAAGAACGGAAATTACGAAGTGGGCGTACACATAGCCGACGTGACCCACTACGTGAAACCCGACAGCATAATAGAGCGCGAAGCCGAAAAACGAGCGACTTCAGTGTATCTGGTAGACCGTGTGGTGCCTATGCTGCCCGAGCATCTGAGCAACGGAATATGCTCGCTGCGGCCGGACGAAGAGAAACTCACGTTTTCAGTGATATTCGAAATGGATAAAAACGCCAACGTGTTGAATTCGCGCATCGCCCGAACCGTGACGAAGAGCAATCGCCGATTCACTTACGAGGAAGCGCAGAATGTGATAGAAACCGGCAAGGGCGATTTCAGCGACGAGATACTTACACTCGACCGTCTTGCAAAAATATTGCGAAACAAGCGCTATGAAGAAGGGTCGGTTGAATTCGACCGCTGCGAAGTGCGATTCGACACCGACGAAAATGGCCATCCTACAGGCGTGTTCTTCAAAGAATCGAAAGATGCCAACAAATTGATAGAGGAATTCATGCTATTAGCCAATAAAACAGTGGCAATGGCAATAGGCAAACCCGACAAAAAGAAGAAAGCAAAGGCCTTCGTATATCGCGTGCATGATATGCCCGAGCCCGGCAAGTTGCTTGAGCTGAGCCGCATTGCACGCACGTTCGGCTACCGGGTGAAAGAAACAGGTTCGTCGCGCGACATCAATAAGTCCATCAACCGAATGCTCGCCGACGTGAAAGGAAAAGGCGAGGAAAATTTCCTTTCGACACTTGCCATACGCTCAATGGCCAAAGCCATATACACCACCGAAAACATCGGACATTACGGCTTGTCGTTCGACTATTACACCCACTTCACATCGCCGATACGCCGATATCCCGACATGATGGTGCATCGGTTGCTCGAACGATACCTCAACGGCGGACGAAGCGTGAACCTGCAGAAGCTCG
The DNA here is from genome assembly GCA_964600585.1 of uncultured Bacteroides sp. Lineage (GTDB taxonomy): Bacteria > Bacteroidota > Bacteroidia > Bacteroidales > Muribaculaceae > Paramuribaculum. The sequence goes on from CAZRJT010000027.1 coordinate 3,093, forward strand.
AAGACGAATGCAAGCATTCGAGCGAGATGGAACAACTGGCATCGAACGCCGAACGCTCGTCGATAAAATACAAACAGGTGGAATATATGGCCGACCATCTTGGCGAAGTTTACACAGGCGTGATCACCGGCGTCACGGAATGGGGGCTATACGTCGAACTCGACGAAAACAAATGCGAGGGACTGGTGCCGGTGCGCGACTTGGCCGACGACTATTATGATTTCGACGAGAAGAATTACCGACTCATCGGACGTAGAAACAACATAAGTTATCGGCTCGGCGACCAGGTGAAGGTGCAGGTGGCACGCACCAATCTCGACCGTAAACAGCTCGACTTCGCCCTTATCGACGACCGCACCACGCGCGAAGGTGAAGACATGCTCGGCAAGACCGGGAGCGCGGCAAAACTCATTTCTGAAAATCCGGGTACACGCCGCAAGCAGAAACAAAGAAGCAGAAGCCGAAACCGCTCACGCCGAAGATAGGGCAATCGTTCCGTACCGACATGGATGCAGTAATCGAAATAAACGGACTGAGGCTTTACGCCCACCACGGCGTGATGCCTCAGGAAAACACCGTAGGCAACAGATTTGAAGTAACCGCGCACCTTACCTATCCCGTAGATGATGCGATTGTTAATGACGACATCGCCTCAACCCTGAACTATGCCGAGGCTATAGAGGTGATAAAGGCCGAAATGTCCAAACCATCACGCCTGCTCGAGCACGTTGCCTGGCGTATCGCAAAAGCTCTTGGCGAACGATTCGGAATGATAAAAAGCGGGAGCGTACAGGTGAAAAAATTGAATCCGCCATGCGGATCCGAGCTCGACAGCACAGCCGTGACCCTCAGATGGTAAACGGCCAACGCTTTATCGTCTGAATTATGTCAGCGAATTACCCCAAGTGTAATTTCGTTCGCGCCGACGTTCGCCACGGATGGCATAAACCAAATCGTAAACCGGGCGCCACAATACCATCCACGGCATCGTTAGCAAAATAGGCCGGGAGCGAAGTGCCTTGGAAGCCTTACGCCACAACACCATCATAGGCACACACAACCCAAGCGACCACACCATAACGGCCAACATAGCCCACAGCGAAGGGAATGCGAGCAACACCACCAATGCCGACGCCAGAAACCATATCCACCATGCCCACACAAACGAGGCATAAAGCGCAAATGGAGCCCGCGGCAAGAATTGGGAGGTGAAATTATGCCGCAACCGATTAACGCCATGCATATAAGCCGGAGCTTCTTCAAGGACCTCAACGATGGAGTCGGGCGATAGTTCGACTGCGGTATTGCGCGAATTGGTGACTTCGTTGACAAATATGTCGTCGTCTCCATAATTCAGATTCAATGAATTAGAGAACCCCTTATTGGCAAAAAACACTTCCCTGCGATAGGCGAGATTACATCCGTTGCCACGGAACGGCTTATGCGATATGGCCCTTGACAGATACCGGACAGCATCCCACACCGTATCAAAAGCCCTCAATCGGCGCGAATGGCCCTCAACCACTCCATCTTTCACGGCCGGGGCAGCATAGCCTATGACCACATCTTTGCCGGCCGCTATATGCCTCATCATATTCCGAATCCAGTTGGGCGAAGGCACGCGGCAATTGCCGTCGGTGAGCAACACCACTTCATTATGCGCAGCCTTGACTCCAAGCGTAATCGACAGTTTCCGACGGCTTAGATTACGCGATTCACCGGGAACGAACGTATAGTGAAGTGCAGGATACCGGGCCTGGAGAGAAGCCATCACATGTTCAGTCATATCGGCAGAATTATCATTCACCACCACCACCTCCACGGTCGACGGATAATCCTGAGCGAACAATCCGTCTACGAGTGCCGGTAGATTCCAGGCATAGGTATTGGCGTACACTATCACCGACACTGACGGATAAGTGCCGTCGATTTGCTGAGATTCACCGGCACATATGCGCACCGTGCGAATCACCCTGATAAGCTGTGGCAACATAAAACACAGCAGATATGTCACCGCCAATAGTGCAATCGCAGCAACAATCCACGTAAAATCGGAAAAATCGGTCGACAATAAAGATGGATCCATATTCACGGTGCAAAGTTACTAATCTCCGCCCAAATTACCTATCCTTTTTAACAGGGATTTCACTTGCCCGGCACGGGCCTTTGATTTAAAATCAGACAGAGCTTATATTTATAGCTAAAATTCTATTTTTGAGCGAAGCTATGTCGAAGCACCGTGGTTCAGGCTGCTCTGATGAGAAGCCTATCCATAAGTTTTACACATAAGATGATGCTCTTAATATTACAAAAACAATAAAATATAGGATTAAATCGATCTCAGTAATCAGTATATAAAATCTCACCCAACTCACACAGAATCGGGTGAGAGAATTATAATTCTATTTTAACTTCAATGAAAAATCCGTGACCGGATATTCCAACAGATAAGTGCCGCTACCGAGACTTAGGGTGTTATCCTGTGTCGGCGTGATTTCGCGACCGAAGTCTGTCAGAGTTCCACCGGCATAGCCAGGCAGCACAACCGTTGCCCGGGAATTGGCCGGAATTGAGAGTGCCATACTCATATTCCCTTCAGTTATTTTCCATCGACATCCGGCTTCGCCATAAGGCGTTGAGACGGTAGTTTCGGCCGAAGTAAGTGCACCGACGGGCATTGGTTTAATCATAATGTGGCGCGACCCCTCTTCCTCGTTAAAACGAATACCTCCCACGCTTCCGAACAACCATTCCATCAGATGACCGAGCATCATGTGGTTGTTTGATACGGAGCCATAGGCCTGCCACGATTCGGTCAGTGTCGTTGCGCCGTGAGCAAGTTGCCAACCGTAGCCAGGACTGGTAAATCCGGAGTTCATACTGTATATAATGTCTGACAGACCGCAGTCTTCCAGCGCTTTCAGCAGATAGCGATAACCAATGTCGCCCGCGGTCAAGGCATAGCCTCGCGAAATAATGTCGTCGGCGAGATGGCGTGCAACCGTAAGGCGATACTGGTCCTCGACAATGCCTAAGGCAAGCGGCATGGCATTAGCCGTCTGGCTATTTCGGTCGTAATAACCTTCGGTCGGGTTAAAGAATCGTTCGTTGAACGCTTTGCGGATTTCAGCAGCAAGAGCCGAGTATCTCTCAGCATCGCTTTCGTTTCCGAGAATACGGGCTATCTTCGCCATTACGGTGATGACCTGAAAATATATTGCCGTAGCTGTAACACCCGGAGTGGTAAGTTTTGAGAAGCCCGGTTCGCCTGGGCCGATGTCGTACCAATCGCCAAGTCCGTAGACTATAATGTTGCCGACGGCACGTGTGGCGAGATAGTCTGTGTAGCGTTTCATTGCCGAATAATAATCACGCAGCAGCTCTGTGTCGCCATACCACTGCCATGCCTGATAGGGACACAGGATGAATGCCGCTCCCCATTCGGGTGAATCCTCGAAACCACCTTCAAACCTCACATACTCGGGCGCGATTGTGGGTATTGCGCCGTTGTCGAGTTGCGAAGCGGCCATATCGCTCATCTGTTTCTTATAGACATGCCGCATATCTCGTCGATAGGAGAGCGAATTTTGCATAAGATGCGTCTGTTCGAGCCAACCGAGTTTCTCGCGGTGAGGGCAATCGGTGAGCACGCTTGCCGTGTTGCTCGACATAGCATTGTCGATAAGGCGGTAGATGCGGTTAAACAGCTCCTCGGAGCAGTGGAAACTACCTGTGATTTGGTTTTCCGCACTTGTGTGGTGTGCCTTGACGTCGAGAATCTCGGGCGAAGAACCGTTGGTTGAATCCGTTTCAATCTCTATATAACGGAATCCATAGTAAGAAAACTGCGGGGCCCATGTTTCGGCACTGTCACCGCGCAACGTATATGTGAAATAATACGGAGCTCCTGACGCACTCTGGTTTATGCAGCTGTCGGCATCAATCAGCTCGCCCGGATGCATTATTATTCTTTGCCCTTTTTGTCCTTTGACAGTAATCTGGGGTATGCCCGACATATTTTGTCCGAAATCGTATAGCGTATGACCGGCCTTGTTGGTGCTTACCGCGTTAGGCGATAGGGTTTCCTTTATTTCAAGAGCGGTGCCGAGCTGCGGTTTGATATTGGCGGGGCCACGGGCTGATATGGCGTGTTCCCATCGGAACCTATCGTGGAGTAGACGGGCGTCGTAGTCCTCGCCTCCGAATATACTGCTGAACGTAATCGGTCCGCGACGGCACTCCCACGATGTGTCGCTAACCACATCTTCGGCATGCCCGTCATTGTAGATAACCCGCAGGATAGAAATCAGTTTCGGCGCACCAAAAGAGCCGACAAACTTATAGTAGCGCACTGCCGGAATGTTGTACATCCCGTTTCCAAGCGTTATCCATATAGTATTCTTGCCTTCGCTGATCATATCGCTAATATCGAAGCCCACATACTGAGCCTCACGATCATACATCGTCCACCCCGGGTCAAGGAAATGATTGCCGGCTTTGCGTCCGTTGACCGAGGCTTCAAAATGCCCGAGGCCACACACGAAAAGATAAGCAGACCTTATATCTTTACCGGCGGTAAATTCCTTCCTGAACAGAGGCAGGGTATAGTCGGCGACTTTTCTGTCGCCTATCACCCGCTTGACATCTGGAAAATGGATTGCCGGAACTACGCGTTCGCGATCCTCCTCCATAGAAATCCATTCCGCTTCGTTCCACCCGTCGGACACTCCGCTGACGAATTTCGCGGGGCGGCTCCACGCTGATTTCGAGCCATCGACACCCCATATCCTGACGCGCCAGAAATATTCTGTCATCGGACGCAGGCTTATACCGGTCAGCCTGACATCGGTGGAGTTGTCTGAGTTTACTTTGCCGCTATCCCATAGTGGTTTGCCGGTAAAACTATCATTGTCAGAAAACTGAATCCGATAGGCTGACTGGAGGAAATTTCGGTCGGAAGAATGGATTTTCCAACCTAACGCAGGCGTGGATTCAATGCCTACCGGCGATGTGAGCCCACCGCATCGGAGGGCATATACCGATATCTCATTGGCCCTTATGAGCATAGCGGTGAGCAGCTGAAGCATAATTAGAGCTAACGATTTATTCATTGGGGCTGATATTTTTGATAATTATATACATATACAAAGATACACAAATTTTTTTCTTTATGACTGCAATCCTCATCATAATACTTCCGAGCCGCTGATGAGCGCCGTAGACGCATACATGACCAGAAAAGACTTCAACATCGGCAACAAACCTACAATCAAATATTGGCAATCAAAAGTATATCTACAAGGACAGTCTGAAGAAAAGACGTTTCAAGGCCGGCCCATTAAATGACTATCTGAATAGTGGCTCCTTAAGGCTAAATTTTGATGCGGCTGCCCTGAAAGTACGGCACAGATTATTGCAGAAGCAGATTAGTTTTACTATTTTTGCAGTACCAATCGCTAATATCTTCGAATCATGCATAGACTTGCAATAGCCACATTTGCCACGCTGGCACTGCTAATACCCAATATGGCCAAAGCCCAAAATGCGAACTCACATATATCCGACAGTTTACACACCGTCCTAACCACCGCAAAATCGGCAGCCGACAGCATACGTATACTATACGACATATTCGACTTGTCCTCAAGCCGTGTCGAAACGATTAATACATCTAACGCCATATATAATTTAGCTAAAAGGACCGGCGACACAAAGGCTCAAATCGATATGCTCAAGCATATGGCGAATATGAATTCGACCAACGATTCCATACTTGCAGAACTGAAAAAGATCATCATAGCGATGGAGCCATCGGACGACCAAAAAGACGCCGAAACATTCATATCGTTGAAACGCATCACATCGCAATTATGGCACTCTGACGAACACGTGCGACAGAAACGAATCAACGAAGTGTTGAAATCTTGGTCAAAAGACAAACCTACCGACCTGTACAAACAAATTGAACGAACATTTGCAATGTGCATCTTTCTGGGATTTGACTCAGAAAGCAACCTTGCGCCTCAGAACCTTGCAAAACTCAAACAGCTCATTGACCAATTGCCTGAAGACTCCTATGCCTTACGCAATTATTATTACACAATGGCCGCCATCATATACACGCTTAACAACAACCATAAAAAAGCAATCGAGAGCGACCTTGAGCTGCTGGAGCAAATCAAAGTAATGCAAAACAATTACATCAAGCAAGGTAGAAAATATCGCAATTACGACGATATGAAATTCAATTCATACCGCCGCATACTAAGCAATTACAAAGGATTGCCACTCGACGAAGTGAACCGATACTACAACAAAATCAAAGAACTTACAAAAATCAACTATCGGGCAAAATATAATTTCGAGCACAATGAAAGAGCTTTGATATATTATCTGCTTGCAAATAAGCGTTACAAAGAAGCAATTCCGATACTCGAACGCCAATACAACAACCCGCAGAACGCGTCAATGAAAATGCAGCTGATGAAAGAGCTGATGAATGCCGCCGACAAGGTCAACGATCAACAGACCCTTTCTAAATATGCGCTTGAATACAGCAAGCTGCTCGAGGACTACATTGACCTGAGAGCATCTGACCATTATAAGGAGCTCCAGGTAATGTACGACATCGATGACCTGCGCTCACAAAACAACACGCTCGAAATAGAGAGACGCGAGGCCCTGCTATCGGCCAACAAATATCTCATCGGAGTATTGGCATTCACAATCGTCGGCATATTGATATTGCTCATATTTCTTTATCGCAACTATCTGCGTACACGACGTCTCACCATAGAACTCTCCGAATCAAACCAATCGCTCAAACAAGAGCGCGACAACCTGGAACTGGCAAAAAAAGACCTTATAAAATCGCGCGATAAAGCTTACAATGCCGAGCGACAGAAAACTGACTTCATCAACAGCGTAAGCCACGAGGTGAAGACTCCGCTCGACAACATAGTGGAATATTCACAGCTCATCGTCGACAGTGCAATCGACAGCGATAAAAAGCAATATTTCGACCACTTCGCCACGCTCGTGAAGTTCAACTCCGACTTGCTTCAAACCATCGTAAACGACATCCTCGACACATCGACCCTCGAATCGGGCAAAAAGTCTATCTCAAAAAGCTCCGCATCGATACAAATGATGTGCAATATGGCCATAACCGCCATATCGAAGCGCATTCCAGACGGGGTGGAGTTCAAGTTTTTAAACAAGGATGACCACGACACGCTAATCTACACCGACTCGCAACGAGTCGTACAGGTGCTGATAAATATGCTGTCGAATGCCGTAAAATTCACTCAAAAGGGGAAAATCACCTTTTCATACGAACTTAACAACACCCGCACTACTGCCACATTCTATGTAACCGATACAGGCATCGGCGTTCCTCCGGGAAAAGAAGATGTCATCTTTGAGCGATTCGAAAAAATAGACCCCTATTCCCAAGGCACCGGCTTGGGGTTGTATATATGCAAACTAATATCGCAACTGCTCGGCGGCTCGATTCGTCTGGATAAGACCTACCGCATAGGAGCAAGATTCGTATTCACCATTCCCACCATCCCTGATGCAGAAAACAAATAGCCACAGAGCCACAATAATGCATTGGCAATAACGTTATTTTTATAAACTTCTTGCATTATGCGAAAACTAACGTTCCGCACGGTCCTGATTTCTGTAATGACGCTGATATTGATGTCGGCTTGCCACACTACGCGCGACCTGTCGTACCTATCCAATCTTCCGGCAGAAGAAACCGGAACGTTAGGCATTTCGAGCTACGACCTACGCATTGAACCCGACGACGAATTGCTCATCACTGTAAACTCCATATCGCCCGAAGCCACCGCCCAGTATAATCTGCCGCTCGTAAATCCGGCATTGGAATCGGACTTGAAAAAAGCCACCACACCGAGTCAGCAGACATATATCGTAAACTCGAAAGGCAACATCATCTTGCCCGTAATCGGCACTATGCACGTAGCCGGATTCACCATCGACGAGCTGACCGACACAATCACTTCAATTGTAAAGGAAAGGGTGAATGACCCGATAGTAAGAGTTGAGCTCGTCAACTTCAAAGTTTCGGTAATAGGTGAAGTCGGAAATCCGCAGACAATATCATCGCCGTCGAAACGCATATCTGTGTTCGATGCTTTGGCCAAAGCGGGCGACATAACAGCCTATGGACGCAAAGAGTCAGTGATAATACTGCGTGAAGAGAACGGGACGAAATCCTACCATCGTCTCAATTTAAAGGATGCATCAGTCGCATCATCGCCATATTTCTATCTGAAACAGAACGACGTGGTAATCGTAGAGCCCAACGACATCAAACAGGCCAACTCGAAATACAATCAAAACAACGCCTATAAACTATCCGTGATTTCCACCATCGTGAGCGCAACATCAGTCGTAGCTTCTCTCATAATCGCACTGTCAGTGAAATGACATTCGCCAACATCAATGCCTTAAACCCATTAAACGCCGCATCGTGATTCGCACCGACAGGATATGCATATTCATACTGATTGGAAGCTTTATTCTAATGCTGCCAAGCCTGTCATTTCTGAAATCCGCCGACGAATTATGCTCATACGCACTTTTAGGATTGGCAATTTTCGACAGTTGCGTAAACCATAATTGGCGTCGGTATGGCGTGTTATGGGCCATAATGGCGGTAATGTCGCTATACGCGCTATATTCATTGTCGCTATCTTACAACACCCCCACTGCCATAGCCAAAGACTGGATCATCCAGCTTAAGCCTTTCATTCCATTCGCAGTGGTGCTTGCCATAGGCCCTGAACTTACGGAAGCCGACAAACGAGTGTTCCGCATATCAGCATTGGCCACCACGGGATGCATACTGACATTGCTCATTGCCGGCAACCAAACGATAAAAAGCTTGATAGTACATATCACCTACTGCGGAATCGGATGTTTCGTAAGTGCCATCGTGTATCTTTATTGCAGCATAAAACCCGACGGAACGATAGCCCGAAAGGCATTGTACGTCGTAACCGCAATGCTTATAATCGGCCTGGGGTGCACGCGTGCAAAATATTTCGGATTATTCGTGATAGCCGTCTTTATGCTCTACGCATATCGTCCGGGAATGCTCCGAAGTTTGTCAGTGACCGGATTAGGACTATGCACAGTGACGGTGATATCGGTTATCGCCGTCAGCTGGCATAAAATCCAATATTACTTCCTGATGGGCGAAGGAACCAATTTCGACCCAAACGTCATCGAGTCATATGCCCGCCCGGTAATGTATGCCACCGGAGCATTGGTGCTGGCTGACCACCTGCCGTTCGGAAGCGGACTCGCCTCATTCGGCTCGTTTGTGTCAGGCGAAAGCTATTCAGCCCTCTACCACCAGTATGGCATCGACAACGTGTATGGCCTATCACCAACTATGTCGGAATTCATATGCGACGCATTCTATCCGTCGTTGGCTCAATTCGGAATTGCCGGAATCATAATTTTCATATGGTTCTGGTGCTATGTCTATGGTTTTCTACGCCAAATTCAAAAGGCCGACTACAATCGAGGCCGCTATTACTACATAGCCGGCATTCTCATCATTGCCTGTCTTGCGATAGAGAGCATCGCCTCAACCACATTTGTGCAACCACCCGGAATGATTATGATGATGCTTCTGGCCCTAATTTGTCATAAATCCGTGGTTATTTCCGGATACAGACCTATACTCTACAAGCCAATCCGATTCATTCAAAACATAAAAATCGTCACGTAATGACCGAAAACAACGAAATAGACCTGCGCCGTTTCTTCCGCTCAGCACGGAAGTTGAAATGGGTTTACATAGCCTCGACAATCGTATTCGTAGGCATGGCCATCGCCTATGCCTGCATATCACGACCAAAATACGTGGTCAGGTCATCAATGATAATCGAAGACAGCAACAATGACGCTCCGCAGATGGGAGCCGGTCTGACATCGATGATCAGGCTGTTTTCGATCGGAGGGTTCGGTGCATCATCGGTAGACAACGAATTGCTACTCGTCAACTCATACGACTTAATGCTGAGAACCGTGAAACGATTAGGCCTCAACGTCACCTATACCCGCACAAATGGGCTGAAAAAAGAGTCGCTTTTCAATAACAGCCCGATAATCGCACTGGCCCCGCATGAAATACTTGACACACTTCTGTCGAGCATAAATATTGAAGTCCGTCTGCATGACGGCAAAGCCGACATAGAAGCATACCAGGGACGAGTGTTAAAAAAAACGCTTACATCAGCCGACAATGTGACTCTTCCATACACGCTGCAAACTATCTATGGCCCCATTCAGCTGCTGGCCGGCCAAACATATTCGACCATCGGCAACGATGAAATAAAAATAACACTCACCGGATATAATCCGGCAGCCCAGGCTCTTTACTCCGAAGTGTCGACCGATGTTTCAAACAAAACGTCAGATGGCATAGACTTTGAGCTTAAAGACTCAAATCCCGAACGCGGCAAAGCTTTTCTAAACGCCCTTATGGACGAATATAACCTAAAGCGCATCGACCGCAAGCACTCCACGGCGGCCCAGGAACTTGAGTTCATAGAAAGCCGCCTCGAAAAGCTCTCAGCCGAACTGAGCGAATCGGAACATAAAGTCGAAGATTACAAAAACAAGAACAACACCGTCGACATTACCGCCGAAGCCCCGCTTATTTTCGAAAATGCCCTCGATGTTAAAAACGACATAGTGAAGATGGCATCGGAAATCCAATATTACGAGCAAGTGCTTAATGCCATAGGAAATTCCGACTCCGACCAATTGCTGCCTATGACATCGCTGAATGGCGTCCAACAGCAAGGCACCCTGTCAATGATAGCCGACTACAATCGTGAGGTTACATCGCGCCAGGAACTTAAACGTTCGGCAAAGCCCGGCAACCCGGCTCTTGAGCAGGCATCGAAACGCATCGACAATCTGCAGGCCGCTATACGTGAAAATATCGGCACCCTACTCCTTTCATCGCGCAACACATATAATAATATGGTGAAATCAGTGGGCGAATCGACTTCGCACCTAAGAAAGATGCCTCGAATCGAACGCGAACTGACCGATCTCATACGCGACAAACAAATCAAGAACGAGCTATACCTGTATTTGCTGCAGAAACGCGAAAGTGCGCTCCTGCAATTAAGTTCAACGGGATCGCCGGGATTCATAATCGACCGTGCATATTCAAGCATAAAGCCTTCCAGATCGAAGATATATGCCATATTCGCAATTGCCCTGATTTTATCGTTGTTCGTGCCCACTATGATAACGCTTCTATATATGCGCCGACATAATAAAGTGTACGAACCGTCCGATATGCATTTTATAGGGCTTGAAGAACGCACGGTTGCACTGACCGACTCAAAAAGCTCAATCAACCGCCTGCGTTCATTGCTCACCGCCTGCGACTCCCCTCTCAAAGTTTATGTTGCCGACTTTGCCAAAACTAATCCGATACGGATGATCGTTGACGCATACGCGTCAATCGGAAAGAATGCCATAGAAATGCCCAGTACGGCCACCGACAACGATGGTCTGCAGACTCCGAAATTCCAAGAAAATCTTGTGATGGAACTCCAACATCACGATTACGACGCAATATTCATCGGTATAGCAAATCCTGAACGTCTCGACGAACTCGGCAAGCTGCTCAATGCTCCCGACACGATGCTGATGATTGTCGCCGTTTCAGGACAAATGGGCCGTAAAACCATTGGAGCCATAATCAAAGCCACCGGTGTCACTGCCGACAACATCGCCATTTTGCTGCTGCCTGAATAAAGAACATCGCCGCCATTCTTTTTAATATGACAAACGCTCGACCATCAAAACAGATTATCACCAACTCCATATATATGAACATAAGGATGGTGACCGTGTTGGTGGTGAGCCTATACACATCGAGAATAACGCTCGAAATCCTTGGATTCACCGATTTCGGAATATATTCGGCCGTAGGCGGAGTTGTGAGCTTGCTCGGATTTTTCACTTCAAGCCTATCAAATGTCACACAACGCTATCTGAGCATAGGTCACGGCAAAAACGACAATCTGCTCACCAACGCCTATTTCAATCAGTGTTTTGAGCTACTGATAATCACATCTATCCTATTACTTCTACTAGGCGAAGGCTTTGGCGTATGGTTCGTTGAAAACGAGCTCGTCATTCCTGCCGACAGCGAAAGAGCCGCCTACTGGGTGTTTCAGTTCGCCATAGTGTCATGCATAATAGCCATACTCCAGGTGCCGTATGTTTCGGTGATAATCGCACGTGAAAAAATGAAGGTATATGCCTATGTGTGCATAGCTGAAATAGCGTTGCGTTTAGTCTACGTGTTCGCACTGCGTTTTTTCGCATCGACCAGCCAACTGGAGTGGTATTCGGCATTCATGGCCTTAAGCCTGTTACTCCCCACAGTGTTCTACGCCATCTACTGCCGCAGGTTTCCGGAGTGTCGTTTAAGGCCTATTTGGGATAAAAGACTGGTAAAGGAACTCACGAGCTTCATAGGCTACAATCTGTTCGGATGTTTGTCATACGCTGCCGGATATCAAGGAGGCAACATATTGCTGAATCTGTTTTTCGGGCCCGTGATGAATACGGCCCGCACCATTGCATTCCAAGTAAGTTCGGCCATAAATCGCTTTGCAGAAAGCATTTTCACGTCAGTGAAGCCACAAATAATAAAGTCGTATGCCGAAAACGATATAGATTATATGACAACCCTCATACGATTTTCGTCGACATTGGGATTCATATTTATGCTCATCCTTGTAACCCCGATATTATTTGACACAAACACTGTGCTCACCATCTGGTTGAAGGACATCCCCGACTACGCCGTTTCATTCACCCGCCTTGCACTCTTCGACTCGCTGATAGGCGTAATGTGCGTTCCTCTTTGGCTGGCGGTGAACGCCACCGGAAAAATCGGCCGAAATCAGACATACGGCAGAGGATTCATATTGCTGTCGTTTCCGGTTTCATACATTGCGATGAAATTTGTTCCTGACCCCAACATCCCCTTCTGGAGCATAATAGTCGGCCAGACGGGCTATCTGGCATATTCCATATATGATGTAAAATCACAATTGGGCTTAAGCATAACCACCTACGTTAACCGCATATTACGTCCAACTGCGATGGTAGCCACGTCAATAGTGTCAGTAGCGGCAATTGAATGTATCTTAATAGACAGCGGACCGGTAAGACTTATGGCAATCGCCCTATCGGGGCTCTTAACAGGTGGAATAATGACATATTTATTTTTGCTGACCGACTCAATGCGTCAAAAAGTATGCAAGTCATTAACCAAAATCACCGGAACAATATGAGCATACCTAAAACCATACATTACTGCTGGTTCGGACATAGCCCCCTCCCTCCACTGGCAATGAAATGCATCGAATCGTGGAGGAAATTCATGCCCGACTATGCCATAAAACGCTGGGACGAGTCGAATTTCAACATCAATATGACCGACTATACCCGTGCAGCCTATGCAGCGGGAAAATATGCTTTTGTGAGCGACTATGCACGATTCTATGTACTTTATCACGAAGGAGGATTGTACTTCGACACCGACGTAGAGATCATAAAACCGCTCGACGACATAATTGCCTCAGGGGCTTTCATGGGATGTGAAAACACATTTTATAGCAATTCACCGACCCCAAGCATTTCTATCGCTCCCGGTCTATGTCTTGGAGCTAAGGCCGGTATGAAATTTTACGAAGAAATTATGGCCGTTTATGAGTTATCGCCGTTTCTTAACCCAGATAATACACCCGACTCAACCACAGTGGTTGAAATAACCACGGCTATGATGCGCAAAAAAGGCTGGATTGCCGACGGGTCGCGTCAACGCATCGCCGACATCACTATATATCCGCCGACTTTCTTCAGCCCGAAAAACACCCGTACAGGCGAAATCGAACTGTCGCCAGACACTCGAAGCATACACCACTTTGCCGGCAGCTGGCTTTCGGATTCCGACCGCCTGACTCATCGACTAATACAACAATTCAGACTGTTGCCAAAACAATTGCGATGGCCTGTGGCCAGACTCATAGCAACGCTTAAATGCGACGGCCCAGACGCGGCATTCAGACTCTTAAAATCAAAATTGATTACTACACAATAAAACAAATAGCGGCTACGTTACACCTTTATAGAAAGCTTATGAAATGCAAGGAAGTCTAATAACAACATACCGCTGCAACGCACGCTGCAATATGTGCAACATATGGCAACATCCGACGTCGGCAGCCGAAGAAATCGACGCGTCGTTCTATGCCAAACTTCCTGACGGACTCAGAATCAACATCACTGGCGGCGAAGCCACGCTGCGCAAAGACATCGACGAGATATTCGCCACGCTCTATCCAAAATCATCGTTGCTTGAGCTAAGCACCAATGGCTACAACACTGAGACAATCGTAGGACTTGCACGTAAATATCCGAAAATATTAATACGAGTGAGCGTCGAAGGACTTCCGAAAGTAAACGACACAAAGCGAGGGCTGAATAACGGTTTCGACCATGCGCTGCGCACAATGCTCGAATTAAAAAAGACACCATGCAAAAACATCGGTTTTTCAGTGGTGATATCACCCGACAACTACCGCGACCTCGTGTCGCTTTATGAACTATGCGTGGCACTCGATGTCGAACTGGGCAACTCAACGGTGCACAACTCGTGGTATTTCCACAAGCATGACAACGAAATTGAAAGTGTCGATGCGCTACGCGAGCACGAACGATTTGTCAAGGCTCTGCTCACATCAAAGCGACGCAGCATCAAAGGACGGCTCAAGGACTACGGCCGCGCATACTTCAACCGTTCAATACATCGACGTTTGAGGGGCGACGTGCCGGGATATCGTCCACCCTGCGGAGCATTGTCCGACTTCTTCTTCGTCGATCCACACGGCAATGTGTCGCCATGCAACGGCTCGGCCGACGAATGGATTATAGGCAACATCAAAGATGATGAACTTTCCGATATCTTAAAATCGGAGAGAGCCCGCGAAGCGATGGAAAAAGTGAAATCATGCACACGCAATTGCGCCTTCATTGTCACCGAACGCCATGACATGGTGAGACGGCCATGGATTCCGATATTGTGGATACTGAAAAATAAATGGCGCATAATGCGCGGGAAAGAAATTACCTGGGAATGAAAAATGAACTCGCCGTAATGGGCATCCGGGGATTCCCCCACGTGCAAGGCGGAGCAGAAAGCCATTGCCAAAGCATCCTGCCGAACCTCAGCGTGAAGTGTCGGGTGTATCGCCGCCGGCCATACGTGACCCAAAACGACTCAAGCTCCTATCATAACATCAGATTCGTCGATTTGCCATCGACTCGCATAAAGGGAGTTGAAGCACTGCTACATTCCTTTTTAGCGACAATGCACATCCTGCTACATCCGACGAAAGTGGTTAACGTCCATAACATAGGGCCCGGCCTATTCATCCCGTTGCTAAGGCTTCGAGGCATAAAAGTTGTGCTGACTTACCATAGTTCAAATTACCGCCATAAGCATAAATGGGGGCCAACATCCAGACTATTGCTGAAATTATGCGAAACTGTGGCCATAAGATGCGCATCGCGCATAATATTCGTGAATCCGGCGATGATGAGCCAATTCGGAGCATCGGTACGAAAGAAATCTGTCTTTATACCCAATGGCATATCAGCGGGTTCTCCGAGCAAAAACGATGACCTGATAAGGGAGCATGGCCTCGAACCAAAAAAATATGTACTTGGAGTGGGACGACTGTCGCCGGAAAAAGGATTCGAGTTGTTAATGGAAGCGGCCTCAGGGATTCCGGAAGAATTCAAAGTGGTCATCGCCGGAGATTGCGACAACAAGCAGAATGGATATAAGCACAGTCTTATTTCCATGAACACAAGCGGCAAAGTTGTGTTTGCCGGCTACGTCACCGGCGAAAAGCTCCGCCAGCTTTACAGCAACGCCGCCCTGTTCGTGCTCCCTTCATACGATGAAGGACTGTCGATTGCTTTGCTCGAGGCTATGGCCGCCGGACTCGACATAGTAGCGAGCGACATACAACCCAACCGTCTGCCAGAACTATCTTCCGACGATTTCTTCGTCTGTGGCGACAGCCGTAGCCTCGGCGAAATAATGAAAGCCAAACTCGACGCTCCGAGACGACGCAAATACGACCTGTCGGCCTATCGGCCCGCGCGCGTAATCGAACAAACCGACTCCGTATACCGGCAATTATTGGGCTGAATCATCAGCCAATCGTGGCAATGTCATATTTTTTCACTAACTTTGCGTCCGAAAACATTTGATAATCACACCGAGTGCTTGCTACCTCGTAAAAAACAAGAAAATGACAAAATCATCCTTTTCATTTACATTTCTACTGCTCACGCTCATATTCTGCGTGTGCCTGATTGTGTCGAACCTGATGGAGATAAAGGTCGTGGACCTCGGATTCCTGACCATAACCGCCGGAGTAATTACGTTTCCGATATCCTACATCATAAACGACTGCATCGTTGAAATATACGGCTTGAAAAAGGCAAAAATGGTGATATGGCTGGGCTTTGCGATGAATCTGCTAGTGTCGATGTTGCTGCAGATTGGAGTATGGCTTCCCGGCTCCGCCTCCTGGACAGGGCAAGACGCTATGCAACTGATATTCGGAGCCGTGCCTCGCATATTTGCGGCCAGCTTCATAGCCTTCGTATCAGGCTCTATGGTCAATGCTCACGTAATGTCGATTATGAAACGTAACGATGGCAACCGCCGATTTTCGCTTCGGGCAATAGTGTCGACCGTTCTGGGCGAAGGAGTTGACTCATGCGTGTTTTTCCCGATAGCATTTGCCGGCATACTGCCATGGGATGAAATCGGCCTGCTAATTCTTACGCAAACAGCGCTCAAAACTGCTTATGAAATTATAATACTGCCCGTTACGATGCAAGTGGTCAAAAGACTTCGCGAAATCGAAGAACATCTGCCCATCGACAACGAAAACGAAATAAGCACTCACACGATATGACATATGACGGAACTGAAATAAGCTGGGTCTGGTTAGACCTCGACGACACATTGATTGACTTCAAAGCAAATGCCCGTCAGGCTCTCATCAGACTTTACAATACAGAAGGACTCAACCGCTTTTTTGCGTCAGCCGAAGAATGGGCCACAATATACGAATCGCACAATATGGCATTGTGGAACGACTACAATATGAGCCTAATCGACAGTTCCACCTTAAGACTGGAACGCTTCCGACGCCCATTGACCCAAGCCGGTGCCGAGACGACCGAAGCCACCGAGCTATCTAAACGATTTGACCCCATATATCTCGACTTTCTCGCTTCGGAAAAGCGACTTGTGCCCGGTGCCGTCGAATTGCTGAAAGCACTGCGCAACGAAGGGTGCAAAATCGGCATTCTCAGCAACGGATTCAAGGAAGTGCAACCACGAAAAATAAAATCGGCCGGGCTCGAGCCTTATGTTGACCTGATGGTGCTTAGCGACGATATCGGCATAAACAAACCCGACATCCGTCTTTACCGTTACGCCATGTCGCAGGCCGGAGAAGCCTATCCACGCCGACACCTTATGATAGGCGACAATCCCGACACTGACATAGCCGGAGCCCTAAACGCCGGCTGGAACGCCATTTATTTCAACAGATTCAACCGACCCGTCAACGAAAACATTTCAGGTGCGAGAATCGTGTACAACCTTTCCGACATACCCTCCACCCTATGCTTACCAAAATTTATTTGCAGCTAAGATAGTGCATAATTGCGATTTATTGCTAAAAAAACTTGGTTTGATAGCGTCTAATTGAAAAAAAAATACGATATTTGCACTTGCAAAATTCAAGCCATCGCAGGTTTGAGTTTAACCATTTGCTTATCAATACATTTATAATAACTATATAAAATTAAACAAAATGACTAAAGCCGACATCGTTAACGAAATTGCCAAGTCAACCGGCATTGAAAAAGCCAATGTTCTCGAAACCATAGAGAAATTTATGGAAGTAGTTAAAGACTCTTTGGCTCACGGAGAAAACGTTTATTTGCGTGGTTTTGGCAGCTTCATAGTTAAGACTCGTTCAGAAAAGACCGCACGCAATATATCAAAGAACACTACAATCATCATCCCCGAGCACAAAATCCCCGCATTCAAGCCTGCGAAAGTGTTCATGGAAGACGTGAAATAATTGCGGTGTCAACAATCAGTGAATTAT
>CAZRJT010000028.1:0-20960 GCA_964600585.1 uncultured Bacteroides sp.
AATGTGAGATTTTGTAATCGTTAGTAATTACTAATCACTTGCCGATGCAGAAGCGCGAGAATATATTGGCGAGTATTTGGGGAGTAGTGATTGTGCCGGTCACTTCGCCTATGTGGTGGAGGGTTTCGCGAAGGTCTTGTGCCACGAAATCGCCGGAGATGTTTACCTCAAGGCCTCCGATTACTCGGCCAATCGACTGTGAAGCATTTGACAATGCTTCGAAATGTCGTATGTTGGTTAGCATAAGCTCTCCGGATGCGATTTTGTCAGCTCCCGATGTCTTAACTATCAGATGCTTTAGTCCTTCGATTCCGGAGTTTGTTGCGGCTGATATTTTTATGATGGGGGTGTTGTGGGGCAATAGTTCGGAGAGAGTGGGAATGATGTCGTTGCATTGAAGGTCTGATTTATTCACCACGGCTATCAATGCCGAATTTCCATCGATTTGTGATGCGATGTCCTTTGCCGTGTGGTTTAGGTTTTCGATTGAAGTGGGATCGATTACCCACAGCACAATGCGGGCTTGGCTGATTTTTTTACGGGTACGCTCGATGCCGATGGTTTCTATCGGGTCAGACGTTTCCCGTAACCCGGCCGTGTCGATGAATCTGAATTGAGTGCCGTCGATGTCTATGTTGTCTTCGATGGTGTCGCGTGTTGTGCCGTGCACGTCGCTCACAATTGCACGCTCTTCTTGCAGAAGTCGATTGAGCAGAGTTGACTTCCCGGCATTTGTTTCACCGACGATTGCCACCGGGACACCCTCTTTCAGGGCCGAGCCGGTTGAGAATGTTGCTGTCAACGAATCAATTACCGACTTTGTTTCGGATGCAAGTCCGAGCAATTTTTCGCGGGAGGCAAACTCCACCTCTTCTTCCGAAAAGTCGAGCTCGAGTTCGAGCAGCGAAGCCAGTTCGAGCAACTTTTCTCGAAGTTCGCTGAGCTTTTGTGACAGGTCGCCGCGCATTTGGCTTATTGCGATGCGGTGTGAAGCGCGTGACGACGACGCAATCATATCGATTACGGCTTCTGCTTCGACTAGGTCCATTCGGCCGGAAGCAAAGGCACGGCGTGTAAATTCGCCTTCCGTGGCCATTCGGCATCCCTGACGTATGAGTAATTTCAGGAGTTCCGACTGTATCCATTTCGACCCATGCACCGACAGCTCTACCACATCTTCGCCTGTATACGACTTCGGTCCACGGAAAACTGTTGCCACTCCGCGGTCAAGCTCGCCATATTCGGGGTCGATTATTCGGCCATAGCTGACGGTATGGGAGGGCTGTGTGGCCAACGAATTGCCTTTCCACACGCTGTTACAGATGCTTATGGCATTCGGGCCGCTGATGCGTGCCACGGCGATGCCCCCGACGCCAGTCGGAGTTGAAATGGCGCATATCGTATCGTCGTTTATCGCAAAGTGCTCCATAGATGAAAATCATTTTGTGATTCTACTTCATTTTCAATGTCATCGGGCAGTGCGCTAAAAAAGTCGTAACCCGTTATGGCCTCCACCTCGTCGATGCTCATAGCCGTTGCCTGCATCCCACCTTTAACCTTTGAGTTAGGCATTACAAAGCCAATGCCTCTCGGTGGATTGGCGAATGGCGACAAGACCACTTTAAAGAATCGTTTAGGTACGGCCACTTTCGAGTCGCCGATGAATTCTGTGATATTGTCATTTATGACCGGTCCGCAGACAATCATTATGGCACTGTCCACTTTGGCCCACGTGCGGCATTTTTCTTCCAGATTTTTCCACGCTCCGGTATTGAGCGATTTTGCCTGTGGGCATATGTTGGTCATATAAAAAGTCTGGCGCATTGCCTCTGCGTCCCATTTCATGTCACCGGCCGGAGCCATATGCCCGCGGTCGTAGCCGGTATAGTTGTAGTCGTACGACTCCGCGCATCCCGCCACCGAATCGTCAGCGGCAAATTTATTCCACCGCGGCTCTGTGCCAGTAGCTTCATCAGCGGTTAGTTCCCAGGCCACATAATTGGGAATGTGCATCTTGGGGTTGAATGAGATATTCATCCCGGCATAATTCAATGGCGTTGAGGGTATATCGGAGGGAATGTTTACTTTCAGCAATTCGTCGGCAGAACTTTGCACGTATCTTACTGGAGTTGTCGATGATGAATCAATCCATTTAAATGAGACAGCTATGACTATCAATAATATGCCAAGCACCAGAGTTCGGCTGTTTAGCTGTCGTTTTTTATCAATCTTACGTTTCATCTCTATTCGAATCGGTTGATTATTTTTGATATTTCGCTTGCGTCGCGTACCGATGTACACGACGATATCGGCAAACTCACGATTTCATTAGCCAATCGTTCGGCCACCGGCAAACGCACGTTGCCGAATCGTCGGAAGCATGGCTGTTGATGTAGCGGCACGGCATAATGTATGGCCGTTTCAACGCCATTTTCGGCCAGCCAATCTCTGAGTTCGTCGCGTTTCGTGCATTTTATCACGTACTGGTGCCATACACAGTTGTTTACGTGCTGGCTCATTATGGGCTTATTCACGCAATTATTGTCAATCATATTGTCATATGCCACGGCTCTTGCGAAGCGGTCGGCATTCTCCGTGTCGGTATGCTTCAGTTTCACGCATAAGAAGGCTGCCTGCATTGGGTCGAGACGGCAGTTAAATCCCATATGCCCATAACTGATTGAGTCAGTTCGCCCATAGTTTGCCAGGGCCCTAACTGTCTTAGCCAGCTGAGAATCATATGTCACGATGGCACCGGCATCGCCCAGGGCGCCAATGTTTTTCGTAGGGTAGAAGCTGAATGCGCCTGCGTGGCCCAACGCGCCTGCTTTGTAAGAACCGAATAGCCCTTTTGCTGGCGAACGTGCGCCAATGGCTTGTGCGGCATCCTCGATGACCAGCCATCCGTTCATTTCCACCATTTTAGCCAATTCGTCATCCCAGGCTACTCTTCCATATAGATCCACCGGCATTATGGCACGAGTACGGGCAGTGACGAAAGGCTTTATCGAATCGCAAGTCATCGTCATCAAGTCGTAATCAGGATCAGCCATCACAGGCGTCAGTCCGCAGTGTGCTATTGCCAATGCCGATGCTATGAATGTGTTTGCCGGCACAATTATTTCGTCGCCATCCTTCAGACGCCCCAATTCCTTATATCCGGCAATTATGAGTTTAAGCGCATCCAATCCGTTGCTCACGCCGATAGCATAGGGCGCATCGCATAATTCGGCTAATTTAAGCTCGAACGCATCCACTTCAGCACCACCGATATATCGGCCGCTTTCGATTACCCTTCTGGCCGAATCCATAAGCTCCTCCATATACGGGGCATTGACGGTGCCTAATTCCAAAAACGGATATCGTTTGCTCATTTTGAGTGGGTTTTAAGTCGAGTGAGAGCCTTGAAGTCATTGAAATCTCTGACATAATCCGATTCGTCGAATCGGTTGTTGCACACGGCCATACATATGCTATGCTTCGAAATGTTCTCTACGACGCGCCATATTCCCGGCGGAATGTACAACGCCTCTTCCGGACTCGAAAGTCTGAACGAAAGCCATTCGATGCCGTCAAACACCTTCACGTCCACGCATCCGTCCAAAGTAACCATGAGGCGTTCTTCTTCGAAATGCGAATGTCCGCCGCGCTCGGCGCCTTCAGGCATATCGTAAAGATAGTAAAGTCGCCTTATTTCGAACGGAGTGTATTCCGCTATGTCGATTGGCCGATTGTTGTCGAATTTTATCATCTTGCAATCGGCCACGGATGAGAGACCATGCCTGTCTAATGCCGTCGTATTGTCACCGGTGGCATATGGCCGATTGTTCTGTCGCTCCATATTGCCGACTGTAAGTTGAAGCCATATCGAGTCGACGTTTGTGGCTGATATGTCGAGCTTACACTCATTAGTGGCATATAAGCCCGTCGCCGGATGGTTTAACTCGAATATTCGGGGCGCTTCGTCGACGATGCATGCCCTCGCCGACACATTTCCCGACAGTGCAACTACGACAATGACGTTGTCTGGTGCTATGGCTGAATGCATTTTGCCTTTATGCCACATCACTGACGTAAAAATCCGTCCGGCATCATCGTCCTGAATGAACGTCAGGTTTCCTCTTGGGTCGTTGATTATCGGAAAGTCTATAAGTGACAGCTGTCGGCCGGCGTTTGTCATCACTTGCGTTTGTCGTCCTTGGCCTTTGACTTCGCCTCCTTATTGTCTGTGGTTGCTTTTTCTTGGCTCAGAGTTGCTTTGTAGCCTATCTTTTTGAACCCGGCAATGATTTTATCGGGCGATGTCTTTGCATCGTCATAAGTCACCGTCACAATTTGGTCGTCCAAAGAAGTGACGATGCTTTTTATCCCTTTTTCGTAGCGCAGATTCTTTTTGATTTTAGCTTCGCAGTTGGCGCATGACATTTTTGGGGAAACGGTGAAATATGCTTTCGTCGGATTTCCTGCCATAGCACCTACGGTGGCTATTACGGCAAAAACTATGATTGAGAACAACCTTTTCATATCCAATCTTTTGGTTTGTTATTTGACTGAGTTATGGGTTTTAATTGCAAATGTACTAAAAAACTTCGTTCATTGGCCACTTTCAAATCTAAATTAGCCGTTTAATCTTTAAGCTTTAGTAAAATCGGGTGGTCGCTTATGTCCAGTTCCAACGATAATGCAATTTTTTTATCGTTCTTCATGTCTGCAATCGGAGCCGTACCCGAAACCGGGTCGTATATTGTGATGCATTTCACCCGTTTTGGCAGTTCCACCGCGATGCGATTAGTCTCATTCACGCTTTCGCCCCATATTATCAGCCATAGTTCGCCGTTGCTTTTCTGAAGCAGAAGGTCATGCACCGTCACCGGAATCGGGTGTCCGATCGAATAGTCGAGGCTTTTCATGGATTTGGGCCTGCGGTGGTCATTTAGCAGTGTGGTGAAGTTATGCATATAGTCGGCCGATTTGCGTTTTGTCGTGTAGTCGGCTCCATAAAATCCGAATGCTCCGTCGGGGTCGTCGATAAATTCGTAGATGAAAGTCTTGTCCCATCCGCGTTTGAATTGCGCCAGAAACAGATTCATATAGTTGCAACCCTGTATGTGCTCGGTTATCGCTCCGCCGCATTCACCCACTCTTGTGCCGGTTTCGGTTGTCACTCTCGGGAGTGTTTTTAGCTCGTCATCGTTATAGCCCTCGAAGCCCTTCAGCCATGTCCGTCCGAAATTTCCGTACAGACCGTCGGCTCTGCATGCCTTCGACGGGTCGGCGGCGTTCCACACCTGATTGTCGTGCGGTGCATTGGGCCAGCTTGGGTGATACATATAGTTATGGCAGTTGGCGAAGTCTGCAAATTGTGTTCCCGCGCTCATCAGCGTATTCGCCCGGTCGGGAATCACCAGAAACTGCAGTCCGCAGTTGTCGGTTTGGGCTCCGGTTTCGCTTACGCCATACACGGCATAGTCCTTAAGGTCCTTGTCCCGTTTTATTCGGTGATAAAGGTCGCATTGAAATTTGGCAACGGGCAACCACGAAAGTTGTCCGCCTCCGGCAACATCCTGATAAGTCAGTCCGCCGAAATTGTTGGGCTCGTTGGGCCCTTCGATGGCAAGCAGCGCGCCGCCGCGATGCAGTTCGCGAGCCATTTCCAGTGTAGCCTCCAGGTCGCCATCTTTCACTCCGCTGCCGGGGCCGATCACTATTTTCACCCCTGCCACCTTGTTTAGGTGCATGAGGCCGCTCATATCGTAATTCCGGTCGGCCGCGTCTCTCACATTTCGTATTCCGACATATTTCAGCAGCGGAGCGATTTTCCCGGCGTCCTGTCCGTGCTGGATATGTACGCATGCACCTATGGAGTTCACGAAATCCCAGACGGCTTCGGCTTTCACGCCTGTCGAATCGTCTCCGTATGCGCTTATGGCCGTAGTGCTTAGGAGTGCTGTTATGATTATAGTCGATAAACGGTGTTTCAAGTCCATATTTTTATTTCTTAAAAGTGGTTCCATGTATATCTCAATCCGGCATATATGAGTGCGCCATGTATGGGCGCATACACCATTGTCGCGTCGAATCCTGTTCCCCATGGGTTCTCACCGCCGATTATGGGCTTTTTTTGCCTGTATCCGGTCAGGTTTTCGCCGCCGATGTAAATGGCCCAGTGTC
Organism: uncultured Bacteroides sp.; assembly: GCA_964600585.1. GTDB lineage: Bacteria > Bacteroidota > Bacteroidia > Bacteroidales > Muribaculaceae > Paramuribaculum. The sequence continues at coordinate 6,172 of CAZRJT010000028.1, forward strand.
GGAAATTGCGCGTTATCTGGGCGTTGAGCTGCACATAAGCGTTGTAATGGCTTTCCCATGCAGGTTCGCCATTGGCCATTATGTAGGGGGTCGGCATTCGGCCGCCGCCATTTATCATGCACGTCACGTCAAACTGCCATAGCCCCATCATAGGCCCATATTCCACCGACGCCAGACCTTTCCAGCGGCTTGTGAGCGGTTTCGAAGTAAGTCCACGTCCGTAGTCCACCTTTACGTCCGTATATCGGCACGCGGCAGTCAGATTCATTTCGTCCATCACCTCATATCCCAATTCGAACTGGGCGGTATGCGAATAAGACTTTCCGTCCAGATTTTTGAAATGTACTGCGTTGGCATCGGCATCGAAGTCCGTGAGCAATTGATGGCTGAAATGGGTGTAGTAATATTCAGCGCTCACGTCGAGTTTTCGGCCTCCGGGCCTGAATGAATATGACGCTCCGGCTCCGCTGTTCCACGACTCCTCCTGTCTGATGTTGTCGTCGATTAATATGTGGCGCGATGACGCCAGCACATAATTGTTTTCGGCCATTACGTGTGGCGTACGGTAGCCCCTGCCGCTCGATGCATGCACCGACATTGCGTCAGTCGCGTTCCACCTCACGTGCATTCGGGGTGTCACCATGGCTCCGAACATAGAGCTGTGGTCATATCTCAGACCTCCCATTGCCAATAATTTATGGTCATAGTCGAGCGTATATTGTGCATAGGCTCCGGCAACGCCTTCCATCTCCTTGCTTCGGTCGGGCTCGATGGTTGCGTCGTGGGTAGTCCTTAGATATTGGTCATAATGGTCGTAGTTGAAGCTTAGTCCGGTCGATAGGCTATGTAATGAGTCCCATTTGCGTTCGAGCATCAATGATGAATAGAAATTGCTCTGATTCACGCCATATAGCTTACGGCCGTAATTCGCATCCTGCGAATTGTGCGATCCCGAAAGTATGAGGGCTATGTTGCCGTCATTCTCCTTGTCGAATATGAATGCATTTTTTGTGAATCCCTCCCAACGTGTCGTATTCACATTGATGGTGTATAATTCAGCGATATCCGACGATGCAGGGTGGCGATGATCCGACTGGCCGCTACGCCGTTTCTCGTCCAGAAGTTTTATTCCCGCCTGAAAAACGTAATTGCTGCCCATCCACGCCCAGCGGTTCATGGCCGCCACTTGACGTATGCGCGGCATATCCATAAATGAGTCGCCGTTTTCGTCATGTGCCTCAAACGAATTTTCGCCGTGTAGGAGCAGTGCGGTTGACAGATGTTGGTTCAAGTGCAGATTTGCGTTGGCGTTTAGTTCCACCTTCCCTTTGAAATCGGCATATGCGTTAGCGGCCACTTCTTCTTCAGCCTGCGGCTTCTTTAGCTCGATGTTTATTTGTCCTGTGATTGACTCATAGCCGTTTTTCACTGAGCTGGCACCTTTCGACACTTGTATCGACTGGATCCACGGCCCGGCTATGAACCCCAAGCCATAAGGCATCGCTGACCCTCGAAGGTTCGGTATGTTTTCGGTGAGCATTTGCACGTACGCACCCGAAAGTCCCAATAGCTTTATTTGTCGAGCTCCGGTAGCGGCATCGCTATAGCTAACGTCGACCGATGGATTAGTCGTGAAGCTTTCGCCCAGATTGCAACATGCAGCTCTGAGCAGTTCGCCCGACGTTATTATTTCTGCATTGCCGGCTATCCCACGTAGCTTTCGCGTGTTTGACGATTTGCCGTTTATGGCCACTTCTTCAAGTTCCACTTCTCTGACGTCAGTGGAATCCGGGTCGTTTATGTTTTGGCCGGCTAATTTTTCCGGCTGATAGGCGAGCATTGCCCAGCCCAATGCTAACATACGGAAATATAGTGCGTTCATATCTTCAAATAATATGCAAAATTAGCAATTCCCCATCTAAAATATTCAGGTGTCGATGAAAAAAATCATCGATCGAGTCAACTATATGCCTTCACATATGTTTAATTAGTGTAAAGCGTTTTGAAATACGAAAACACACACCACTAACTAATGGAAATTAATTAATAATATATTAAACACACAGAGTTCGGAGCAGACTCACACTGATGATCTCTTGGCCAGTTTGAGTCGGCTTCGAAGTCTTAATCAAAAGCAAAGAATATGAAAAAATTACTCGTTTTGGCTATGGTTGCCGGAGGATTGTTTACGGCACATGCACAAGAAGCTTTAAAAGAAACCAACATCGGATCTAATTGGTCGATTGGCGTGGACGGGGGTATTGCGACGCCGCTTAGGCACAGTGCCTTTTTCGGCGGTATGCGCCCCACCGTGGGGCTGCATCTTCAGAAGCAGATTTCGCCATCGTTCGCTATGGGTGTCGAAGGCATATGGGGCATCAACACTTCCGACTGGAAAGGACGCGTACATAGCTCAACTGCTATCGACGACGGTTATCTCGGAGCTTATGGAGCGGTAAATCTATTCAATCTTATTGGCGGTTATCAGTGTGGCGGACGTCCATTCGACATTGAAGCCGTGGCAGGTGCCGGTTGGGGACACACTTATGTAAACAGTGCCAACGGACATGACCAAAACTACTTTGCTACCCGAACCGGGCTTAACTTTAATTTCCATCCCTCAGAAAAAATCACCATTTCGGTTAAGCCATCGGTGCTTTGGAATATGAGTGGCGTATCGCAGTCGTCGGCTGCCTACAACGCCAACAAAGCTGCTCTTAACGTAATGGCCGGCGTGACATATAACTTTGGCGAAGGATTCGAATGCATTCGTCCCTACGACCAAGCTGAAGTGAATGCATTGAATGCTCAGGTCAACGAATTGCGTGAAGCCGTGGCCGCGCAGAATATGGCCCTCGCTGCTTCCGAAGCTCAGTCGGCTGCTCTTGCCGCACAGCTTCAGGACTGCTTGAATCGACCCGTTCCAGTGCAGGTGGTTAAGGAAGAGACCAACACTCTCTCGAGCGTACGCTACGTATTCTTCCGTCTGGGCTCTTCGGTAATCACACCTGACCAGATGCCTAACGTGGAAATGATTGCCGATTATCTCAAACATCACGAAGGTTCGACGGTAGTTGTTAAAGGCTATGCATCGCAGGATGGTAACGAAGACTTCAACATCAAATTGGCTGCTGCACGTGCCGAATCGGTCAAGAACGCCCTCATCAAGAAATACGGCATTTCGGCATCGCGCATCACATCCGAAGGCGAAGGTATCGGACATATGTTCACCGAAGAATCATGGAACAGAGTTTCAATCTGTACGATCGACGATTAATCAATGTATAAATCGAACAATTCATAATATAAATCTAATTTAAATTCGTCTCCGCATTGGCTCCCGATTCGAGGTGGCCGATGCGGAGTTTTTTTTGTCCACCTTAAAAAAATGTCGGTCTGCAGAACTCTTTTTCCTCCGGTTGCGTTATATTGCAAAACGTCAACTATTGTTTATGAAAGGGAAATTAGAATTGTTAATGATGTGTGCGGCAATATGGCCCTTGGGCTTAGACGCCCAAGAGCCTGCCGACATAGTCGAGGCTCTTAAAAATGCAAAGTGCTATCAGTCCGACGCCAGGTTTACGGTGTCGATGCCTCAGCTCTCAGAGGATGTGGTTTACGAACTTAAGCTCACGTCGCGCGATTCAGGCGGCGACCCGCTCCTGCTTTGTGACTATCTCATCCAATGGGAGCTCACCGGACGTGCCGAGCCGGTGTCAGGATTTTCAGCTTATTTCGACGGTCATCACTATCGTTATAGTGGCGAGCGTCTCCAGGAATATCACATGGATTGGGACTCCATTCCCTTTATGCCCAAGCAGCTCAGCGGTCTTAAGGCAGATGGGGTGCAGCGCAGTGCCCAGTTTGCAAACATAATTCCGCAGATTGTGGGCGACGATCTGTCGCGCATACTTTCCGACGACCGATATAAAGTCACGTTCCACCCCGACACCGTTATTTCGGGACTGCATTATGCCGTCATAGAAGCCGATATGATAATAAATGGCGAAGTCACTCAGGAGAGCGAATACGTGTTCGACCCCAAAAACAAGATGCTCGTACGCATACAACTCGAAAACAATCCCGGTTCGTTGAGCGAGCAGACCGTGCAGATTAATTACGAAAACAGCACTGCCGACGCTCAATGTGAGCCTATCACCGAAGAACGTCTGATGGCAATATATCCGCAGGTGTTTGAAAATTTCCGCGAAAACAACTTCCGCATCGAAAATCTTCCCGGCACCAAACTTCCCGGATTTTCGCTCCCAACGGCTTCAGGCGAGCGGTATACCCGAATGGCCGGCGACCCGTTTGCCGTGCCAACTATTATTGCGCTCATCGAACCCGGCACAGTCTTCAACGCCGACCTCGTTAACGATGTCAGAGGAGCGATTGACGAACTCCCGTTCGAAGCCGGTGTGATTTGGGCCGTAGCGACCACCAATATCGACTCCGCCGAAGAAATCGTGCCATCGTTGCGGAAGGGCGAGCATCTGCTAATAAACGCTCGTGGACTTGCGCGAGACTGTGGCGCCACCGCTCTTCCGGTGCTGATTGTTGCCGATAAGAAGGGAATTGTCACACAAGTTGAGCTTGGATACAACAATGACCTACGTTCGGTTGTTATACAGAAAATGGCTCTCATACAGTAACGATTGAGCCCGAATCGTAAAAATTTTAAAAAAAAGTGATAATATAATGGAAACCATCTATCTTAACGGACAGCCCTGTCATGTTTACGGCTCAATGCCGGCGGCAGGCGAAGACGCACCTTGTTACCATCTTTCAGGCCCCGATTTGAAGCAAATCGAATGCCACGATTTCAAAGACAAAACCGTAGTGCTTAACATATTTCCCAGTCTCGACACCGAAGTGTGCGCACGCAGTGTGCGTCGGTTCAATGAAGAGGCGGCCAAGCTCACCGACACGGTGGTGATATGCGTGTCGATGGATTTGCCATTTGCAATGGGACGTTTCTGCACCATCGAGGGTATCAAGGATGTTATCTTCGCATCTGCATTTCGCTCGCCGCTGTTCGCTCAGAAATTTGGTGTCCAGATTTGCGACGGCCCTCTTGCCGGACTTTTGGCACGCGCCGTAATAATAATTGATAAAAACCGCAAAGTCGTCTATCGCGAACTCGTCGAGGAAATAACCCACGAGCCCGATTACGAAGCTGCCTTGAACGTCCTCAAGGGAAAGTTCTGAACTATCTGGATTTTTTTAGAAATAGATAATCGCAGATCCGGCCATTTGGCATAGTCGCCAAATGGCCGGATCTTTATCGAATCAGGATGTTTGCTTAGTCCTTGTAGAGATATCGTTTGATCGAGCGTTTGGGAGTCTTTTCGAATTCGCTCGGACGTAGCTGTATGTGGTCGATGCGCTCGTAAGGAGCCAGTTGCTTGTTCAGGTCAATTGTCACTTGGGCCATAATCTTTGGCAGCATTTCCGACCTTACCCGGCTCTTGTCCATAGCCTCATAGTCGGGATAAACGAGGGCCACAAGCTTGGAGCCTCGTTCCACCACGAGACTTTCGGCCACGAATGGCATATTGTTGAGCTTTGCTTCAATCTCTTCAGGGTAGATGTTTTGTCCGTTCGACGACAATATCATCGTCTTATAGCGCCCTTTGATGAAGATGGTGCCTGCGTCGCTTATGGTGCCCATGTCGCCTGTGTGGAGCCAGCCATCCTTGTCGAGTACGGCATCGGTTGCTTCCTGGTTTTTATAGTAGCCGTTCATCACATTTTCACCTTTGACGCATATTTCGCCAGGAATCACAGCTTCATTGTCGCTTAATATTTTTGAGAACATTATTCCCTTGAGTGTGCGTCCCGACGATCCTTCGATGAATTTACGCCATGGAGTGTAGCTTATGAGCGGGCCGCATTCGGTCATGCCGTATCCGACGGTAAACGGGAATTTTATGCGATGCAGAAACTCCTCAACTTCATGGTTGAGGGCCGCGCCACCCACTATCACCTCTTCAAATTTTCCTCCGAAGGCTTCTATGAGCGAATTGCGGATTTTTGCATACACTCTGCCTCTTAGTAGCGGAATAGCCATCATTCTTTTGACTGACGGTTTTGAAATCACTGGGAGGATCTTGTTTCGATAAATCTTCTCCAATATCAGCGGAACGCACAATATGAGATTGGGACGCACTTCTGCCATGGCCTTAAGTAGCAGCTTGGGTGAGGGGAGGCGCCCCAACAATGTGATGTGCGAGCCTACGGCCAGCGGAACGAGCATGTCGAATGCACATCCGTAGGCGTGTGCCAGAGGCAGGAACGACAGACACCTCGACCCGCGGTAGTGCAGATTCGACTCTATGCCGAACACCACGTTGCCGCAAAGATTGTTGAGCGACAGCATCACACCTTTTGAAAAGCCGGTGGTGCCCGACGTATAGTTGATTTCTGCCAGATGATTGGGTGGAAGCATCGGATATTTGATGTCGGCGGCAGTGTACCCGTTTGGATACGTTGACTCGAATTTCTTTTGGCGCTGGCGCATCAATTTTGCCGCCTTGCTGGAATTGGAGGGGTGTTCGGCGAGCAACTTTGGCTCGTCAATCGACATCGCGACGCGTATCTTGGGCATTTTCTCGAATTCCAGATGTTCCCAAATGCTCTCCGACACGAACAGCATCACCGAATCCGAATGATTTATGATATGTTGCGCATCCTGCGGGTTGAAATCCTGAAGTATCGGCACTATCACTGCGCCATAGGTTATTGTGGCCATGTATGTAGTCACCCACGTCATCGTGTTTTTTCCCAGTAATGCTATTTTGTCGCCGGTTTTCACCCCGCACTCCTTGAATAATATGTGGGTTCGGGCTATCTGGGTGGCCATGTCGCCATACGTCATCGAATCGCCGCTCACGTAGTCGGTCAAGGCCGGCAGGTTCCAGTTGTTTCTGAAACTTTCGGCATATATTTGAAGTAGATTCTCTTTTAGCATATAAAGGTCGTTATAGTTTGTTGATGGGAGTCGGATGCTCCATATACATTTAACGCCGCATCGGCCCGCTGCGTTTGATTTCGTTTAAAAAAGAAAGAAGGTGTGACGCGAGAATAAGCGTCACACCTCCCTGTCCTTTATCTATGTCCTTGCGAGCTTACTTCAGATTGAGTTTCTTCAGTATGTCGGCAGGCACAGCCTCTTTGTTCACATAGATGTCGAGCGTCTTTGCAAGGAAATACGGTTCTGAAACGTAGAGATAACCGTCATATATCTGGTTGGCGGTCCATGAGTTCTTCACCTTATAATATTTGTTGCCGTTCTGGTCAACGGCATAGCCCACGATTTCCATGCCGTGGTCATCGGTGGTCTCCTGGCGGTCAAACATCTCCTGACGCATTTCCTGGGTAACCGTCACTTCTTCGCACGGGCCGTTGATGTTATATTTCGAACGTTCACGCTCGGCAGCCGACAGTTTCACCCAACGAGAGAGTTCCGTACCGTCCATATCGGCTTCAGTTTTACCCTTAGGCATGATGGCGAAGCCATTGCCCCATTTGAAGCCGCCTTCGCTCACGTCGGCAGCCCAAGCCACCGGATAGCCTTTTTCAACAGCGTTGTCCACGATGGCCTTCATTTCTTCCATCGGCAGGTTGTAATATTCACCGAACACCCAATTGTCGGCCACTTCAAGGGCAAACGGTTCGTAGAACGGATGGTGGGTGAACGACGTAACTGCGATATAATCGTCAACATTTATCGGAAGTGATTCGGCAAACGACTTCGGAGTATACGTCTTGCCCTCGTACTCGAAGGTTTCAGGCTGTTCGCCGAGATATGCGTCGAGTATGCCTTCGAGGCCGTTCTGCCATGCGGTCGACAGACGTTTGTTAGGCTTCTTAACGATAGCGTTCAGATATCCCGACAATCCTGCTTCGAGTTCGCTGTGGGCATGGTTGTCCTCGCCATAGTTGAGGCCCGGATAAACGCTTTCCGGAACTGCGCCGTAAAGTGCCCATACATAAGGCACGTCGAAGCCGCTTCCACCCTGCGAAAAGTTGATTTTGCCGTTCATACGTATGAACTTCTCGCCCTTGTCGCGATATGTATGCCATACAGTGAACATTTCTGAAAGATTGAGCTCCTTGCCGGTTTTGCGGAGTATTTCGTCCTCAAAGAACGATGTGCTCGAAAAGCACCAGCATGTTCCCGACTTGTTCTGGTCGCCGACGGGAGTGGTCTTTATCACTTTTACGTCGGTGAATTTGAATCCTGCCGAATCAGGGTTTTCTACGGCGAAAGCACCCGCTGACAGGCTAAGTGCAAGTGCACTGCAAAGTAAATGCTTCATAATTGGTATTTTTCTGGTTTTTATGATATTTATGCAAAGGTAAACACTTGAATCCGATTTACCAAATCTATTGCCGCTCTTTGTGCAATATATTTTAAGAATTCAACCGTGTATGCAACGTTTTTCCTTGTACGGTCGTATGAAATTCCGGTAATTGTAGTAAATTTGTTCGTGAAAATCCTAACGACATCTTAGATTATTATGTGTCAACGCAATTTGTTTATGAAGCTAAGCCGGGCATTTATTCTTTATCCGGCGTTGATGTGCTTTGCGTGGCTGGTCGGGGCTTGCTGTTCCGGCTTTCATACGTCGCCGTCTGTTTCTGACCTCGTTTTCGACAGCCTTGCCGTTCATTGGGACGAAGCCATTCCGCTCGGCAACGCTCACGTTGGGGCTCTGGTGTGGCGTAAAGGCGATGCATTGCGTATGTCGCTCGACCGCGCTGACCTTTGGGACCTGAGGCCGCTCGACAGCATATCTGGCGAAAACAATCGTTTCTCTTGGGTGAAGCAGCACATCCAGAACGGTGACTATCGCCCTGTGCAGGCAAAATACGACTGGCCCTACGACATATTGCCTGCTCCTTCCAAGATTCCGGGTGGTGCAATTGAATTTCCGCTCGATTCCATTGGGCGACCCGAATGCGTGAGGCTATATCTCAACAATGCTTTGTGCGAGGTCATCTGGCCCGGCGGTGTCCGTATGTACACATTTGTGCAGGCCGATGCCCCTATCGGATGGTTTGTTGTCGAGAATGCCCCCGACGGATTTCTCCCAGCCATAGTGCCCCCGGCCTATTCCTCCTCAGCTTCATCGGCCGACAATGCACATTCAGGTGCCGACCTCGAGCGGCTTGGATACGCGCAAGGCTCTGTCGAAACCCGCGATGGTGGAATGCATTATCATCAAAACGGTTGGAACGACTTTTTCTATGATATCGACGTTGCTTGGGAACGATCCGGCTCGACCCTGTATGGCGTATGGAGCGTTACCTCTTCGATGGTCGATGACGAAGCGTCCGACCTGACCGCGAAGGCCCTCGCCCGTGGAGTGGCTAACGACTATCGTTCTCACCTCGGATTTTGGGATGCGTATTGGGCGCAATCATCGGTCACTTTGCCTGACAGCGTGCTTCAGCGGCAATATGATAACGAAATATATAAATTCGGCTCGGTCACTCGTCATGACTCTTACCCGATATCGCTCCAGGCCGTATGGACTGCCGACAATGGACGGCTTCCGCCTTGGAAAGGCGACTACCATCATGACCTGAACACACAGCTCAGCTATTGGCCCACTTACGCCGGTAACCATCTCGATGAAGGGCTTGGATATCTGAATACGTTGTGGAATCAGCGCGACACCTACAAGGAGTACACCGCCCAATATTTCGAAACCGATGGAATGAATGTTCCCGGAGTTTGCTCGCTTGTTGGCAAACCTATGGGTGGCTGGATTCAGTATGCAATGTCGCAGACTGCTGGGGCGTGGCTCGCCTATCACTTCTATCTGCATTGGAAGTATTCCGACGACAGCGGATTCCTTGAATCGAGGGCCTACCCATTCATCAAGGACGTTGCAACGTATATGGAGCAGAACACCTTTGTTGACGAAGATGGAGTTCGCCGTTTCCAGTATAGTTCCAGTCCTGAGATTTTCGACAATTCTATAAATGCCTGGTTTCCCACTATGACCAACTACGATCAGGCTCTCGTCCACTCATTATTCAAAATTGCTGCCGAGGCGGCCGATTCGCTGGATTTGTCTGACGAGGCCGGCCACTGGTCTGAGCTCTACGGACAGCTTGGCGATTTTGATGTCGATTCCGACGGTGCGCTCACATTTGCGAAAGGCTTTCCCTACAATGGTTCTCACCGTCACTTCTCTCACGCTATGGCCATCTATCCGCTCGGCTTGCTCGACGTCTCGCAAGGCCCGGAGCAGAAACACATTATTGATGCCACAATCAATAAGCTCGACCACTATGGATCGGGCTATTGGACCGGCTATTCGTTCGCCTGGCTTGGTAATCTGAAGGCCCGTGCCCTCGATGGCGACGGAGCTGCCGAAGCTCTCAAGACTTTTGCCGAATGCTTCTGCAGTCCCAACACCTTCCATCTCAATGGCGACCAGTCTGGCACCGGAAAATCCTACTTCACCTACCGCCCATTCACGCTCGAAGGCAACTTCGCCTTCGCGTCCGGCATACAGGAGATGCTTCTTCAGAGCCACGCCGGTGTGATAAGCATATTCCCGGCGATTCCCTCCGACTGGACCGATGTGTCATTCCGCCAGTTGAGGGCCGTCGGAGGCGTGCTCGTGTCGGCTGAAATGGTCGATGGAAAAGTCGCCGCCGTCACCCTGTTTTCGCCTAAAGCTCGCCAGGTCCAGGTTAAGCTCCCTGGCGACGAGCCGATGACAGTCGACTTGCCCGCCGGAAAGTCGGTCTCTCTATGATTGGTCGGTGGCTATATCGTTTAAATTATCGCGCGAATTGTATCGCGAATAATTTGGAATTGGCAATTGTATGAACTATCTTTGCACAACCGAATAACAGTTAAAACTAACACCATAAACAAAGTCACGTATGAAACAGTTAGACAGACTTTTGGCCGAAAAGCTACTTAAAATTAGTGCAATAAAGCTCCAACCCCAGATTCCATTCACTTGGGCGTCTGGATGGAGTTCACCTATATACACCGACAACCGCAAGACTCTCTCTTACCCCGAAGTGCGAAGCTTCATCAAAGTTGAGATGTGCCGCCTCATTATGGAAAACTTCGGAACTCCCGACGCCATTGCCGGAGTGGCCACCGGTGCCATCGCCATGGGTGCCCTCGTAGCCGACACTATGGGACTTCCCTATGTTTACGTCCGCTCCACTCCCAAAGACCACGGCTTGGAAAATCTCATCGAAGGCAATCTCATCCCCGGTCAGAAGGTAGTGGTAATCGAAGACCTCATTTCCACTGGCGGCAGCAGCCTCAAGGCTGTCGAAGCTGTGCGTGCGGCCGGTTGTGAAGTCGTAGGCATGGCTGCCATATTCACCTATGGATTCCCCGTTGCGATCAAACGTTTCAAGGATGCTGGCATTGAGCTTTGCACCCTCTCCAATTATAACTCTATGCTCGAAGCAGCCCTCGACACTGACTACATCCACGCCGACGAAGTAGACACGCTCAAGGAATGGCGCAAGGATCCCGCAAATTGGTCACCTAAACGCTAATCTGATTCCGATATGGCAAAATATTCCAGCAAACCGGTAGAAGTCTCTGCTTCTGCCGGTGATGTTTTCGATAAAGTCAGCGACATTTCGTCGTTTCAGCAGAAGCTCGACTCTCTTCCGGCCGATCTCAAGGAGAAAGTCGGCAACGTGAAATTCTCCGACGACACCATCACAATCACGGCGCCCCCCGTAGGCGATATGGTGTTCAAAGTCGTTGAGCGCGTCCGTCCGGCCTCTAATCCCGGTGCAGTCGTTCTGGCTGCGCAGCAGTCGCCCGTGCCTCTTAAGCTGGCCATAAACATATCGCCCGAACACCACACTCCCACCACCGTGTCTGCCGACATCGATGTCGACATACCGGCTATGCTTCGTCCGTTGGTCGGCGGGAAAATGCAGGAAGCCGCCGACAAGTTCGGCGAAATGCTGTCCAATTTCTTCGCACACTGAGCCCTGAGCCTATTCATTTTTTTCTGGCACTTTATTTATGGGCTTGGTGCGCATTCCCATTCTCATTTTGGCATTGGCCGCGGTTCTGTCGGCATGCAAGACGGTCGACGACGACCGCATTCCGCGTGTAGCCGTGCGCATCGACTTCCCCACTGTCGGACTCTGGGATGCCTACGGCGTGAGTGGTGCCCTTCAACATCGGCGATTTATCAAAAATCAGTATCTTCCTGTTGGCTTCCCTTACACGGCCACGATGTACACCGGATTCGGCGGTGTCCTGCTTGTCAGCGGGTTCGATGGCGAGTTCAAAGCCTACGATTTGGCATGTCCTGTCGAATGTCGCACAAACGTTCTCATCGAAGTCCAGTCCGACCTCAACATTGCCGAATGCCCGGTCTGTCACAGCACCTACGACATCTATCGCTTTGGATCCCCGCTATCCGGCGTTGCTTCCCAGAAAGCCTACGCCCTCACTCGCTATAATGTCGGCCCAGGCACTTCGGGACAATATATGCTTATAAGTCGCTGATTGATAATAGGATGGTTTCTAAGAGAATTGTAGCGGCATTGACCTGTATGGTGTTTTGGCTTGGAATGTGGGCCTTGTCGGCTGCCGACTATGCCCTGTTGCCTATGCCGCAGGATGTGAAGTTCGGAAAATCTGTTTTAAAGCTGAAATCCGCTGCCGTAAAAGCGATGCCTGTGTGGGAGGACAGTTGGCGTCAGGCACTCCGGCAGTGCGGAATCACGATTGACGATTCGTCAAAATACGAGGTGAAAGGCGAAATTGTCGACGAAATACCCGGTGCGCCGCCAGCAAACGACGAAGCATACCACCTGAAAGTGTCTAAGGATGGCGTGAATGTCAAGGCCACATCCGCCAAAGGCATTTTTTGGGCCATGCAGACGTTCATTCAGCTCGCCGAAGCTCAAGGAGGTGGCCGAGTGCCCGAATGCGAGATAGTCGACTGGCCTGCATTCCCGTGGCGTGGATTTATGATTGACACTGGGCGCACGTTCATTTCGCTCGACGAGTTGAAGCGCGAGATAAAAGTGATGTCCGCCGTTAAGCTCAACGTGTTCCATTGGCATCTCACCGAAAACCAAGCCTGGCGGCTCGAAAGCCGCATATTTCCTATGCTCAACGACAGCGCTAACATGGAACGCCAGAAAGGAATGTTCTACACCATCTCCCAGGCCAAAGAATTGGTGGAATACGCAAAAGCCCATAATGTTATGCTCGTGCCCGAAATCGATATGCCCGGCCATAGCGGAGCATTCACGCGCACATTTGGATACGATATGCAAAGTCCCGAGGGCATTAAGACTCTCAAGCAACTTGTCGACGAAGCATGCGCCACGTTCGATGTGCCATATTTTCACATCGGCACTGATGAAGTGCGGTTCAATGATGCCGACTTCGTGCCGCAGATGGTGCGGCATGTTCGCAGCCGAGGTAAAAAAGTGATCTCCTGGAACCCCGGATGGCAATATAAGGAAGGCGAAATCGACCTCACGACTATGTGGAGCTACCGGGGCACGCCTACGCCCGGTGTCGGTGCTGTGGATCTCCGATTCCACTACATCAACCATTTCGACACCTATGCCGACATAATGGCATTGTATCGCAGCAATGTTTATGGTCATAAAATGGCCGACGACGGAATTGTAGGTGTTGAATTGGCATTATGGAACGACAGATATATCCGCGACGAAGCATCGTTGATAGCCCAAAACTCGGTATATACGTCTATGATGGCCGTGGCCGAACGCGCCTGGCTCGGTGGCGGTGAGGAATATTTCGACCGGCTCGGCACGAACCTGTTTCAGGACGAGGCAGCCGACTTCGCTGCCTTCGCCGACTTCGAACGAAGGATGCTGTGGCATAAAGAGAATACGCTGCGCTCAATCGACATCCCATACGTAAAGCAGACCAACGTCCATTGGCTGATAACCGAGGCCTTTCCAAACCAAGGCGACCTCAACGCAGTCTTTCCACCCGAAACCGAAGGCCTCAAGACTCAATACGTTTTCAACGACAGCGTATATGGCACCTCGGCCGCATCAGGTGCCGGGATATATCTCCGGCACGTGTGGGGAACGCTCATACCCGCACACTATCCCGACCCAAAGCCCGACCACACTGCCTATGCGTTCACATGGGTCTACGCTCCACGCGATATGTGTGTGGGGCTTCAGGCCGAGACTCAGAATTACAGCCGTTCCGAATCCGACCTGCCGCCACCGCAGGGGAAATGGGACTTCAAGGAGAGCAAGATATGGGTCAACGACGTCGAAATCGCTCCCCCTCGATGGACATCGAGTCATAAGGAACGCAGCAATGAAACGGCTTTGGAAAATGAAAATATGACGGCACGGCAACCGATTGCGGTCAATCTTCGCAAAGGCTGGAACAAAGTGCTCCTGAAGCTCCCCGTGGGGCAATTCTCCTCCGCCGACACCAGGCTCGTAAAATGGATGTTTACCTTCGTATTCACCACCCCCGATGGCAAAAAGGCAGCTCCCGGATTAATCTATTCCCCGCTCAAAGAGCGCGGTTGACCGACCATTGCCGCACGTTCCGCCAATTCATGATAATGCTCCCCTCCGCACTGGCGATTGCCGCCGTCGCAGAGGGGAGCATTTATCAGTTTATGGGACGCTGCCCTTGCTTGCCAAACGTCTTAGAGCTGAGTGGCCGGGTCGAGGTTGGCGCTCTCGATGTCCTTGAAATAGCGGTAGGTGCCCACCTTGAGTTCCTCGCATGCTGCATCATCGGCCACGATGAGTGCCTT
>CAZRJT010000029.1:0-20806 GCA_964600585.1 uncultured Bacteroides sp.
AGCCGATACGTATCTTCCTGTGCTGCATCATATCGATACTCTGGATTCAAGTCACTCATCATTTTGCTCACACTTTCGGTGAACGCAGTCGAAGTCCATTCGCTCACATTTCCGGCCATATCATAAAGGCCAAAATCATTGGGAGAATATGTGCCCACTTTGGATGTTATCAAATGGCCATCCTGCACATAATTTCCGTCTTGCGGCTTGAAATTCGCATAGAAACACCCTTTATCCTCGGTCATTGGCAAATCGCCTTCCCACGGATATTTATTCTCACTCACGCCTGCTCGTGCGGCATACTCCCATTCGGCTTCGGTCGGTAACCTATATGGCTCGACATATATACCTTCACGACCCAACGACCGACGCAAAAAATCAGTGCGCCAATTGGCAAAAGCTGTTGCCTGCTCCCAGCTAACTCCTACGACAGGATAGTCGTTATAGCCGCCATGTGAAAAATACATTCTGACATATGGTTCGTTGTACGCATTGTCAAAATCATTTATCCAAGCCGTAGTGTCGGGATATACGTTTACAATATAGGTATTTACGAAATCATAGTCGCCGCTGAGCCGCCGAGTGACGGTGTTGCGTATTATCTCGCCATCATCATTTACGTATGCTGTGTCTTTTGATATCAACGGAACCTCGGTTGGCACAGGTTTATCTGTGTTATATTCACGTCGAGCCGGATTCAGACGATTCTTACGTTTAGCGGCTTCTGTATGATTATAAACTTCATATCGATAATTGAGCTGTTCTCCATCAAGCTCTTTAACACCTGTGATAGGATTGATGCGATAAAGACTCTCAATGGCACGCTGTTCATCGGGGTCAGCATTGCGCCAAGGAATCGGTTTAGTCCAATTGATACGAGGCGTTATGGGAGTACCCTCTCGATCCTCCGTTATCAAAAAATCTTCGTTTCCACCATAGGCCGGATCGGCAAGACGTTCACGAAGGATGGAATCGCGCACCCAAAAGACAAACTGTTTGTATTCGGCGTTTGTCACCTCGGTTTCATCCATCCAAAAAGCATCTACCGATATACCTCGCGAATCTGCACGTGTGCCCCAAATAGTATCAGCCTCCTGTGGACCGGCCTTTATCGACCCTCGTGATATCAGAACCATTCCATAAGGATTGGGTTCGGACCAAGACGAGGCCCCTACACCGGTCACTTCTCCGCCAAAAGCATTGCGGCTTCCGGTGGAGCACGACGCCACAACAATCGCAACAACCGTGGCTGACAATGTATTTATTATACTTTTCACCATATTTTACATTATGCGAATACTTTTCTGTCTATTTTTATTTTTTTCCGAAAAATCGAGTTTCAGACTATAACCAGCCATTATCTCATAACTGCCACTCGACACTTTGGCTATGTCGGAAGTGGGATAGTCATAGCTTATGCCTATGCTCACGCCTTTATATTCACCTCCGAGATAAGCGATAACGGCATCCTCATTACGATAGCCCAACCCTACGGTAAACAACTTTTTGTAGCGAATGCGTCCGGTCAACTCAAATTTCGTAAATATAAAATCGCTCATAACCATCATTGACGGTATCACTTCAAATAACGTATTTTTAATTTGAATATTGTATCCGGCAACAAAATATAACGTAGGCTCATACTTAAATTCATATGAATTACCCGTTTCTCCATTTGTGCCGCTCATATCGGAAGCGTATGTTACAACTGGCGAATTTATATGGCCATATGATAGGCCACCCCAAAACGATTTACGCACATAGTAGACACCAATGGCCATATCGAGAGTCGTGCCGGACACATCGCGAGTTGGCAATGCGTTATCACTCCCCTGATGATAATCGTCATCGCCCGGCAACACAATGTCGGAGCCTCGAAATCGATTTTCCAAAACGCCCATCTGGAGTCCGATTGTCAGAGTTCCGGCATATAATTTAAGTTTATAGCCGCCTTGCAAAGCAATATTCATATCATTAAACAGACCAAAACTTTCTTGCCGAAATATGCCGCCTACTCCAATACGCTTTGTTCCGACTTTCACAGGCATTTCAGCAATAGCCATAAATGAGCGTGGGGCATTATCCACTCCAACCCATTGCAAACGGGATGCACCGCGCAACCTGAGCATATCGCTGGTGCCTATTGCACCAGGATTATAGTAGGACGGAACTTCGAAATATTGTGACAACTGCACATTCGACTGAGAGCATAGCCTAATTGCCACTATAATAAAAACTGCCAATGTCAACAATCTTATTTTGTTCATAATCATTCGAAATAAAATGTCAACACCACCATCTGGGATGTGGCTTTTTTCAACGAAGTGGTTATCTTCATACGCTCAGGATCGTCAATTAAATCAGGACGATTATGCTCTATTACGTCAGACAAACCAAAGCAGAATTTCAACTCAGGACTAAGCTTAAAAAACGGCAAATAAAAATCGCATCCCACACCAACACTAATATAGAAATCGGAGGTTTTGAGTTTCAAATACTCACTACGTTTTTTCGACACATCGAAAGCGGGCATTACACCCGCCGTGAGATAGGGACGCAAATTATGATAGCGTAGCGCAGAATATTTAATATCCAAAGGCACAACGACATAAGTAGATTTAATATCTTGTGACAGACTTGCGCCGTGCGTTGTATCAAGCATCTTAACGACTTTATTGCCAAAATACATCCCGGGGGTGAGACGTAGACTGAAAAAATTGCTCAATCTTAAATTAAACAATCCGTTGATGCAAAAACCGGGCGAAAACGACGGCTGCTCAACAAACCATGTTTCGCCATTGACGGTTATTGCGCCATTGTTGGTAAATGTCAAATCCTGGACGTGAGTTCCGACTGAAAAGCCCATATGCCAAGGACGCATATCGCTATACGGCCTATTGAGCCACACATCAGTGCGCGGCTGGGCATCGGCATCATTAGCAATAGCGGACAACACCAGAGCAAATATGAGAGTTAGCAGTCGTGGGACTCGTATCATAACAAATGCATAACGAATCTGACGTAAATTTATTGTATAGCCAATTTTTTGTAATTTTGCGTGACAAAACACAACACCGAATATAAGATGAATGAATTTGAAGTCGTAAAAAAACTGCTTGAAGCCAATCGCTCTTACAGACGATTTGACCAAACACGCCCAATATCACACAACATCTTAACAAAATTAGTGGGATTGACGCGTTTATGTTCATCTGGACGTAATCTGCAACCGTTGAGATATCGCATTGTTTCTGACAAAAATGAATGCGACGCTTTGTTTCCATCGTTAAAATGGGCCGGATATTACACGGAATGGGATGGCCCAGCTGAAGGAGAAAGGCCGGTGGCATACTTGATACAATGCCTTGACACAGAACTGACAAAAGATTGTTTATGCGATGACGGTCTTCAACTCGAAGCCATAACACTCGGTGCAGCCGCTTGCGGCATAAATAACTGCATCATAAAGGCTTTCAATACGCAATCATTGGCTGATGCATTAGGAATTGACGCCAGATTCAAGCCCCGCTATGTATTGGCCTTAGGATATGGCTCCGAAGAAATCAAATTGGTTGACACCGACGGCAGCACCGACGCCGACATCAGGTATTATCGCGATAAAGACGGAACGCACTACGTGCCGAAACGCCCGTTAGACGAACTGATTGTAAAATGAGCATTGTACATCTGTTCAATCCTGAAAATGACTTAGCACTCGCATTAGGCAGAAACAACTTCACGGCCCCGGCAGCCGCAATGGAATTGCATTATGCGGGTGCGCTATTGCCTATGTGGTGGTGTCGACCCGGCGACTTGATATTGGCGCCTGAGGATTATGATGCCGACGCAGAGTTTATGAAACAAACATTCGGATTATACGGGGACATTGCCGACAACGATACAATCAAATCAGCATGCGAAGCACGGCCTTGGGGCTGGAGCCACAATACGGCAAGGCAATTCATCGTGGCCGGAACGCCAAAGAGATGTATTCCAGCCGACGAAACGATAGATGCCATCCGTCAATTAAGCCATCGCCGTTTGACACGTCAGGTTTTGGAAAAGCTCGATGTGAGTGAAGATAGACTGCCTATCGTATTTCAAGACTCTGCAAAGGCTTTGGATTATGCCGTTCATCATCCGGACTCGTTCATCAAGCAGCCGTGGTCGAGCAGCGGTAGAGGTGTGTTCCATACAGCTCGCCTTTCACGGCGACAAGTAGAGAACTTCATTTCAGGCATAATCAGACATCAAGGAAGCGTCGTAATAGAGCCGGCATATAATAAACTAAAGGATTTTGCCGCACTATTCCACTGCAATAAAGGTTCATTGACGTTTAAGGCTCTATCGGCATTCTCGACCGATGCCCACAATTCATATTCAGGCAACTTCATAATGTCGGATTCGGACATAATATCCTGGCTCGGAATAGACCCGACTCCTGTCATCGAAAAGCTGCAAACAGCACTTGAATCAATAATGCCACCCGTATATTCGGGATGGGTTGGCGTTGATATGCTTACGTATGCTTCTGCATCAGCCCCGACATCTATGAGCATTGCGCCGTGCATAGAAATCAATCTGCGCACAACGATGGGCGTAGTGGCTTATTTCTTACGAGAAAAGCTCGGCATTAAAAATAGACGCGTCACATATTCCGTGAGCCGACGTACTCCCCTGCCGGAATCGATACACATATTGCCGCCAAGAAATGGCTTTAATTTTACGATATCAAAAAGTCTTTAACGCAACGTAAAGACGATGCAACGGGAGCCCCATTACATTATAGAAACTCCCATTTATCCGGGTGATTCCAATGCATCCTATCCATTCCTGAATTCCATAGGCGCCAGCTTTATCAAATGGATGGTAATTATCGACATAATAATCGATTTCCCGTTCTGTAAGTTTTGAAAACTCAACTTGTGTGTCAGCACTAAAGCTCACTGTCTTATCAGTAGTAAATATGGCAACACCGGTCACCACACTGTGAACACGACCCGACAACTGGCTCAACATCCGACATGCTTCAGCTCGGCAATGTGGCTTCCCAAGGACAACGTCGGAATTGATTACAACAGTATCAGCAGTGATGAACAAATCGTCTTTAGCCATAATACGTCGATATGATTCTGCCTTTTTAAATGCCAGATACTCAGCGACTTCAACCGACGGCAATGTTGAAGGATAGTGCTCATCGACATCAATATTAGGCACAATTTCAAAATCGACGCCAAGCATTCCCAACAATTCTCTGCGTCTTGGCGAGCCACTTGCCAGCCCTATCCTATAATTTTTCAGATTTTCTAGAAGCTCCATACTTACGTCCATTTATCACCAACCGAATGCTTTTTCATTTAACACCCAATGACCTTGGGCGCGCAATATTTGTTCTAACAAGTCGCGTGCAACTCCATAGCCGCCATCGTATGGCGAAACATAGTCAGCCAATTGCTTCAATTCAACAGCTCCATCGCGTGGCGTGACCTTAAGTCCGGCCAGACGCATTGCCTCATAATCGGGAATGTCATCGCCAACATAGGCTATCTCTTCGCCCGATAAACCGTTGACGTTCATCCAGTCTTTCATCAACGACAATTTTTTAGAGGCCTTCAAATATACGTCTTTTATGCCAAGACCATTGTATCTCACCCTTATCGCTTCGCTATCGGCTCCCGTTATAATGGCCAACTTCAATCCACATTTAACAGCAAGCTGCAATGCATACCCATCCTTGATATTGACCATCCTAAGCGGCACTCCATCGACCGACATAGGTATAGTGGCAGGAGACAATACGCCATCAACGTCAAACACGATGCCTCGTATCTTGTTCAAATCATAATTTATTCCGCTCATTTCTGTAATACTGACTAATCATTTGGGAAATATACTTGTAGTGAGCGCCGCGCTCTGAATCGAGCACCGACAAATGGCGCTCCATAACAGCGGTGTCACCTCGACGTGCCGGGCCGGTTTGGGCTTGTGATGGTGGTATCAGTGTTGTCTTCCGCATCGTTTCGTCGATTAGAGGCCGTAAAACCGATAGGTCAGTTCCGGCTTCATGAAGTATGTCGTCGGCAACAGCCCACATATGATTAATAAAGTTGCATGCAAACACGGCTGCCACATGCAATCTAAGCCGTTGTACGCTTCCGGCCAACTCAACGCGCTCCGACAGGCACCGGGCTAATTCGATTATATGGTTTTGAGCATTTGGATTTGAGCCTTCAACGAAAAAGGGCACCTTCGACAAATCGACATCAATGCCTTTGGTGAAAGTCTGCAACGGATACATCACCCCCGTATTCGGGCTTAGCGATACTAGTGCATCCACACCTATACCTCCGGACGTATGAATCCATAAAGCATCGTTTCCGGGAAGCTTTTCAACAATTTCGCTTATCGCATCGTCCTTGACGGAAATTATATAAATATCTGCATCATTCCTGACGGCAGCCAAATCAGCAATTGGTTCGGCATTCTTGAGCTGACACGCCAAACTTGAAGCATTGGCCATAGTGCGACTGTACACCTGAAGAACATCAGCCGCTCCTGAACGTTCGAGAGCCGGAGCTATGGACGACGCCACATTTCCGGCACCGATAACCACTGCCAATGGCAATCTGGACTTCATTCTATCGGCTTCCACGTGCCAATATGTACTTTTTCCCAGAGAAGTTTAGACGTATCAACCTTCTTACGCTCCTCGTCTTTATGGCCGAATGTCATAATACATAGAACTGATATCGTTTCCGGAATACCGAGAAGCTCCTGAACGTATTCCTCTGAGGGTATGTTGTCGGCCGTAAATCTGCCACGCACTTGTATCCAGCAGGAGCCAAGTCCAAGGTCAGCCGCCTGAAGCTGCATATAGGCTGCGGCTATAGAAGCATCTTCAATCCATGGATCGCTCAGCGTTGGGTCGGCAGCAATAACGACTGCCAACGCACAGCGTTCAATCGGAGCTGCGGCCATAGGTTTGCATTGAGCCAAACGTTCAAGCATAGACCGGTCATCAACAGCGACAAACTGCCATGAACGACTGCTTTTGGAGGTTGGGGCTAGCAGCCCGGCTTCGAGTATGAGCTTTACGTCTTCAGCAGATATCGGCTCCGAGGTATAACGACGAATGCTTCGCCGATTAACGAGCAAATCATGAAAATTTTCCATATCATAAATTTTGATTGTTGTTTAAATCAGCGACGCTTATATACCCAAGCGTCGGGATGCAGGGCCGCAAATTCTTCATTATCCATGATGAGGCGCGCTTCATTTACGCTGCTTCCCGTAGCCGCATACACGCGATAGCGCCATTCGCTCTCTATTATTTCAAGCGATTCATCAGGGAATTGGGCCTTATAACGCTCTGCCTGACGACGGGATTCGAACGATGCAACTATGAGGAAATATTTGTCGCTGACGTCCATCCTGAATTTATTGGCTTCAACAGCCGGCACAACATCCTCCACTGCCGCAGAATCGGTAGGGATGGCAATGATCAGCTCGTGGGGTTCAGTATCCACCGCAGGTAGTTCGATGGCTTTAGGATTCTGAATTGACAGTGTGGATATAAAAGCATAGTCCACAATGTCTCGTTGGATTGACACCGGAGTAGACAAAACGGCACACAGTGCAACAAGAATCGCAATCGAGGCCGCCACTCGCATCCAACGCCTGACGGGATGCATTTGCCGGGGAATGAATTGAATTTCATTTTCACATTCGCAAGGTGCCTCGGACCGCGAAATCGAATGCTCCGCGACATCGATTGGTGCGAGCAACGAATAGTAGCTATTAGCAATGCTGATATCGGCCTGAGCTGGCAAAAATATGATTGCACCGGATTCGTTGCGCGTGAACGTGCCTATGCGGTCGAACTCTAATCGTCCGTTGTGTTCAAATTGACTTCTCATATACTCCACATCATTCTCTATTATGGAGTTGGCTTTTTCATAGCTCACATCTTCTCGGCGAACTATGCTGGCCGCCAACATTCCATCGTTATGTGTTATGGCCGGATTGAAGCTTAGACCGCGACTTGGCCCAATATATGTTCCTCCATCAATCACCGATGGGTGATACTGAGCAATGAAAGCACCCCAACCGGGCACTATCACGCATTCGTTCTTCATCAGAAGATATTTGATGTGGTCAATCAGAGAAATCATATTGCAAATTTACTCAACTTTCACCAATCTCTCAAATTTTCTCGGAATTTTAACCAACATGTTATCTAATATTATAATTTTGCGATTACAAACAAAAAGCAATATCAAACGATGAATCAGACCATTTATCTTGCAGGAGGATGCTTTTGGGGCACTCAGCATTTTATCGACCAAATCAACGGAATCGTAGAATCGGAAGTAGGATTCGCCAATAGCAATACGCCAAATCCTTCGTATAAGCTGGTATGTACCGGCGCAACCAATGCTGTTGAAACGGTTAAAATCACTTATAACCCGGAGGTGCTTCCTCTTGACGAACTCCTCAACCTATATTTCATGACAATAGACCCGACATCAGTTAATCGTCAGGGGGGCGACTCAGGTACGCAATATCGAACCGGGATATATTACATCGATAATAACGACAGGGAAACCATCGACCGCCAGCTCGCAAAACTTCAAACTAAATATGATAAGCCTTTAGCCATAGAAGTGAAACCACTTCAAAATTATTATCCAGCTGAAGAATATCATCAAAATTATCTCGACAAAAATCCCAACGGATATTGTCATATATCACCCGAGCTTATAAAATTCATCAAATCACATAAGCCCAGAACATAGTTAAACATCAAACACACAAGCGAAAAGTCCTCGGCAACACATCATCGCCGAGGACTTTTTTGCTATAAGGGCCTAATCTCTTATTGTGCCGGGTCGAGAACAACCACTCTGTAATTATTCTGCTTAAGCACCTTCTTCATAAAATTCTTAACGTCTTCTACCGTCAGCGAATTCATCATCTCTACATTGCCATTGAACGTATCGACACCGTTGACAATCCATCCGTTGATAGAGCTAAGCCACGGACCATTCTTTTCCTTTGCTTCGGTGTAGTCCTTAACCATATACTCTTTGACTTTTGCAAGTTCTTCGGGATTCACATTCTTGGCCATATCATTAAACTGCTCACTTATGATGGCAAGTACTTTTTCTTTCATTTCGGGTTTCATCGGGAACACTGACTCTATTGACACTGGATTTCCACCTGTACGCGACATGCTGCCAGAAGCACTGATGGAATATACGGCACCTTCTTTTTCGCGCACGATGTCAATGAGGCGTTTCGACAAGATTTGACCGGCAACAGAAGCCAAAGCGGCATCTTTCATCGTATAAGGCATATCTGCCCAGCTCACGATGGCAACCTGAGTCTGCGGGGTCTCCATTTTAGTCGTATATGTGTCAACGCCGTTTCCACCTTTAATATTAAACGACGAATCATTTGCTGGCATCTTCTTGACTGCAGTCTTCGAATCAGCGGGAAGCGTGGCGATATATTGCTCGACAAGAGGCTTTATTACATCAAGATCTATGTTACCAATTATTACGAATGTGTAATCTGCGGCATTGGCAGTCATAGCCTTGGTGATTTCCACGATTTCTTCACGCTTGGCATCTTTTATGACATCAACCGACAAAGCCTTAATACATGGATTGCTGAACAAGGCATCCAATATTTTAGTCTGGAATATATATTGTGGGTCGGATTCCTGATTATGATACAAATTAGAATACTGATTCTGCAATGCCACATACTCATCCTCATTGATGGTGTAGTTTGTAAATGCCATATACAGCAGCTCCATCAGAGTGGGGAAATCTTTAGGAGTGGTTGCACCTGCTATATTTCTAAGATTATAAGACCAGGACAAAGACAGACGCACTTGTTTTCCGGCAAGATACTTCTGCAAGTCAGTGTTGGTATAAGAACCGAGACTATAATTATTCACCACATTTGGCATGAACACTATGCTGTTAGCATAAGAATCGGCAAAAGAAGAATATCCGCCCTTGGCAACAGCGGCAAGACGTATCTCATCGTCTTTGAAATCCGTCTTCTTCAATATCACCTTCACACCGTTAGACAAAGTCCACTCAGTCGCACCCCATTGCTTCAATTCGACAGTCGAAGTGACACTACCCATAGCCGGGAGCTGCGGAATAAGAGGCTCACTCTTTACCTCGTCGACGAACGGTTCAATAGTTTCGCCATCGACAGCGGCCAGAGCCTGCGCAAATTCATTGTCGGAAGGATATTTGCCATCTTTATTGTCAGGCATCAAAGCCAAAAGTATGCGATTGTCCTCTGTCACAATCTGCGCCATCACCTGGTTTATAACCTGAACAGGCACAGAATTGGCAATCATCTGCATAGTCTGATATTCGTATTCCAATCCGGGGATAGGTTCGTTATCAAGGAAGCTATTTACATATTCGTTCGAAAAAACAGCATTTTCACGTTTATTGCGATTGTTGTATCGTGTCTCCATTTGAGACAGATATTCACTCTTTGCACGGTCGTATTCGGTAATGGTGAATCCACCACGCACTGCCCGGAGCAATTCGCGATAAGCAGCGGCAAGCGATGATGGCATATCGCCATCCTTAGCCAAAACAAATATTGACAACGCATCTTTTGCTTTGCTAGCAATCATCATATTACCAATACCTGCTCCAGCGGCAGCAAAAGGCGCATCGGGCTTTGACGAAATATCATCAAGGCGAGTATTAAGCATCGACGTTATCATATCGGTTACGTATCCCTGTGCATAGTAGGCCGGAGTGTTTTTAAGACTGTCAGGGAACGAATCGAATTTAATCATAAGCTGCACTATTGCATTCTTCTGTTCGGGATCATGTCCGATGGCATAAATAGTACCTTTATTATCCGTAACCGGGAAATATATTCGTTCGGCCGGATTTTCTGGCATTTCAATGTCAGAAAACATTTCCTTGATTTTATTTTCAATTCGGTCTACATCTACATCGCCAACCACAATCACTCCCTGCAAATCGGGACGATACCATTTTTCATAGTAATCGCGGAGTGCCTGATAAGGGAAATTATCAACCACCTCCATAGTGCCTATCGGCAAACGATGTCCATAACGATCGCCAGAAAACATCACGGGAAGCAAATTTTCCAATATGCGCATCTGCCCTTCATTAGTACGACGCCACTCTTCATGGATTACGGCACGTTCGGCATCAATTTCCTCAGGCTCGAGCAATAAATCATTAGCCCAATCATGCAAAACTAGCAAACATGAATCCTGCACACCTTCGCGAGCTACCGGCACATTATTCATATGGTAGACAGTCTTGTCTATGTCGGTATAAGCATTAAGATTCACACCAAACTTCACACCAACCGACTCCAAATAATCAATCATACTTTTCCCCGGAAAATGTGTGGTGCCGTTGAAACACATATGCTCCAAAAAATGCGCCAAACCTCGCTGATTGTCTTCTTCAAGAACTGACCCTACCTTCTGAGCGATATAAAAGTCAGCTTGTCCTTTCGGATACTCGTTATGACGTATGTAGTACGTCAGACCGTTGGGCAATTTGCCCACACGCACATCTTTGTCGACCGGCAATTGCGGGAGCTGCTGAGCAAACATAGCAGCCGGCAACATCATCATTCCCATCAATAGGAGTGACAATCGATTAAATACTCTTTTCATTTAAATTGAATTATGTAGTTTAATACTTTATTTAATAATCCGCAGAATTAATGTATCGAAATATATGACGCAAAAATGGCGAAAAAATTACATTCAATCAAAAATAAGTCATTTTTTTTGAAGATGGGAGGGAAACTGAAATATTATTGATAGCGCTACCATCAATATTAAAGCCCATGGATAGAACAGATAGCGAAATGGTGCGACAGGATATATGCCGGCAAGCGACGTAGCCAACAACGCTTGCGCTCCATACGGAATCAAACATTGCACAATGCATGAACATGTGTCGAGCAGACTTGCACTTTTACGGGGGTCGATTCCGAATTTTTCAGATATTTCACGACTTATCGAACCTACGGTGATAATGGCAACGGTGTTATTTGCCGTGCACAAATTGACGACTCCAACCAACAATGCAATGGCCGATTGAGCTCCTCTGGTTCCACTGACATTGCGAGTGATGCATTGTAATAAGAATTGAATACCGCCATTATATTTTACCAAACCAAGCATTCCGGCCGCCAGCGCAGTTACTATTATCAGATTTCCCATAGAGTCAATGCCCTCCCCCATATATCCTGCCATATCTATCACGTCATATCCACGAACAACTCCTATCATAAGTGCCAAAGCGGTGCCTATCGATAACACAATTGTTACATTAACCCCCAATATGGCCAATACGATTATAAGAATATACGGCAAAACGAGAATCCAATCGCTCTGGTCGCTTAGACTCACTTCCGATATATCCGGCCCCATAAAAACATACCCGGCCAATGCCATAAAAGCCGCCGGAACTACAATAATTAGATTGGCTTTGAATTTATCGCTCATACCGCAGCCTTGGAGTCGAGTGGCTGCAATTGTGGTGTCGGAAATAAACGATAGATTGTCGCCAAAGAACGCTCCACCAAGCACAGCTGCAACAAAAAACGGAATATTTCCACCGCAAACATCGGCCAATTCAACGGCCAACGGTGTCAGTGCAACAACCGTTCCAACCGAGGTGCCAATCGACAGTGATATGAAACAGGCGGCAGTAAACAGTCCCGGGACAACATATTCTATCGGAAATGCCTTAAGGGTTAGATTGACCGTTGCATCAATCGAACCGATAGCCTTGGCTAAAGACGCAAATGCGCCGGCCAATATGAAGATCCATATCATATATAAAATATTAGATTGGCCCGCTGCCTGCGAAAATATTTCTATGCGTTTTGTCAATGATATGCCATTACTTATAATCGCTCCCCATATCGAAGCCAACAAAAGAGACACGGCAATGGGCATACGATAAAAATCGTCTATGATTAGAGACACGACCAGATATGTAATCAGAAATACAATGACAGGCGACAAGGCCAGTATGCCTTTTGGCCATACAATATGATTGGACGTCAACGATGTTTGAGATTTCATTTATAAGAGAAATGTTGATATTGATTGCAAAATTACGTCTTTTTTGGCAAATAAATAGTCGTTGCCATGCATTAGCACACGACAACGACTATCCGATAGTGGTATTACGGCTTAAATGCCGCTTAACGTATCTTATCTTTTACTTTTCAATCTTAATTTTAGCACTTCCGAATACATTTATGCCAAGCTTATTCATAATATAAACAATGGACTTCGCACTCTTAATCGATATGCCTGCTCCATTCAGCAACGGCGAATATGCCGAAATCGCCATGACTCCAGGCATCACTCCTAACATTCCGCCACCAAAACTGCTCTTGGCCGGCAAACCAGATTTAACAAGCCAAGGAAGCGACATATGATGCGGGCCTTTAGCTGCCATCATAGCCACTATGCGTTGTGACAGAGTGCCGTCAAATACGTTTTGCTTAGTCATAGGATTATAGCCATCAGCTGCAATTGTAGCACCCATAATGGCCAACTGCTCAGTTGTTGCCTTCATCGACATCAGTCGAGTGTAGAGATCAATCGCTATCGGAGCGTCATCAAAAAGATAGAATTCATTTTGGGCCAATACATTTTCAACATCAGCAGCCTTATTTGCAGCACTCAATGATTTATAAAGAGTATCGTCAAGTTCAGGCGAAGACCCCATTAAATCTATCATCCCATTTATAAGCAGACTCCATTTTCCATCCGAATCGCCAGTAGGCTGGATTGCGCTTATAGCCCTTATACCCCTAGAGGACAACGGAATGGCAGGCTTTGACTTCTTGGTGCCAGCACATTTGCAGCAACATCCACTTTTCTCAATTACGTCGGTCACATTGTCGGCTTGCGATAAAAGGACTTCAGCCACAGGAATTTTACCGATTGAACCGATTGGGAACGACGTGTCCGTATCGCCTTTATTGATCATAGTGCCGTCGGTAAGCATTACACTTATACCGAATTTCTTTGAATCAGGCTTATTCAGTCGTGAATCGACTTCTCCTTCATTTTCATTTTTGAACTTTTCATAAGCCTCATCGACTGCCGACCGTATATCGGCCAATTTGATTATTCTATCCATAATTTAATTGTTTAGTTGGTTATTTTGATTTGCTTATGGATAGAACAGATAAAGATATCGTAAGTTAGA
Source organism: uncultured Bacteroides sp. (assembly GCA_964600585.1). Classification (GTDB taxonomy): domain Bacteria; phylum Bacteroidota; class Bacteroidia; order Bacteroidales; family Muribaculaceae; genus Paramuribaculum. The sequence goes on from CAZRJT010000029.1 coordinate 14,268, forward strand.
GCGATTCAGTATAATTCCACTTTTTTTAAGTTCTTTAAATATATATCAGAAGTTAAATTGAAGCATTCCTTCAGCCCTATTCGCATGTCCGTGCATTCCATTCATATTGGCCCGGTTGCCATAGATATATCCAACTCCGATGCGCAAATCGGACACTATGTCGTAAAAACAGTTAACAGATGCGTATTGTGCATAGCGATATGCGTCAGGGCCAAGCGACTGCTGCCCGTAGACTCTTGCCTGACTGTATAATGCAGAAACAAATAGATGCGGGCGAAGATATTTTTTAAATCCGACTTCTAAATTCATTATCTGAGGAGCTTTCATTTTCCCCGAGATTCCATCGGGTATAAGGTCAAAACCGGTTCCACTTAAATCGTTAACATAATGTGCATAACCGCATCCAGTAGCCCCTTCATACAAAAAAGTGGTTCCCCAGCCAAGATTGATGACACCACTCAATTGAACAGCCCAGCACGTAGCGAATCGATTATCCTGAGCCACCAAGTCGCGATATGACAGATTTCGAAGCAGACCCGAAAGCCGTATGTGGCTATCGTTTTGCCAAGCATACTGTATGTATGCCGGGATGTCAGGTACACGCTGTTTTATTGCTTTTACATCTGTGTTTTCGCTATATTGGGCATTGGGCATTTCAACAGAAATAGCTCCACTGAAATGTTTGTTAAAATCAGTGCGATATTGCAGTATTATATTTTTTGCATCTATTTCACCCGTTGGACCTTCGTCTTCGACAGTCTGCACTCCAGCCGACCCGTCGACAAACGAGCTGCGTGCCAATCCGGCAGTGACAGAACCCACGCTTAAATATACCTGCTTCAATTTCAAGCCATATCCCGTCACTCCGTCGCCTGAAAAATTGGTTTGTATATAAGCTTGATAGTAGCCAAACTTTTCACTTTTCCCAACGAGTTTCAGATATATAGTAGAATTATTGGCATTAGCATAATATTGGTTACGCAATGCCGGATCCATCGGCACAGGAATGTCGTAGGTTATGAAGTTTGCGCCATCATCAATCGATCCATCCATATCATATTGAAGAGTCCCTTTCACATAGCCACCTATACCAAGGGCCACCTTGCCCATCTGGTCAAGAAACAGAAATCGTGGCGCACGAGGATCGGAGTGATGAAGTTGGCTATAATCATATAATTTTGCCACTAAAACATGCCCCGCATCCCTATTACCCGACAATATCACAGCTTTTTCGGGAATTAAAAACGTATCAGGTACTTCTCCGACAGTCATTCCATTCACTTTCCCGATCGATATTGCCGTCAGAAAAGCCATAAGCATTGTGCAATATATAGTTCGATTTCTCATATTTAAGCTGTTTTTTTACTATTCGACACACATTTTTAACAAAATTACACACCGGCAAGTTTTAAAATTTCGAGATAATATGTGTTGCACAATCAATAAATGTGACTTAATTTTGCGCTCAAAATACTGAATAAAATGATTTATCTCTATCGCATCTATCAGGTGATAATTATGTTGCCCGTTATGTTAGTGTCCACTGTTATCACTGCATTGGCCACTATAATAGGTTCATTTGCCGGAGGTGGCAAATGGTGGGGCTATTATCCGGAAGTAATATGGTCAAAGATAATGTGTATGGTTTCACTGGTCAAAGTCTCCGTCAGCGGCCATGAAAACATCGACTCCAATACGTCGTATGTGTTCGTAGCAAATCACCAAAGCGCATATGACATATTTACCGTATATGGCTATCTGGGCCACAACTTCAGATGGATGATGAAAAAAGAATTGCGTAAAATTCCGTTGGTAGGTTATGCATGCGAAACGTCAAAACAAATATACGTCGACAAATCGTCGCCTTCGGCACTGCGACATACAATGGAACGCGCCGAAAATCTTTTGCGCCACGGGATGTCGGTGGTGGTTTTTCCGGAAGGGGCGCGCACATGGAATGGCGACATGCGTCAGTTCAAACGCGGAGCCTTTTTGCTGGCCACAGAATTCAATCTGCCGGTGGTTCCACTTACGATTGACGGAGCATTCAAGGTGTTGCCACGTTTCAAAACGCTCCCATTATGGGGACATATACATCTAACCATCCATAAACCCATCAATCCGCCCGCCGATGGATACGTTCTGGCAGATATTATGAGCGAAAGTTATGATAAAATAGCATCTGCTCTTAAATAGCAAATCAGACCGAATTAAAATAAAGCAGAGAAGGCGTTTAATCATCGACAAGCCTTCTCTGCTTCTTTTTATAATAGTTGAAACGATGTGTCAGAACGCATAAGACACTCCTATCGAAGGAGCCAACGCATGCACCTTATAGTCGGCCGTAAATGTTGACTGTACGGGAAGTTGAAGTGCCGGTGTGCGCGCTGCCAATAAATCGACATATGAGCATTTGGCATCATTAACTCCGAGTCCGGCTACATACATAAACGACATATCAATCGATAACTGCGGAATCGGACGAAACGAGAAGCCAACCGATGGTTCTATTTTTGTCATGCCAGGCGTCTCAGGATTATAATACTGTTTATTGACGGGCGTAGTATCTATCATCATACCGGCCCTTACATCAAAGCGTTCGGTCATAGCATATTGCGCCCCCAAATGATAGCACCACGCATTTTTATAATTCTTTGTGAGATTCTGATTGAACGGCGCAAGCTGTTCGTTGAGGAATTCCACATCGAGGGTTTTGTAAGCCTTCCAACCAGTAAATTGAGCATCGAATGCTATTACAAGTTTTTCAATCGGACGATATGACGCTCCAAAATTCAGTACGTATGGACACGGCATCTCCGACTTGAAGTTTGCACTATTTATAACCTTCAGATCTTTTTCAAGAATACCTTTAGCAATGTCATTAGCATAATCGACACTTGCTTCGCCTGACTTCACTTTCATCATCACTTTTGAACGGAAGCTGACACCTAAAGTGAGTTGCGGCAGTATATCGTACATAGCCCCAAGATGATATCCGAAAGCCATATCGGCTTTACCATTCAGATTGACCGATGCCGGTGTCGTATTGCCAAAGCGATACGACGGGTCTACCCCCATAGCCTGGAGGGCACCGGTGGCTGCAAGCAATCCGAGCATCTTGTCCATTGACGATGCCGATACAAGGCCTTTGTATAAATCAACCGTTCCCCATGTCATAGTCAACCCGGCACCAACTGACAATTTAGGCATTATCCGCCATGAAACAGTGGGTTGTATCGTATAAGTTGCCAATTTCACTTTTTGATTCAGCACAGCTCCGGGCCAATCCTTCGACCAATCTATGCTACTGCCATAAGGAGTATAGAACGATATGCCGGCTTGCAGTTTATCGTAAACTTTGAATGCGGCGTTAAATGAAATGGGCGTACTAATTTCATTATGCGTACGATATTCGGTGCCAGCTATTTTTGAAAATGCAGTAGGTTTGATGCCTGTTAACGTACCCGACATATCGAGCGTCTTATCAGAAAAAGCAAGACCGGCCGGATTGAAAAACATACTTTCCGCCCCCAGCTTCATTGCCACTCCGACATGGCCCATACCTCCTTGTTTAGCGCTCAAGGTGTTCACCTGATAACCCTCGGCTAAGGCAGGCATTGCCATTAACGAGATGACAATTGACGTAAAAATTCTATTCATAAATATAAGTTATAATAAATAAGAGCGCAAAGTTAGCACAATATATTTCGGTTATTAATAATTAGCATAAAATTGTAACATAATTTAAATATGCGAACCTGAAAACACATAAATTCACACAAACCATCGATTTGCCATAGCTACTTCTCATTTTTTTACTTATATTTGTGAACTCTAAGCCAAAGACAAAAATTATATGAGAAAGACATCAATATTTATTACGGCGATTATATCTATTTTATGCTCGCTATCTACTAATGCCCAAGATTTGAAGTCAATTTTATCTCGACTGGGGGCGCAGGATTCCACATCTGCCACATCCGGGAAAAACGCTTTAGGTAGTATATTAGGAAACCTCATCGCTTCCGACAATATAGATATGACACGACTAACCGGCATCTGGAAATATGACTCACCGGCAGTGGCATTCAAAACCGACAATCTGCTGAAAAAGGCCGGCGGTGCAGCCGCCTCCCAGACAATAGAGGCTAAACTGGCATCATATTACAAATTGGCCGGTATATCAAATCTAACATTAACAATTGAATCTGACAGTACGTTCGTAATGTCGATGCGACGGACACAGCTAAAAGGCACCATAACTCCAAACACGCACAAAGAGTCAGAATCAAATTTTACATTTAACTTCAATGTCGCCGGAAAAATAAAACTCGGCAAAGTGGATGCCTACGTTACGATGTCGGGCAATTCATCTCTAAGCATAACTTTTGATGCGTCAAAATTAATGATGATTGTAGAAAAAGCTGGAATGATGACGGGCAATACGTCATTGAAGAGCGCATCTGCCCTCCTCAACGAATATGATGGCATCAGTGCGGGATTCAAATTGTCGAAGTAAAGCGTGAGACATGCTAAGTGTTGCAATTGTAACCTATCATACGCCCATTAATGTTCTAAAACGATGTTTCGACAGCCTGTCGTCATCGGTGATAAGAGACGTGACAGTGATAGATAATTCAAGCGACAAAGAGATTGAAGATTTTTGCAACACAGCATCATGTGAATTTGACATACGATACATCGCATCGGAAAACATCGGCTACGGAGCTGCTCATAACAAGGCTTTCGGATTTTCAACCAGCAAGTATCATCTGGCGCTCAACCCTGATGTACGGTTCGAGCCATCGGTGCTATCGGAAATGCTTGATTTTATGGAGCGTCACCCAAACGTGGGTATGGCACAACCACAGCTACTCAATGCTGACGGGAGCAGACAATATGACGCCCGACTTCTCCCCTCGCCTATCGATGTATTCGGCCGTAGATTTCTGCCCCGCACAGTTATGAAAAATCGAGACAACCGCTATCTGTTAAAACATCTCAATCTCGACTGTGCGTTGAATGTTCCGTACCTGCAGGGAAGCTTCATGCTGTTCCGAACTTCCGTTTTTAGTGAAATTGGCGGATTCGATGAGCGCTTTTTTCTATATCCTGAAGATATAGACATCACTCGCCGAATTCACCGTAAATACGACACTATGTATCTTCCGATGTGGAAAGCAACACACAACCATAGCCGAGAATCATATAAAAGTGTCAGGATGACGTGGATTCACTGCATAAATATGATAAAATATTTCAATAAGTGGGGTTGGTTTTCAGATGCCGAGCGCAAAATATTCAACCAGCGACTTATGCGACAAAAAAAGGAGGCGCCAGGAGCATAAGTGCCTGACGCCTCAAAATCAATTAATTCAAAGTCAAATTTACTGAATGGTGGGTCTACGTGTATCAATCGAGCTGGAGGTTCCGTCGTTACCGTTGTCGCCAACATTAGGAATTTCATCCTTCGAAGCAACTACGTTCACAGTATAGGAAGTGTAAGCTGTTGCTGCTTCGCATCCATCTTCAACAAGCGGCATCTGGAGAGAAAGCAAGTGTTTACCTACCTTATTGCCGGTGACAGCGATACTTGCCGAGAACGGCGGCTGAGGAACAACGCCCATCAACCATCCATCCCAATAATAGGAAACGGATACGATGGCTGCCTTTTTGCCTTCACGTACAGGCGTAACGGAAATGCTGTTAAAGTAGATCGTATCACCCTGAACAGCATACAATTCACCATTCACAGATACGGCACCCGAATAATCGATTGACATATCAACCTGCGGCAGATCGTCTTTATCATCACTACATGATGCAAAGAAAAACATCGGAACTGCCAATAATAAATACATTAACTTTTTCATAATAATTAAGATTAAGAATAAAACAATATTAAATTAAAAACTAATTTTTAAATATAAGATCGTCGCCTTCCACATCAATTATGATTGGACGCTCTTTGTCGACCTTCTGGGCAAGGATATCCTTTGAAAGACGGTTAAGAACCAACCGGTGTATGGCCCTTTTGACAGGACGGGCACCAAATTCAGGATCATAGCCTTCTTCGGCCAGGAATTTAAGAGCTGATGGAGTCACTTCCAACGTAACGCCATTCTGTGCAAGCATTTTCTGAACGCCACGTATCTGCAATCCTACGATTTCTTCTATTTCATGCTCATTAAGCGGTGTGAACATTATAGTTTCATCGATTCGGTTCAGAAATTCGGGACGTATGGTCTGTTTAAGCATTTCGATAACATCAGACTTGGTCTTTTCGATAACCTCTTCACGGTTGTCGGGCGTCATTTTAGAGAAATTATCGCGAATAACCGACGAACCCATATTCGAAGTCATAATGATTATCGTGTTCTTAAAGTTTACAAGCCGACCCTTATTATCGGTCAAACGACCATCGTCGAGTACCTGCAACAAGATGTTGAATACATCGGGGTGAGCTTTCTCTATCTCATCGAACAACACTACAGAGTAGGGTTTTCTGCGCACAGCCTCTGTGAGCTGGCCACCCTCTT
>CAZRJT010000030.1:0-20558 GCA_964600585.1 uncultured Bacteroides sp.
TGCCACCGTCTGCAAGGATCTTCTTGAGGGTGGGGAGTGCACCGCGGATACGGGTGTCATCAGTGATTTTGCCATTTTCGTCCAAGGGCACATTGAAGTCTACTCTGACGATGGCCTTTTTACCTGCGAAATTGTAATTGTCGATTGTCATTTTGAAATTATTAAAATAATTAAGAATGTGTCAATTGATTGAATGAAGCAAATTTACTAATTTTTTTCAAATATGGTTGCCTTTGCGTTCATTTTTTGTTATTAAGCAGTGCCGACATCGCATCGCGAAGTTTCGAAGCTTCACGTGCGGCAGCATCTGCAAAATCCGTTTCTTGCGAGGCATAGATGATTCCGCGTGACGAATTCACCAAAAGTCCGCAATCTTCTATCATACCGTATTCGCAGACTTCTTCAAGGCTTCCGCCTTGGGCTCCTACACCGGGGACGAGCAGGAAGCTGCGCGGAGCCACCTTTCGTATGTCCTCGAACATTTTACCTTGTGTTGCGCCCACCACATACATCATCTCGTCTTCACCAGCCCATTTGCTCGACGTCTCTATTACTTGCTCAAAGAGGCGTTTCCCGTTCTTATCCTCTATGAGCTGAAAATCGTGCGAACCTTTGTTCGACGTCAAAGCAAGCAATATCACCCACTTTCCTTTATATCCAAGAAATGGGGTCACGCTATCTTCACCCATATATGGTGCTACGGTTATGGCATCGACATCCAGATGTTCAAAGAAGCTTCGTGCATAGAGTTGTGACGTATTGCCGATGTCACCGCGTTTCGCATCGGCGATTATGAATTGATCGGGATGATTTTCCCTGATGTACTTGATTGTACGTTCCAATGCGCTCCATCCGGCCACTCCGAAACTTTCGTAAAAAGCCAGATTGGGTTTGTAGGCGACGCAATAGGGGGCTGTCGCATCAATTATCGCCCGGTTGAATTCATACACGGCGTCCTCATGATCTTTTAGATGATGGGGCAATTTACGTGTATCAGTGTCAAGTCCAACGCAAAGAAATGAGCCTTTGCGGATGATATTGTCAACTAACTCTTGTCGTGTCATAATATATATGTATGATTTTATAGTTCGTTTGCTTTCAGTTTTTCTGCATTTTCTGCTATTATGAGATGGTCAATCACATCCTGTATGTCACCATCCACGAATGCCTGAAGATTATAAATGGTGTAGTTGATTCGATGGTCGGTTATTCGACCCTGAGGATAGTTGTATGTGCGGATTTTAGCCGAACGGTCGCCTGTCGACACCATCGTTTTGCGACGCGAAGCTATGTCGTCGATGTATTTCTGATGCTCTTTGTCGTATATGAATGTACGGAGTCGGCTTAAGGCCCTCTCCTTATTCTTAGGTTGGTCACGGGTCTCCGTGCATTCTATCAGTATCTCCTCAGTTTCACCAGTGTTGGGATTGCGCCACATGTATCTTAATCGCACACCCGACTCCACTTTGTTCACATTCTGTCCGCCGGCTCCTCCACTTCTGAACGTGTCCCATTTAATTTCGCCCTCGTTTATCTCTACATCAAAGGCTTCAGCTTCGGGGAGCACGGCCACCGTTGCGGCCGAAGTGTGTACGCGTCCCTGAGTCTCGGTTGCAGGTACTCGTTGGACTCGATGCACGCCGCTCTCATATTTCAGCGTTCCATAGACATTGTCGCCAGTAATGGCCATAACAATCTCTTTGAATCCTCCGGCTGCTCCTTCGCTGAATGATGTAACTGCCACATTCCAGCCTTTCGACTCGCAATATTTGGTGTACATCTTGCAAAGGTCGCCGGCAAATATAGCTGCCTCGTCGCCACCTGTGCCGCCTCTGATTTCGAGAATTGCATTTTTCCCATCTTCGGGATCTGCCGGAATCAGAAGCAATTTTATCTCCTCCTCAAGAGCCGGGAGTTTGTTTGAGGCTTCGTCGAGCTCCTCTTTTGCCATTTCACGAAGCTCTTCGTCTGATTCTTCGGCAAGAATGGCTTTGGCATTTTCTATGTCGTCAATTAGGGAGCGATAGGTCGATGTGGCTTGTGTGAGCTTCTCCAAATCCTTATATTCTTTGGTCAGACGCACATAGCGCTTCATGTCTGAAATTACGGCAGGGTCAGTGATGAGCGTGCCCACTTCTTCGAAACGAGCATCTATGCCGTCAAGACGAGAGAGTAGCGAATTATCAGCCATACTTTGCAATTTTTTCGCGAAGATACAAAATTCCGTTGATATACACATATCCATCATCAGCTAAAACTACGCCATAAATGTGAGTGAACGTGAAATTTTTAAAAATTATTGCGTTAAATTGCGCATTACATTCATAAATATTAATTTTGCAGATAATTCTGAAAAAATATCAAGTAACATACAGAAAATTTATGAACGTAACCATGCAGAAAACCGATGCTGTAAGTGCTCGTCTCGTAGTGTCGGTTGAAGAAAACGATTACAAGGATAAAGTAATCAAAGATCTCAAAACCATAGGTCGTACCCACCAGATTCCCGGGTTCAGAAAGGGTCATATCAGCATTGCTGACCTTAAGCGTCGTTTTGGCAATCAGGTAACAAGCGATGTCATAAATCGCGAGGTGTTTGAAGCCGTTATGAAATTCATCGAGGACAATAAACTCGAAGTGCTTGGTCAGCCGATGCCTGTCGAAATGAAGGAAATAGACTTCAAGACTCAGAAAGATTTCACTTTCGAATATGATTTGGCATTAGCTCCCGAACTCGACATCACTGTCGACAAGTCTGAAAAAATTCCTTATTACAATATAAATGTAACCGACGAAATGATTGATGAGCAGGATAAAGCATTCTGCAAGCGTTTCGGTGCACAGGTTCCGGGCGAAGAAGTTGAGCCCGATGCATTGGTTAAGGGAGCAATAATGGAGCTAAATCCCGATGGAACTGTTAAAGATACCGAAGATGCAATTCAGGTTGTAAGCGGCATAGTCGCTCCGATGTATTTCAAATCAAAAGAAGAAGCTGATAAGTTCGCTGGCAAAAAAGTAGGAGACAAAGTGGTGTTCAATCCTGCCGCCACGTGCGATGGCGATCCTACTGAGATGGCATCTATGCTTCAGATTGACAAAGATAAAACAGCTTCAGTAAAAGGTGATTTCGAGATGGCTATTTCTGAAATCATCGTGGTTCGTCCTGCTGAACACAATGAAGAATTCTACAAGAATGTATTCGGTGCCGACAAAGTGCATAATGAAGACGAATATCGCGCTGCAGTGAAAGAGATGATTGCTTCCGAACTCAAAGGCAATAGCGATATGATATTCCGCTTCTCTTGCAAGAATCTCTTTATGGATAAATATGGTGAAATGGAACTTCCTGCCGCTATCCTGAAAAAATGGATGATTAGCCGCGACGAAAAGCTCAACGAAGAAAATATCGACGAGGAATACGCACGTGTGGCTAATGATTTGAAATGGCAACTCATAAAAGAATCCATAGCCAACAAGTTGGGTATGCGTGTTGAAGAGGATGATTTGATGGGACTTGCAAAGAATATTGCTGCCCGTCAGTTTGCTCAGTATGGTATGACCAATCTCGACGACACTGTAATCACCGACTATGCCAAACGTATGCTTGAGGATAAAAACTATCGTTCACGCATCGTTGAACAGGCTGGCGACATCAAATTGTTCAATGCCATTATGCACGCCGTAACACTCGACGTACAGAATGTTTCGTTGGATGAATTCAAGGAAATAGCCTCTAAGCTCTAAGTTATTCGTCAAAACATTTTCACTTCGATAATCGTGAACCCTAAAAGTTAGATAGGCTTTTAGGGTTCATTGTATTTTTATGATAATTACTATAAAATGACTTTAATACACTTTTGTGCATGGCGTGGGGAACGGTTGTAGTCTAATTTTGCAATATAATGCAATTAGTCCGCAATTAGTGATATGACTGTTGAAGAAAAACAACTTATCGAGCGATGTCGTGTGGTCGTTATTGGTACCGGCGAATTTGTCAAATATGTCGAGTCGGAGTTGAAGCGACTTGGCTTCAATGGAGAAAAAATAAGTTTGAATGAGAGTGAGTCTCCATTCAATTATAATTCCCACGAAATAATCATAGAATGTGTAGAGCATAGTTTTTCAGTTTCAAGCGGAAGCTCATCCAGCACAGTAATTTATGCGTTCGATTTCGTCGATGGTGCCGGAGCATTAGTTTTGTTGCCCGACGATGACCATAGTTTTGTTGAAAAGTCGGCTATTAGGCTTCGTATGGCTGAATATATGGTTGGATATTGTGCTTTTTGGAATGTTGGCGGTTATGAATGGTTGTTGGAATCCATAGAAGCTATCAGGACTGGAAAAAAGAGCCGAGTGGCTCAAAAAACTGCGGCTTATATGTGTGCACGCATTGCAGCAAATATAGCTACGCATAAAAATGTTAAACACTTTCCACGCTTTTATTTGTCTATGGCATTATAGTCACAATTATAACAATTTGCAGTTCGTAGCAGTGACAATGGCTTCAGATATGTTGCGTACGTTGAGCTTTTCAAAAATGCGTTGACGATATTTTTTTACAGTGTCAATCGACATGTAAATCTTATCGGCAATCTCAGTCATAGTGTAACCTTGGATTGAAAGTGTTAGCACTGACTTTTCACCGTCAGTCAGAGTTGGCATTTCTTTTTTGTTCCACCGACGAGTGGTAAAGTTGTACTCATAATATTCCGGCGACCCGACACGGTGTATTTCGACATTACCTGCCTTAGTGTGGGTTGCGGCCGACACTACACATAGAGCAAGCCATATTCGTCCGTCAGAGGTTAGCACCAACGGAGTGAGTTTGTGGTTTATCAGAATCTTACGTCCATCGCTTAGTATATGGAAGTCGTAGGTTATGTACCAATTTTTTCGTTCCGCTATCGGTATCTCATTATAAAACGCAAATCCAGCCCCATTAAGTGTAATTAGCATTTGCTGCTCATCATCAGGAACATAATTAAGATAAAATTGATATCCTAATTTCGTCATCTCATCGGGTGAGAGTCCGCATCTAAACATCGGATTAGGTGAAACGTAAAGAAAGTTTTGTTTGAAATAATCTATGATATATATGCTTTGATAGATGGAATGGGAAAAAGCCTCGGCCGTGCGGATGTATTCGTCCACACGGCTATAATCGAGCTCTTCCGAACGTTTCACCTCATTGTCGGGTATGAAAAATCTGTTGATATTATCCTGCATAATAGTGCTTCGTGACGAAAAGAAATAAATTTCAATCAGTTGACAAATTTATTAAAAAAATTTCAATAAGAAATGTATTTGCCGGTACAATCGGTCATAGGCAGGGGATGGGTATCTGAAGTATTTAATGTACGGATATATGATTGTTTACAACCGATTGATTTCTGCATCCGACGCATTTTTTCCTTTGTATTTATTCGGCCGAGGCTGAAATCTATATGTGGCCGACAATGTTATTCCGCGATTGTCATATGTCTGTCGTTTATCAACGTATACACCAAAGGTATTCATTGTCCAACTGTTATTTGCAGTGTTGAAAATGTCGGATGCTGAAAGCTTTAGTTGTATAGACTTATTGCATACAGATTTACTTATTGACGCATCCATTGAAAACCACGTAGAACCAAAACGGTTTGTATGTAGGTAGCCCGAAGTCTGACCGTATGCATTCAGGGTTATCAAAAATCCGTAAGGAAGAGTTATGAGATTGTCGAGGTAGTAGGATATAATTGGACGATTGTATTTATCACCATCTAATTCAAGCCACTGCCGGTGCATCCCTATTGTGATATTAGGAGTCCAGGCACCAACCTCCTTACTCCAGATTAAATATGCATCAAGTGCCGACAGATTCATATTTATAGGCTGTATGATCAATTGCAGCGAATTTGCCGGATATAAGTATTTAACAAATCCATACGTATCGATGCTATTTGTATAGTCTACTTGTAGGATAAATCCCTTCCACCTACCTAACATCTGTACATCATGCATCCTCTCATCGTGTAATGTGGGATTGCCTCCTTCGATTTCGTTTTGTCCGACATATCCCAGGCTACCTGTCAGTTGTGAATATGGAGGTCTCAAAGTCGTCATTCGGTAGCTTAAGGTTGTTTGCACTTGTTCGTTTGGAGTCCAACCAATTGATACATCAGGAGTCAGAAGGTTATCTGAACGACTCACCTCGGTGTCTTTCTTCCCGTTCTTATGAAACAGGTAGGAGACGTATTCATATCTTATCCCGGTGGAAAAATTTAATTTGCCGAATGTTTTGTCCCAGGATAAAAAAGTTGCGACCGATGTCTGTTTGGCGTCGGAAATAGAGGAGGGAATATACTGCCCAACGGATTCGTTTAGCATTTTATAATCAAGATATGTGTGAGTATATGAATCCTGTGTACCTAATGTTATGATTCCATTTAAAGCTGGGAAATCCATTATTACCTTTCCGGCCCATAGGCTGGACGTTCGATTGTCATGAGAGGAGACATCCGATGTGTTTTGATTAGGATATGTTGTAGTTACGTCGGTAGTGGCCCTTGAATCACGGAAGTTGCCATCAAAATGAATATGATATTTTTCTGCAAAAATATTATCATAATAGGTGGAAATTAGATGATTACTACCGTGTATAGTCCGGGATATAAGTCGTTTGATTGGGATTTCGCTGTTTAGCCATTCTGTGCCATCATTTTTTAAATCGCCATATTCGGGATTGAAACGATAGTAGGCGCCAAAGGCCTGTTTTCCTTCGGCATAGTTCAATCCGGCCTTAATTACACTATTAGTCGATGGATATGTGTTTCGTTGTGAACTACCAACAATTGTTTCCTCTCCAAGATAATACAGCTCGTTGATGGTTTGGCCTTTAACCAAGCTATTACTATGGGCTATGCTACCCGAAGCAAATATATCCCACCATCCTGAACGATAATTAGCGTCAAGCAGGTTATTGCCCGACCATTTGCGCCTGAATGTGCTTTCAGCACGTTCGGTGAGTGACAATCCATCCATAAAACTGCGGCGTGTAGAGATTTTTAATATGGCTTTGGTGTCGTTTGAATACATAGCTCCAGGAGCCAAGACTAATTCAACCTTCTTAATGTTATTTGATTGGAGTTGCCGCAGTTCGTCGGCATCGCGCATTTGCCGACCATCAATATAGATTTCAGGCACGCCTTTTCCTACTATTGAAACTTCATCGTCGCAAACCATTATCAAAGGCAATTGAGCAAGAACATCAAGACAAGTGCCTATGTTTTGAAGGCTGCTGCCGGTGATAATAGATATAAGAGTGTTGCCAATGAGTTTCGTTGCCGGCTGTTTTGCGGTCATAACTACTTCTGGCAATTTTATTGAAATTGAATCGGATGATTCAATCGTTTGTGCCTTTAGATTAATAGAAGCCATAAGCACAATAATAATGGAGATTCTGATTTTATTCATAGCGATGTTGTTTTTCTGCAAAATTACTATCGCTAATAAAGGATTTCCAAAAAAATAGTCTGACTAGCTGTATTGTAATTATTTGATTATTATAGATGTATGTAAGTGATGTGTAAAAAAAGCTGACAATTACGCTTAAATTTAAAAAATCGTCATCAACTGTTCCTTATAAGCTGATTCGCGTGCGTTGATTTTTGCCTTAAGACGCGATTTTCGTTTATATACGACTTCAATGTTCTCGCCAAGCAACAATGCTATCGTACGATTGGAAAGACAGCATGCTAAATATATTATCATCCGATAATCGTCCGGTTTTATGTCAGGCCACTCATTCTTGATATGGTCAAGCATTCCATCACGACAGTCATTGACGCACTTTTCCATATCTGTGAATAATCCTTTGTCGGATTTCAATTCTTCAATTTGCATTTTCACTTTGTCGGCAATGGCCTTGCGCTCGCCTTTAGTGCCTTGCGATTCATAATATATGCCGCATAATTGGTCGATCGTTTCAAAGCGTGAGTTTAGCGCATCTTCCAATTTCAATTGTAGCTCAGAGCATGCCGATTGATTTTTCATCAATCCGTCGCGAAGATTTGATGCCTCTGCTATAAGAATTTCATTCTGGTGGTCGCGTATTCTTAGCCGTTGACGTAGCCAGATTATTATCCCCGTTGCAATAATGACTATAAAAATGCCACCCAAAAGAATATGATTGTGCTCTATACGTTCTTTATAGAGCATAAACTCCTTTTCTTTTTGTAGATAAAGTGCTGTGGACAATGCATCGCGTTCTCCATTAGACATAAGGATGGCTTTCAGACGTGAAGCATGACGAAACTCGTCTTTGATATTATGTGCTCCATAATATGAAACAGCGATATCGACAATAGTGTCGGTCGGAGCTAAAATGTTATTGGCTACAAGGGCTTGGGAGTACAGAAGTGCCCATTTGGCCAATGTCGCCGAATCAGTGAATTCAGTGACATCATATTCGTTAAGTCGCTCCATTGCAGCTCCGGCATCCTCATAGATAAGAGATTCTGTTTCTTCTAATCCGCGAATGATTTGAGAATTGGAATAGGAACAGCCGGTGATTGCCAATAACAATGCGATATAGATTAAGCTTTTCATTTTGGGTGCGCTTTAGTATTATTTTGCAGCTTGTAATGTGAACGAATATCGGTGTGGTTGTGTTCCGGGGATGGTGTATTCAGGCAACGTAGAGCTACCCCATGTATCTATGCCTCCAACGCCATGTACCGACATATCAATATTAACATTCACAAAATCTCCGCGTTTCAATTCGTATGGATGCTGAGCCACTGAGATATCCTCTTCGCCATAATCCCATGCTCTTATACATAACGGCGCTTCAGCACCTTCGATTCTTAAAGAGGGCAATTTATGTTGCATTTTGGATGTCGGAATTAAGGTAAGCCACTCTACGTCGCATCGATTCCCATTGTCTTGAGGGCGAGCATAGTCGTGCTGATATTCGCTTAATGGCATAATGTAGTGCCCGATAAAGTATCCATTTTTCCGGTCAGGATAATTTTCATATGGGCCGCGTCCATAGTAATCTACTTTATCATAACTTGCCGGAATTCTCATTCGCATCCCGAATTTAGGCATAAGCGGAATATTATCAGCATTGCTGTCAGGCGTATATTCCGCTGTCACCTGAAGTTTTCCTTCGCTGTTGATAATATATGTGATGTCGAGACTGGCTCCGATTGACAAGGCATAGGCTGCGGTGACTTTCAGACAATTATCAACATACTGATATTCCAAGTTTTTAATAGTTTTGTTGGAGTGTTCGTTTTTCCATTTCGACATTTCATTGTGATAATATCCATTGGCATCTTGGTTGTCATTATACGGTTTCCAAAAATATGGTTCTAATGGCGCAACCAGAAGTTTATTTCCATTATACATCCATGATGTCAATGTGCCTTTATTGTCGATAATGAAACTGGATTGTCCGGCAGTGATATCCAGATTCTCATCTTTTATTTTTAAAGAAGGAATAGTCGTTCCTGTTATCATTTGGGGACGATTCAGAGGCATAAGTTCGAATTGGTCGGAAGCGACGATAAATCCTTTTTCGGCCCACGGTTTAGACTGGCTCAGACATGCGTCTATTCGAATCATAGTTCCCGGTGCGGAAGTGTCATATTCTGGAATAGCCAGGATATTATCTTTAATATTAATGATACCATTGGAAATGGAGTCACCGTTATTGGTGATTAGAAACTTATATGTATAAGCGTCGAGAGGCGTAAAATCATTGCGATTTACGAGCTTTATTTTATCCCCTTCACGGGTGAAACTGATTGGTTGATAGATATATTTCAACTCATAGAAATGAGGATTAGGGGTGCGATCGGCACTCAACAGTCCGTTAAGACAGAAATTTCTGTCATTTGGCTTATCTCCGAAGTCACCGCCATATGCCCAAAATTCGTCATCATTGAGTGTGAGTGAGGCCGAAGGGTGTAACGGGCCTCCGTTTATTGGCTTGGCTATTCCTTGGTCAACCCAGTCCCATACAGCGGCGCCGGCAATAGTTGAATCGGCATATATTACGTCCCAATATTCCTTGAAGTTACCGAGAGAATTACCCATGGCATGGGCATATTCGCGCATAATGCAAGGTTTGTCCGGTATGTTTGATGTGACATTTCGTAGTCCATCGGGTGTTAAATAGCTTTCATCTTTCAGTTCCGAATATCGTGGGTCGCTGTCGTAAAATACCGGGCGGGATGAGTCCATTGCTATAACTGTATCGTACATAGCTTTTATGTTAGGCCCAACCCCACCTTCATTCCCAAGGCTCCAGATGATGACGCAAGGATGATTGCGGTCACGTTCGACAAGCGATATGGCCCTGTCAACATGCGCTTCTCGCCATTCTGGGTCATTTCCCATAACGTCATTGGCATATCCATAACCGTGACTTTCATGACATGCTTCATCCATTACATATATGCCATATCGGTCGCAGAGTTCATACAGGATGGGGCGGTCGGGATAATGCGAAGTGCGCAGAAAATTGACATTCGCTTGTTTCATTAGCCGGATATCCAGCTCAATGGTCTCATCATCGACCCATCGACCCGTACGCGGATGATGGTCGTGACGGTTTACGCCTCGCAATTTCACATTTTTACCATTGATTTTGAATACCTTTCCATCTATTTCAACTTTTTTTAGGCCTAAATGGTAATCATACTTTTCGATTTCGTGTCCTTTGCCATCGATGAGCGTGATAGTATATGGGTATAATTCGGGCGATTCGGCCGACCATAATCGAGGACTCTTTATCATATGGTTGATGGTGGCATTTATGGTGTCACCAGGTATCAATGTAGGCAATTTCTGTTTTATAGTTTTACCGTCAATATTCATTGATAATTTTAGACCTTTAACAATTTCATTTCCAGTATTACACAACGTTATAATGGCATTGACAGTGGCTTTTTCCATATTGTCAGATAGTTTGCTGTCGACGTGATAATCGACAATATGAGCGTTGGGCCGCACTAATAGGCGTACGGGCCGATATATGCCGCTGAGTCTCCACATGTCCTGACATTCAAGATAACTACCGTCTGACCAACGATAAACTTCTACCGCCAAGCGATTTATTCCATGTTTAAGGTATTTGGTGATATCAAATTCGGCCGGGGACATAGGATTTTGGCTGTAACCGACTTTTTGTCCGTTAATCCATACATACATAGCTGATTTCACTCCTTCGAAACTTAGTGTAATGTTGTTTCGTAACAATTCAGGTGTCACGTCAAATTCGGTTACATAGCATCCAACTGGATTACGGTTTTCATAAGCAAACCAGTCGACCGGTGGTTGGGATGTAACCGATGGTCTGTCGCGTTTAAACGGATATGACATATTCACATATATCGGTTTGCCGAAATTTTGAGTTTGCCAGTTTCCTGGAACCGATATTTTATCCCATTGGCTTACATCGTAAACAGATTGCTCGAATCCTACAGGACGATGATTAGGATCAGGCGACCATTTGAAAAACCATTCACCATCCAAACTCACTATGCCGGGATGTTGATTCTCTGTCGACGGCATCTGCAATGTGTTATGGTAGGGAAGCTTATTCAATCCTATAATGTGAGGATTCTCCCAATCCGGCGTTGTACCGGATAGTGGTATTCCGTAATAACATATTGGATTTACTAATGCAATGCAGAAGAGACGCTTTAATAACGAAGTATGGAAGATGCTCATTATTACCTGTTTTTAGTTTAGTAGGAGAATCGTTAGTCACAAACAAATTTACGAGATATTCTGAAATTCGACAAACAATTGGTCACACAATAGTAAATATGCACAAAATATACAATACAATATCAATTTTATACTATACACAAAATGAACTAATAACATATCACATATTAAAAAAATAATCGCGTCTCATTAAAATTGAGGACGCGATTATAGTTGATAAGTTAGTGTTGAAGTGTCAGTCGAGAGTTTGAATACCACCGCCATTAACCATCAGGGTCTGGCCACTCACCCAAGCTGATACCGGTGCTGCAAAATAGAGCACGGCCCCTGCGATGTCCGACACTTCTCCCAGACGATGGATTGGGGTGTGGGATAGCATCTTTGCCTCAATATCGGGGGTGAGCACCGATGCAAGTGCGTGTGTGCGTGTCGCTCCAGGCCCAATATTGTTTATGCGTATTCCCATTGGGCCATAGTCGAACGCAAGGTTTGAAGCCATGTGGTTTAACGCAGCCTTTGATGAGCCATATATCGCCATATTCGGGCTATTATTTATACTGCTCATAGAGGTGATGTTGATAATGCTACCGTATCCTGATTGCTGCATATATGGAGCTGCAAGCTTACTTAGTTGCCAAGGAGCAAATACGTTTATGGCGTATATACGTTCAACGTACTCTCGATCGATTTTGAACGGATTCTCTCTTCCACCTCCACCTATTCCTGCATTATTGACAAGAATATTGATTGTGCCAAAAGATTTTACGGTGAAGTCGATGAGATTTGACAAATCATCGCTATTCAGAACATTACATATTACGGCAACACTTTTTCCTCCCGAAGCAATTATTTCGTCAGATACGATTTTTGCTTTATCGAATGACAGGTCACTCACTACGACTTTGGCTCCTGCAGCGGCAAGTATTTCGCATGAAGCTCGTCCGATACCATCGCCACCACCGGTTACAATGGCCACTTTTCCGTTAAGTTCAAATAATGAATCAATATTCATAACAATATATTTTTATAACATAACGCATTGAGCTCATTGACTGTTCGGCAGAAATGATGCGTAATCTGATGTCCATTGCTATGATTGTGCATATTTACTTGCTATTTTTTGCTAAGTATTAAGGCTGAAATTGGTGGTATTCGTTGTCGACCTCCGGATGACATCCTTAAGCCATCGGCTTTGATCTCACCGTTTTCAGATATAACAATCCATTTGCATTTTGGAATTTCAACGGTGACCGTACGCTTTGAACCATTGAATATAACTTTAATTTCATTCCAAACATCATTGTTAGCATTGTTAATGATTGAATATGAAATGAAATTTGGGTAGGGGAGATTGTCGAATACAATATGGCGATATATATCCTCAGATGTTGTCATACGGAAAGCCGGATGATTTTTACGAAGTTTTATCAGTTCACGATAATATTGAAATTGATTTGCATATGTATGCTTGTTGATCCAATCGATGGCATTTATTGAATCTGGAAGGTTATAAGTGTTGTGAAAGCCTTTTTTATCACGGAATATTTCTTCACCAGCAAATATAAATGGTATGCCTTGAGATGTCAATACGATTGTTTGTGCCAATTTGGCTGCACGGAGTCTCTCGGCTTCAGATAAGTGGGGTATGGATTTTGCTAATTTATCGGTTAAGGTAAAATCATCGTGACACGACACATAATTGATAATCTGGGTTGGAGCTGAAGCATATGGGCATTGATTGTTTACGGCTTTCGAATAATCTATTTGCGGGTGATTTGTTGATGCAATTATACCGATTTTTATATCTTCTTCCATCCCGGATTTACCAGTTACGAATCCACGGTCGGACACTATTGCAAAATGGCCTTTTATGGCATCACGGAAGTTGTCGCTGAACACAGCTATGTCGGGAAGTTGCGATACATTGTCTTTTATGGCCCGAAGATGTGACGGCAGGGGACTATCTGAGGCAGTCCATCCTTCACCGTATATCATTATATGTGGATTAATCTTTTTGAGGTTAGCCGTGACAAGGTTCATCGTTTCGATATCGTGTATGCCCATCAAATCGAATCGGAATCCATCAATATGAAATTCCCGTGCCCAATATTCGGTCGAGTGTATTATGAAGTTGCGCATTTGTTGGCGTTCTGACGCCGTTTCGTTTCCACATCCCGACGCATTAGAATGGACTCCATCGTCATCTTTACGATAAAAATATCCTGGAGCCGTCAATGTGAAATTAGAATCACCGATGTTGGCCGTATGATTATACACGACATCCATTATCACTCCAATGCCGGCTTCGTGTAATGACATTATCATTTGCTTCATTTCCATTATCCGACTAACGGGATTTGTCGGTTGGGTGGAATAGGAGCCTTCGGGAACATTGTAGTTGGAAGGGTCATAGCCCCAATTATATACATTGGGGTTAGATTCGTCAACGCTATTGAAATCAAATGACGGTAGGATTTGCACATGCGTGATGCCAAGCTCTTTCAGATGGTCGATTCCGGTTTTATCGCCTAATGGCGATTTAGTATCCGTTTCGGTCAATGCTAAAAATTTACCTTTATTTATTATGCCGGATGATTGATGCATAGAGAAATCTCGATGATGCATCTCATAGATTATGGCGTCAGCATATGTTGCGAGGATGGGGCTACGGTCATATTCCCAACCAATGGGATTAGTAGTGCTAATGTCAATTATTGCAGCCCTTTCTCCATTAATGCCAATAGCTTTGGCCCATATGCCCGGAGTAGTCTTTTGCCATTTACCATTATATTTAATCTGGAATGCGTAGAACATACCGTACAGCTGCCGATCAATTGAAGCGCTCCACATTCCCGATGCATCTGCTCTCATATTGATTTGTTCAACCGGAGGCGTCTTGCTTCCGGATGTATATAAAAATATCTTTATAGCTTCGGCTTCGGGCGACCATAAACGGAAGTGCGTGCCATTGGAGTCGGTTTTTAATTCCCAATTATGAATGGCCGTAGTAGTAGATTGGGCTCCAATATCAATCAAATTGTATTTAGATGTGATAGGGCTATTGTATTTCAATTGCAGATTAAATCGAATGCGTTACCTTTATTTGACTATGACTTTTTTAGACCATTTAGTGCATTTCACAATATAGCATCCCGATGGCAATTCGACATCCACAGATTCTTTGCTTACATCAATGCGTTTTAACAATTGCCCTGTGATTGAAAATATATAAAATGTATATGATGCATCTGCACCGACCGAAAGGGTTATGCGTCCTTCGGCCGCTTTTAGCTGAGGCTGTTGCTCGACGATTTCCTCTTTTACGTCATCGGATTGTGCCATAGCCGGGTGACATGACAACGCAAATAGAGTGAGCATTATGGCTAAAATTCGATACATCTTTAAATTATTAATATGCAAAATTAATGTATTTGGCACAATATTCCAACATAAAATACGTTAAGCAGCTTTTTTTTCTTGAATAATTAAATGAAAAAGACGAATCCAACGAAAGAAATTGGATTCGTCTTTATGTATTGCGCACAATTAAAATGCTATTCTTTAAGTTTTTGAATGGTTTCTATTAGTTTGTCACCAAGTCCAATCGTGTATCCTTGAATAACGTAGACCACTCGATTGAATGTGTCGGCAATTATAAATATCGGTTTGTCATCCGACGGTAGTTTCATCGATTCAATGATTTCAGCTTCAATTGTGCCGTTAATATCCGTGCCAAATGTGACGGTGGAGGGCAGTTCGGGTAATTGTGATGCATCGAATCGAGACGCCTCGTTTTCATTTTTGAAAAGTAGCACGATACTTTTGCCCCATTTCTCAAATTCAGGATTAAGTTTCGCTATGTCACGAAGGGTATGATTGGTGGGTTCATGGTTCGGCGATATAAGGCCAAGCACATAATATCCTCTCCCAGTGGTGGACAAAATTGATTTATCGGTATTGCTGTTTATGTCATGGTAGATATTTTCAGAATTAAAACTACCTATCACCTGCACGCCATCAGTGCTCTGCCGGATGTTCAAATCGAGTGTAGTGGGGGCGTTTTCTTCAATTTTGAAAAAGTCAGTATGAGATAACACCGAGCCATCTGCCATTCGTTGTCCGGTTACCAACATATATTGACCGACATCTAATTTTATACCATTCTTGAAATCACTTTTCCATGTGGCTTCTTCCGGATAGTTTAGAAGTTTGGGCTGGCCATTTTCTATTTTGGAAATTGTAAAATTCACATAATATTTCGGATTGTCCAGTTGCTTGACTGGGGTATATTTCAAATTCAAGATGCCTTGTTTTGTAGCGTGGTTCGTGTTCATATCTAGATTAAATATTGCATCGTGCCAAACGCCATTATCATCGCGCCACTGAGTCTTATCGGTAACCGGGTCTATTCGAGCCGGTATTCCCATACTACGTGCTGAAGCTACGAAAAAATGATTGCGTGACAATTCGTTGGTCTTACGTAAATTCCAGACGGCGGTGGGCGACATTTTTAATGTTGTCGGGGTCCAATCCTCAACAATATCTACGCTGTCACTAACCCATTGCACCCATTTGTTAGGATTATTACGATATTCGTTAGACGCATTTTCATGAATCACATTCTTAAAATATGAACGGTATGGCGTAAGGTATTCGTCGGTTATGCGAGGATTCATAACATATTCGATGTCATCGGAATCACAGCCATAGAAATGGTCGGTTAGGATTTCCAGTGTAACATCGCTCCTATCTTTTGCCGATAGGGTCTCTAAAAACGACATTGCCCGTTCGATATCTTTTTGGTCAATGTCTGATAGAAATTGTTTGAGAGTGGCGTGATTGCCTCGGGCATCATGCATTATTGCTAACAACCGGGATTCGTCGACATTTAATTTTTTAGCAAAATCGTCAATTTGCTTGTCAGACATAAATGTAGCCATATAAGCAGTGCGAATAGAGTCTTCGGTTGCTTTTCGGATGTCATTTAGTGCAGTGGCTTCAGTCGAAACTTCAATGG
Source organism: uncultured Bacteroides sp. (assembly GCA_964600585.1). GTDB lineage: Bacteria > Bacteroidota > Bacteroidia > Bacteroidales > Muribaculaceae > Paramuribaculum. The sequence continues at coordinate 16,736 of CAZRJT010000030.1, forward strand.
TTTTGGTTGATGGTGCCGGTGGCACTATTATGAAGTCGAAAGAGTTATGAAAGTCAGAGTTCATATTCAATCGGACTTCAGTATGTTTGTCTTTACCAACTGAAGCTTTTGTAAGTCCATAGTTTTTGCCGTCAGTAGCCCAGATGATTAAATCGCCTAAACCGCTAGTTAGAGAAGAGTTACCGTTTACATCGCATATCTTGGTTACAATAGGGTAAAATTCAGCATAATTGTATAGCCTGTATGACACATTGGCATTGCTTACGGGATTTCCTACAGAGTCGATTACAGTAACATTTAAAGTGTCAATAGGAGCATATATTTCTGTGGTGTTTATGTCGGTTGATTTATCAAGTTGCAAAAGAACTTCTTCAGGCCCGTCGTATTTTCCAAATACGCGTGTGCTCATAAGCATTCCTCGCGAAGCGGGAGCGTTGAACCACGCTAAATTCAACACTGCTTCCGGTTCACATGCTCCAAGAAAATACCATTTACCGTTAGCCCATACTTCCACCCAAGCGTGATTATCGTCTGTATGAGCCCATCGTGGTGTATATATCTGGCGAGCTGGTATACCTACAGACCGTAGGGCCGCAACGGTAAAAGTCGATTCTTCGCCGCACCGGCCAATTGCAGAACACACGGTTGCAAGTGGATTGTGCGTACGACTGTCGGACGGCTGATACGTAGCTTTTTCATGGCACCAATGGTTCACCTCCAATATTGCATCTTCCATCGATAGTCCTTTCACACGATCTTTAAGCTCTTCATAGAACACTATGCGTGAAGAATCAAGCATTTCGTTATTAACGCGAAGGGGCAACACAAAATGACGGAATTCTCTGTCAGGAACATCTTTGCCCCAGGGCATTTCCTGTCGGGCTTTTAACGATGCGTCGACGTTTTTCAGAAAAAAATCGCCCGAATAATCGGTGATGTCGGGGAGTGGCATATAGGCATATAATACTTGAAGTGCTTGACGTTGCTCTTCAGTTAGAGGTTGGTTGAATATGCTGAAATATTCGTCATTGCCCACTTCTGTCATTCTGGCATTAAAATCATCAACCACTGTTGGGGTGGCTATTTGTTTTGTAGAAGATATGCATCCCGATAGATATACTATAAATGGCAGTAGATATAAGTATTTCATTTTAATAAGATTTGATTGATTCAACTATTTGTCTTACAATAACGGGCGAGGTAATCATTCGCGCGTATTCGTCAGCGCCGGGTGCGCCCATTGAAATACCTTCTTTACGAAAAGCCATATGGCTATGCTGGATTTGTCGTGCTGACGCATGTATTTCGCGAATACCAGTATTAGATAGAATTTTGGCGGCATTGATCGGCGTAATGCCTCCACCGGCAAGAATGGTAAGTCTATTGCCGGCATAAGATTGAAGTTTGGCCAATATTTCCATTCCATCTTCGGCCGACTTTGATTGTCCGGAAGTCAGAATCCGATTGCATCCCAATTCTATTATATCATCAATGGCTTTATATGGGTTTCTACACAAATCGAATGCCCGATGAAACGTTACGTTCATATCTCCGGCATTTTGAAGTATTGTTTTGCATGCTTCAATATCGACTTCGCCATCTTCGGCCAAAGCACCTACAACCACTCCATGTGCGCCGAGTTTGCGGGCCATTTCCACATCTTTAGCCATACAGCTTATTTCGTCAGCCGTATATAAGAAATCGCCATTCCTTGGCCTAATTAACACATGTACTTTAATATTGCCGATTTCGAGTGCCTGACGAATCATGCCGATTGATGGCGTTATTCCACCAACGTCAAGGGCAGAGCAGAGTTCCACTCTATCTGCTCCGCCCTTGACGGCTGCTTTTATGCTATCGATGTCTCCGGCACAAATTTCTAAAAGTGCCATATACTTTACTTTTTCACTTCTGTTTCAAGTTCAATTATATAATCGATATCGGTGGGAACAGCATCAAGATGCAATGTAATGCCACCATCTTTTTGTTTGGTGTATTTAACCGGCTTTCGGTCGTCGAATGTCACGGCTTTTTTCACTTTACAGGTTACCGGAACATTTATGTCGGTTGAATCAGCCGATAGAATGTGAAGATACAATTTATTCCCTTTGCGAGTGGATGTGCCCCATGGCTGAGCTTCGAAATCGCCGGCCGAAGTGGCATAAAATGTTTCACCGTACTTCTTCATCCATTCGCCGATGCTCTTAAACCGGTCTAATGCTGTTGCCGGAAGGTCGCCACTGGGTTGCGGACCTACGTTAAGGAGTAGATTGGCCCCCATTCCGGCAGCTTTAACCAATAAATGGATCAGTTCGGGTACGCTCTTATAATTTTGGTCGATAACTTTATACCCCCACATACCGTTCATTGTCTGACAGGTTTCCAATGGCAGGCGTGAAACTTCCTGACCTGAAAGTCCTGCGGTGTTTTCACCCGGAAGGTCACGTTCGAAGATTTGAATGTCTTCTCCCGGAAATGGCGACAAATGATGGTTGTTGCCAATAAGGCATGCAGGCTGGAGTTTATGGATTAATTCATATTGTTCGGGAAGTTGCCAATTGAATGGTATTGAATCGCCATCATGGTCCCACATACCGTCAAACCATATAGCACCGATTTCGCCATAATTTGTAAGCAACTCTGTGAGCTGATTATTCATAAAGGCATAATACTGAGGCCAATTTTGAAGCGAGGTGTCACGCCCGGTTCTCAATCCAGTGCGTCCGGACTGATAATCGGGGCGCACCCAATCGATATGTGAATAATAGAAGTGTAGCTTGATGCCTTGTTTATGACATTCATCGGCCAATTCTTTTATTATATCGCGGCCGAATGGCGTGGCATCTACAATGTTATAATCAGTCTGTTTAGTGCCGAACATTGAAAAGCCATCGTGGTGACGGCTTGTAATGCATATGTATTTTGCGCCGGCATCTTTAATTGCCGACACCCATTCAGCTGCATTGAAGTTTGCCGGATAAAATCCTTTTGCGGCTTTGACGTATTCGTCAGCCAGAATGCCATCATTGAGATACCATTCGCCTTGGGCAAACATGCTGTATATTCCCCAATGGATGAATACACCGAATCCGTGGTCTGCAAATTCCTGACGTGCTTTCAAGTTTTCAGGTGTCGGAGTATATTGATATGAATATGGGTCGTCATTCGATTGGGCAATAGACGATGAATAGGCTAACAGCGAAGCTAGCAAGACGGCATTTAATCGTTTCATTATTCGGTGCATAGAATGATAATTACTGAAATGGATTAACAAAAAAACGAAAGGGGATTTATGACATTATATAGCATTCATCCCCCTTATGATATGTTGGTTATATCTGATTAGAATGGCAAATCATCGTCATTTGAAGATGATGCATCAAATGTTGGTGCCGGCGGCGGGGGAATTTCTCCGGGATATGCAGGTTGTTGGGGCATTTGCTGGGCCATATTGTCGCGTTCGGCTTTCCATCCACGAATGCTAGTATACCATCTTCCGTTGTACTCACGACTTTCGATGTCAAAGCTTAGAGTTATAGTCTCTCCCACATTTAGGGGATATTGGTCGGCGCGCTCACCAAAAAAATCAAAATGCACCTTGCGGGGATAGGTTTCTTGTGTTTCAAGTACGTATTCACGCTTTTTCCATGCATTTCCACTTTTGGACGTGCCACTTTGTTCAGGAAGAGCAAGAATTATTTTACCTTTAATTTCCATTGATATGTGATTATTTATGCATTATAACTTTTGACAAATTTAGTGATATAACCGTTAAGTGCCAAATTTTCTAACGTAAAGTTATCAATTTTGTTTTGAGATATTG
>CAZRJT010000031.1:0-19653 GCA_964600585.1 uncultured Bacteroides sp.
AAATCCCCCATCCCATCAAAACACTAATGAATGCGGCAGCTGCCCTCGCGAGAGCTGAATCGTGAACTATCCGCCGTCCGGGTTCCTCACCCCGCGGCGCGACAAGCCCGGTCAGCCAAAAAGGTAGCAAGAGAACATTGAAATCGTTGGTTAATCTATTCGTCGGCCTATTTCTTTATGCGTATCACCGGAGCTACTGATTTTGGCGCATCTTCCGGAATGAAAACCGTTAGACCCGAGGCGTCGCGCTCGAATTTCACTTTGCCGTAACCGAGCAAATCGACACTCTTTATTTTCTTGTCGAAATATTGGGAGTTGTTCGATAGCGACTTCACCGTAATTTTTCCGTCTTCCGGCCATGCAAGAGCTATTGCATAAAGGTGTTTCGGTGTCTGTGTGAAACGGATTTCGTCTGATGTGGCTGAGGTATAGGCACCCTCGTTGAATCCCTGGGCGTTTATCTTTATGTCCGAATCGGCTATGGGTCCTTCTCCGAATATGTGCCATGGGCGCGTCGAATATATCGCTTCGCTGTTCACTGCCATCCATTCGCCTATGCCGTTTATTATCTCCTCTTCTTTATCATCGAATGTGCCGTCACCACGAAGAGGTATGTTCAGCAGCAGATTTCCGTTTTTGCTCACGACGTCCGCAAGCATTTTCACCACTTGTGCGGCCGATTTATACCAATTGTTCGTATAGAAATCGTCACGGTAATGCCAATCACCTATGCAAGTGCATGTTTGCCACGGCTTGTCATATATTTGGTTTGGCGCACCGCGCTCCACGTCCCACACCAATGCCTCACGTTGCTCGTCATTCAAAATCTTGCCGAACATCACGGCCGAGAAATCCTTGTCGCTTCGCGTGGCAAGATTATGGTTGTAGAAATGCGCTGCAATCTTCAGCCCGGCATCGCTGATAGGGTAGAACGGCACGCCGGTCACATCGAAATACAGCAAATCCGGATTATATCGGTTTATGACGTCAAGCGTACGATCGTAGAAATTAGTGCAATATTCCACCGTGGGTATCGCAACGCCGTTTCCCCATGCCCATTGGCTGTGTATCATTCCGTCGCACCACGATCCGTAGCTTTCCGGATGATTCTGTGCATAGAGATTCTGTGGGTCTAATCCTTCCCACCATTTCCCTTTGCCGTCCTCCTTGGTCAGGCGTCCGTCATAGGGCACCCCGGCTTTCGGGCCATTGCGGTCATATCTTCTCGATGGCTCATACCAGCTCCAGGCGTGGTCGGCATGGAGGCTTACGCCGAATGGCATTCCATGTTTTTTACACGCTTCAGCCCAACCTGCAAGGATATCCTTCTTGGGCCCTATGTTCTTCGAATTCCATTCCTGGTACTGACTATCCCAAAGGTCATAATTGTCGTGGTGATTGCCAAGTACGAAGAAATATTTGGCTCCGGTCTTCTTATACAGGCCTACAAGATAGTCCGGGTCCCAGTTTTCGGCTTTGAATAGCGGCAAAACGTCTTTAAACCCGAACTCCGATGGATGTCCGTAGTGCTCTAAGTGGTAGTTGTATTCGCGCGAACCTTCCAGATAGAGTGAGCGTGCCATCCAGTCGCCGCTCCCTTCAACACATTGCGGTCCCCAGTGGGCCCATATCCCGAACTTGGCGTCGCGGAACCATTCAGGAACCTCATATTGGGAGAGCGATTCCCAAGTTGCCTCATATTTACCTGTCTCCATTGGTTCGTTCGTTTCCGATACAGGAACTATTACGTCCTGCGCAAAGACACTTAATGGAGTTAGTGTACCGATCAAAAGTGTTTTTATTAGCCTCATATGTGATTGGTGGTTATGTTTAGTAGCGCAAATATAGCAATATAATCCGATATGTTGTGGCTTATATAGTTGATAAATAACGATATTTATGCGTTTTGTCCTATCCTTTGCTGATTTTATCCCATTCCCGTCAATAATACAGTCGACCTCGTGACATCAGTTCTAAGTGTAAATTCGAATCTGAGTCGCAAAGTCGACTGCACGTCGTCTTATGTTGGTTGTGTATTTTATTCGGCGTTTTCCTTAAGCCATTTTGTTCTCACTGCATCAGGCAGATGCTGCACGGTGAAGTCCGAGAATTTAGCTTTGAATCCGTCGCCGTCAGGGCATGCGGCGAACATACCTATTTTCACCGGGTGGTTTGCTTCCATCCACGCATTGCGCATCATCTTGTAATCCTTGTCGTTAAACGAATAGAATATTTCTATTGCGTCAAGTCGGCGCACGGCCTTTATCCAGATGGCGTCCACAGGTTTGTCAAGCGCGATTACGCTCCAGTCCGATGTGTGGTGTGTCACCACCGTACTGAGATTGTATTTCCCGTCCACGAATTCTATCCCTGTCTTTATGTAGTTTTCGTGGTCGAGTCTTATCATCATTCCTGCCTGGTCGAATCGCACCTTGTAATCGCCCGTTATCTTCACTTTGGCCTCGAACTCTCCGCCATATTCAGCATAATAGAATGGCGCGTCGTCGACAGTGAAGCCATAGTGCGATATGCGCCAGTAGTCGCTCTTCGGTGTCACGTCCATGGTCAGCGTGTTACCTTTGATTTCCCACTTTGACGGTTCGTTGAACCAGTTCATTTTCTCCAGAGTTTGTCCGTTCACGCAAAGTCCTGTCAATGCGATGATGGACGATATAAAAATCTTTTTCATTGAAATTATGAGGTTTTAATTGGTTTTTTTGATTACTCTGCATGGATTTCCTACGGCCAATGAATTGGCCGGTATATCTTTGGTGACTACACTCCCGGCTCCGATTACGCAATTGTCGCCTATCGTCACTCCGGGAAGCACGCATACCTGGGCTCCGAACCACACATTATTTCCCACCGTGATAGGCCGAGCGTATTCAAGCCCTTGGTTGCGTTGCGCCACGTCGATGGGATGGCCGGCTGTATAAAAACCGCAATTTGGTGCTATGAACACATTGTCGCCGAATCTCACCGGGGCCTCGTCGAGAATCACAAGGTTGAAGTTGGCGTAGAAGTTCGATCCCACCTTTATATTATAGCCATAGTCGCAATGAAATGGTTGCTCTATGAGCAGTTCGTCCTTAATTTCTCCCAATATCTTTTTCAGAATATTGTTTCGTCCCTCGGCATCGCTGGGACGTAATGTATTGTAGTCGTGGCATAACTCCTTGCAGATCATTCGTTCGGCTATCAATTCCGCGTCGTAGTTTACATCATAGAGTTCGCCGTTTAGCATTTTTTCTTTAGCTGTCATAGTTTGTGAATAACCATCCTATTTCTTACCTTTGCAAAGTTAAGATTCTGTGGTATAACTGGCAATGGCTAAAAATAACCATTTATGGATAATTTTAGAAAACTCGACTCGCTATTGAAAGAAGAAGCTTCCGCCGATAGTGCGGTGCAAACCGATGACGTATATTTGTATGCCGAATGTATGGCAAAGATTGAAAATGTGGTGGCGGTCGTAAGTGATTTGGCGTACGGCACTTGCCGAATATTCAACGGTGCGTTTGCCAGCGTGTTGGGGGTGAATGACTATACCTCCGAAAATTCAATTTGGGAAAAGAAACTCTTTGAGCTTATGCCTCAAACCGAACAGGAAGCTAAATTCATTGCCGAACTGCGTTTTTACCACTATCTGCGTGGAATTGCCAAGAACCGCAACAACTACTATCTCATGTCAAAGCTACGATTCAAGGATGCAAATGGCAATCTGATGGATGTGTTGCATCGGATGTACTACATCTACGACCAGTCTATCGACCGTATAAGATATGCCATTTGCGTTTATGGCCCTTTGTCTGTCGATTTCAACGGTAAGAGTGTAATCGTCAATTCTCTTACCGGTGCATACGAAGAAGTGTCATCCTCATCTTCTAAACCTCAAATACTTAGCCGCCGAGAACGTCAGGTGCTTTCTCTCATAGATGCCGGGTTGAGAAGTGTGGACATCGCGACCCGATTGAACATCAGTAAATTCACGGTCAGTCGCCATAGACAGGAGATTATTGCAAAACTGCAAGTGAAAAACTCCATTGAAGCTTGCCGTTTGGCTAAATCGATGGAGCTTATATGAGTGGGTGTAGTTGACATAATGGTTGGCGTATGCAGTGGACTCACTTTAATATTGAGGTCGAAATGTTGCTGTCACCAGTCAACTCATTCGTTTTGCTCACATTTCTGCCATAATTCAACGTATATGTTATGCTGAGCGATATTCGCCTATGGAAATCGGAGCCGAACTGCGTCATTCGTACGTCATACCATCTCGTGCGCAATGTGTCGTCGCTGGTTTTCCACGAACTTCTGAATACGTTGGCCAATGACAACTGTATGTTCCACTTGTTGTCCGACCATCCTGCGCCAGCCGAATATTCCGAAGGGAGTCTACGCTGATAGCTGTTATCGCCGTCAACATATCCCAAGCCTGAACCCCAATATCCGTTAAGATATATTTTCCCAACATAATAATTCACGTTTATGCTGCAACATAATGGATTATAAACGCTACGGTTCGAGCCTGTAGTCTTGTATAATAGTATGCGTGGAGCTATCGATGCCGATAGTCTTCCGATGTTTCCTGTGATTCGTGCGCCTATCTGTCCGTGATTATAATCTCCGTCGTTGTGATATTTTTTTAGCATCATTCCGTCAGGTCCGTCAGGAGTGTACACGGCAATCTGACGATTGATTATTCTGAACAGTGTGGCGTATGCGGTCAGTTGCCAACGGTTGTCGTGTAGTATGGTATAGCTTATGCTGGACGATATGTGTCTTGAGCATTTCAGATTCAGGTTTCCTCCCACACACATCATTTCCGACTCTCTGATGATGTTCGGATTCTTCATCGATGCGTCAGGCGAAAACGTGGCATATTGCAACCATACGCTGAGCGAATGACTCATATTGGGGGCATATTGCAGACTGACGTGAGTGAACGGATAGCGGTCGTCAGTTCTATTCCTGTTTATCCTGTTCGATTCTAAGGCATATCCACCGTCTACACTGCCTGATATCTTGTTTAAATTCAACGAAGCTCCGATATACGTACCTATGAACGTCTGGCGAAATCTATTCGTGGCATTGCTTGTCCCCGAATAATCTATTTTGGCGTTGTCGTTTCCTGACGTTATGTTTGCAAATAACCCCACCTTGTCCGATAGTGTTTTGTTGAGCTGCATATTCTCTCTTAGCGACCATGCATCTTCTGACGCACTGTTGTTGATAGTCGAATGGTCTGATTCATAATTGTTATCCCTCGAATTGTCACGATGCTCCGCTTTCACAATTCCGTTTATCGACCATCCTCTTCCGAGATTTGAGAACACCTCGCACTCCCATCCCAGAGCTGAATTTGAAAAAGGTGCCGATGAGTGGAATTCCGCGTCGGTTACAATGTTTTCTATCGACACTATGCCTGTTAAGCTGTTTCTTGACGCTTTGTTGTGTCGCATAGTGAGCGTGTTGCGCAGTGTAAATTGGTTTGATCTATTCCATGTAGCTCTGAAGCCGGCGTATAGTCCGGTTTCACCGTGTCGGCCCGACATCGTTGCGCTGCGCCGCGTGATTGTGCCGCCGTCGAATTTGTATAGCTCTGTCGACTGGCTCCCTATATGGCTGTTGAAATCATGTGTGCCGTTCGCAATGATGTCATACTCCATTTTGTGATAAGTGAATTTAGAGTAGACCGATGCATCTCCCGACTTTATGCCGAATCGCTCCTTATCCGATAATTTTGTATAACCGCCATATGTATAGTGTACTGTCACGAAATTAATCACGTGCTCGGCCCTCATGAATCGCGGGTCGGTAGGGGAATCCATATACTCCACGCGTTTCACGTCTGTCGGATTTAGACCTCTTACGTCTTCGACCGTTGCCGGATGCGAGTTTATGAATAGGCTCACGCCTTGGTTGTCGATGGTTTTCACCGATTCTGCAATCGGATTTACGTCCAATTGCGGTATATTCATTCTCGAAAGCAATTGTATTCCGTCTGATGCCGAATTGCGCTGATTGCTTTTTGGTATATAAACAGTTTTTGAGGCTGATGCATATTGATTGGTTGCCGTTATGGTCACCTCGTCAAGTTCATGCGTAGTGATTGAATCGGGGGTGGCTATTTGAGCCACAGCCATAGAGGGCATAATGAGCATTGTAATGATGAAATTTTTCATTGATTCTATTTGTTATGGTTCGATATCGCTGCAAAATTATCCGGCCAACACTTAACCAATCCTTAACCACCCTTATTTAGTCTTAATATTGAAACTCTAATTGTTCGCCTCTCAAATATTTTATGATAAATTTGCATCTATGAAACACTTTCGAACAGTCTTGATGCTCATCCGAATTGTAGTGGCGGTGCTTTTCGTTGCCAATTTCATCTTTATGGTGCAGCTGTACGACTCAATCAAGCAACGCTATATTGATGATGTGCAGCAATGTTTGCGACGTGCCTGTCAGATTGAGTTGATTGGCCGCATAATCGAGGCCGGTTATGGCGATGATGCTGATGTGGTATGGGTGCAGCTGGGATTGCAAAAGTCCGATGTCGGAGCCGTTTGTACCCCCGAAGAAATGCTGAAATATGATTATTCGCAGGGTTATAGGCGTGTTGATGAACAGATTCTGTCGGTAGTAACCAAGTCGTTGTATGAGATGTACGGATGTCAGCTTGGCGAGCCCGATGTCGGAGCAATAGAAGCAGCTTTCAGGCGTGATTTGAATTTTTCGGGCTATTATCCGTCAGAAGTGCATGTAATAGGCCCCGGAATGACGTTTGAATGTGACTTGTCACTATGGCATCTGGTGTACAGAGTGAATGACGATGTGTTTTATGAAGTTTACATCTATCCGCTAACCGAACATATTTTGTCTGAGATGAGTGGCGTAATCATATCGTCTGTGTTGATTGCCTTGGCGCTTACGTTTGGTTTCTGGTATCTATTGCACGTGATAGCTCGGCTACGTACCATCGAGGAAATGAAGGACGATTTCATCAATAATATGACTCATGAGCTGAAAACGCCTATTGCCATTGCTTATGCTGCCAACGACTCGCTCCTGCAGTTTCCCGAACCTGAAAACGAAGAACGTACAAAACGATATCTTACTGCGGCTCTCGACCAACTGTCAAAGCTTACAGGGTTGGTCGAAAATATACTTGCTATGAGTATGGAACGCCGCAAACAGATGGCGATGGCTAAAGAACGAATTCATTTGAAGCCATTTATAGCAGCTATAATTGAGCAACAGAAATTTCGGGACGATAAAGAGTGTGTCATTACGCTTGATTGTCCAGAAGATGTGTTTTTACAGGCCGACCCCGTTCATTTTTCCAACATATTGGCCAATCTGATTGACAACAGCATAAAATATTCGGCTGATTCGGTTCATATTGCCGTAACAGTCACTCATTATTCTATTACTGTTGCCGACAATGGCATAGGTATTCCCGACAAGTCTTTGCCATATGTTTTCAACAAGTTTTATCGCGTGCCTGATGGAAATCGCCACAACGTACGTGGCTATGGCATCGGACTGTTTTACGTTAAATCTATTGTCGATAAACATGGATGGCACATTGGCGTAACGAGTCGGGTAGGACGTGGCACAACATTTACAATTAAATTCACCGCCAAATGAAAACGAATATTCTGTTGGTTGAGGACGATGCCACGCTATCGATGATTATTAAGGAAACACTCGAACGCGACGATTTCGAGGTTACCATAGCCTCTAATGGCGAAGAAGGGTTATTGCGGTTTGCCAAGTATGGTGCCGACCTGATAATAGCCGATGTCATGATGCCAGTAATGAGCGGATTCGAGATGGGGCGTAAGATACGGCAAATCAATCGTAGTGTACCTCTTCTTTTCCTGACTGCGAAGTCCGAGATTGGCGATATTGTGGAAGGGTTTGAGCTTGGTGGCAACGACTATCTCAAAAAACCGTTCAAGATGCTTGAGCTTATAGTCAGAATCAAAGCTCTTTTACGACGGAATTTTCATAGAAATGACATAATTTTTGACATCGGGCTCTATCAGCTCGACATGTCCGCACAGTTGTTGCGGTTTAATGGTAAAAAAGCTGTCGAACTCACACTGATTGAAGCTAAACTACTTAAGGAACTCGCTGAAAATCGTGGTTACACCGTCGATGCATCGACATTGATGATGTTGGTGTGGCAACGCGATGACCCATATAGTCGTAATTCGCTCCATGGATTTATGCATAAGTTGCGACACTATCTTCGCCACGACTCGACGATTTCCATAATCAATCAGCGCGGCATAGGATATATGCTCACTGTAAACGATTGATTTCACTCTGAAGCAAGTCGAGGAATCTTGCTCCGTGCGCTCCATCCATCTGCGTGTGGTGGAACTGGAATGACACCTTAAGTTTAGTAGTCATAATGCAGTGTCTGTAACGTCCCCATATCAAAAACGGATTGTTGAAAAATCCGCTATACATTCCCACAGCTCCATCTATTTCATATCGAGCCAATGCCGATGTTCCGATAACCATTTTGTCTGTTATGTCATTGTTCGTGCATGAATGCGCCACGTGTTGTGTAAGAGCCATATAATCCATATTGAATTCATCTATATTGTCGGTATATGGTATGTCGCACGAACTCACCTCGCCTTCCGTGTTTGACACAATGGTGTTTACGGCAAGTGAATCGTATTGCATCAGTTTGTCGCCTACCGGCAGCATATAGAACTCTCTCACTTGTGATGCGGCCCGGCCTACACACCAGCACATAAGCATATTGAATTTTAATTTCTTTTTTTTGCTGATTCTGTATGCCTGTGTGACATTTAGCGTTTTGAATAATGTAACCATAGGCATTGGAGCCTTCATCCACATTTTAAATGCATATGCTCTTGTAGTTTCGTTTGGATCTATTTCCTGCACCATCTTTTTTCTTTTTTTGGTGCAAAGTTAAGGCGGTCGTTTTTTAGCTGATAGAATAAAATGGACATTCTACACCGGTTGACAAAATAAGTCGGAATAAGCCGGTTGCATAGCCAATAACGCTCTTGGGGTCACACCGCTATACCGTTTGAACTCACGGTTGAAATGAGATTGGTCTGAATATCCGGCTGAATAAGATATATCTGTGAAATCTATCATACCTTTCTGCATCATCCATAATGTTTTCTGGAATCTTACGATTTTTGCGTACTCCTTGGGCGACATTCCTATCATATTGCCGAACACACGCCCTAACTGCTTCGGGCTCAAACAACATTTTTCAGCGAGAATATCAATCGATGTAGAAGGCGACTTTTTCAGTAGGTTTAAACATATTTCCAATCTTGCATAATTGACATCTTGTGTGATGGGTAGCTTGGATAATAGATACTGCTCGATCAAGTCAATGCACAAAAGATTGTCATTGCAATTTAATATATGGGTGGCTAAGCGATTAAGAGTTGTGGTTCCGATGTCGAAGCCCGATATTTCAAGGTTGCGTAATTCCGATAACGGTGTGTCTATGAAGTGTGCGAGTGCATATGGATAGAATACGGCTACAATCATATCTGTATTTCCGTCAGACGCTATGTGCGACGGAAAATCGACCTGTCCGCTTATGGTGAAACGGTCTTGAGTCATTCCGAATTCCGGAATTGACAATGGTGATTTTTTGTGAAATATAATTTGTGGGCTTCCCAGTGGAAATGTGAGATGTTGCGTTGGCTCATCGCATGTTAGCTTATAATAGTAACGCACATATTTTTTTAGTTCTGGGCGAGGCTTTATGAATTCAATTTCAATCATGGTTGCTTTGCATATGATACATCGTATGCCCTGCAAATGGTTTTGTGCCTATATTTCGGAACCCGGATGATTCATATAGGCGATGGGCGGGCGAGTTGTCAACGTCACATAGTAGTCCCAGTGGTTTTCCGGTTTTTTCAGCCTTTCGTTTTGCGTCGGCTATAAGGGCCTTTGCCACGCCTCGACCTCTGAATTCAGGTCGAACCATAATAGTGTCAAGATAAAATTCGCCCGGTTCGGTTTCGCCCGGTAGGGCATCGATTTCTTCATCGGTCATATTCCAGCCAAGAGTTGTGTTTGCCTCATAGAAAAATGGCCTGCGAAGTCTTTTTAAGTCATTTCCGTCATAGCTTATGCATACGCCAACCGAAATGCCGTCGTCGGTTCGGGCCACACGAGTGTTTCGATACGAATACTGTGTGTCGGTGCGTTCGGCAAGTCTTTGAAAAAGGCTGTGAATCTCTTTTAAAGAACTCCTTGTGCCTACAAGATGGTTTGTGATGTCCTTGCCTACGGCCTCAATGATAGCATCGGCAATCAAAGGTGCGTCTTCAAGTGTTGCATTGTCTATGTTCATTTTGAATATGTGTTCTCGTTTTATAAATACAAAGATATGTAAAATTCAGTGCAATATGTCATAATGCTGATTTTATCGCTGCGATCATTTCTTTTCCACGTCCGGCCGAAAGCAGTTTTATCATTGCTTCGGCAAATCCGACGGCTTGTTTCAGACTGGTTTTTGGAGGTATGCTTAATGCATTTGGGTCGGTTTTTATCGATAATAATGCCGGGCCGTCGGTCGATAAGATGCGTTTCATAGCGTCTTCTAGTTCCGATGGGTTATCAACTGTTTCCGCAGCCGAAAACCCCATTACTTTGGCGAGTGCTGCAAAGTCAGGGTTTAGTAGGTCAGTCTGCCAGTCGGGAAGTCCTGCCGCCTCCATTTCCAGTTTCACCATCCCGAGTGCGCGGTTGTCCATCACGATAAGTTTTATCGGTAGCTTATACTGCACTATGGTCATCAGGTCGCCAAGCAACATCATAAGGCCGCCGTCTCCGCAAAAACCTATTACCTGGCGGTTTGGTGCCGCTAGCTGGCATCCTATCGCTTGAGGCATGGCATTTGCCATTGAGCCGTGATTGAAAGAGCCTATCAAATCACGTTTTCCCGAGTGGTTGTTTAACAGATGCGATGTCCACGACACGTTCATTCCGGTGTCAACCGTTATCACGGCATCGTCATTAGCCAACTTATCGAGAAGATGTGTCGCATATTCGGGGCGAATCAAATTTTTGCTTCCCGGATGGTCGATATGTAATTTTTTCTCCAGTAGTTGTTCTTCTTCAAATGACTTCATTGTCGACTCAAGGAAACTTGGGTCTTCTTTGGGTTCAATGAGTGTCAGAAGTTTGTTTATGGCTAAAGCTGCGTCGGCAGCGATTCCGAGTCTTACGTTGGCACGACGTCCGATAGTTTCAGGGCGAATGTCGATTTGCGCGATGAAATTATCGGTGGGCATAAATGGCGAGAACGGGAAGTCAGTGCCGATTAACAGCAATACGTCGGCATCATGCATAGCCCGATAGCACGACGTAAATCCCGACAGCCCGGTCGTTCCCACGTATTGTCCGACCGGTTGAACAATAAACTTCGCTTTTACGGTCGAACCTATTGGCGCTTTTATCAACTCGGCCAGTTTTTTTATCTCAGGCATCGCATCCTTGGCTCCGATTCCGCAATATATTGTCACTTTCTTTGCCATATTTATGGCAGTGGCCAATTGGGCAATCTCTTTATCCGATGGAAGTATTGGACGGGGCGTCGGGGCAGGGAACTTCGACGTTCCGATTTCCTTTGCCGGTTGTTGTGTCAGGTCGCCGGGGAGTCCTAAAACACCGACAGCCTGCTTCTCAATGGCGTGTTGCATTGCAGCTTGGAGCATACGGGGCACCTGTTGCGGTGTATTTGCCAGTTGATTGTACACGCTGCAGTCATCGAACAAGCGTATAGTGTCAGTCTCCTGAAAATATTGAGTGCCAAACTGAGTGCTGTCGCATGTTGAGGCTATGGCAAGCACCGGCGAGCAGTTTGACCGGTTGTCATCGTATAGACCGTTTATCAGATGCACGTGACCCGGGCCGCTGCTTCCGGCGCAGCAGGCCAGTCGACCGGTAAGCATTGCTTCCGCGCCGGCGGCGAATGCTCCGGTTTCCTCATGTCGCACATGTATCCATTCTATTTCACCGTTTCGGCGCACAGCATCGTTCACTGAATTAAGGCTGTCGCCCGTTATTGCATATATATGTTTCACACCGGCGTTTGCAATCATATCTACGACTTGCTCTGCTATGTTTTTATGTGATTTGTCACTCATCTGTTTTATATTTAATTGAACTATCTGTTTTTCAAACGTAGCGGCTCGACTAAATGTTCAGTTGAAGGTTGTAAAGAGATGCGTCATTATTTAATTGCTTTAGAATTCAACGTAGCATTAATAATTTATGGCTTAAAAACACTATATTTGCAAAATAATTATGACACAACCAATTTAATGGAAATGAAGAGTATCGTATGTGCAGTGGTAATGGCGGTTGTTGCTTTCGTAGGAGTTAAAGCTCAGAAATCGCAGAGCTTTACACTCAAAGGTTCCGAAGGTATGCTTTATGCAGAGTTGGTGAAACCGCAAAATGTCGATGGAAAGATACCGTTGGTGATTATATGTCACGGATTTAGTGGCAATTGTAATGCCGTTCTGCTAACTGAAATAGCTGACGATTTGTTAGCTTACGGCATAGCCTCAGTGCGATTTGATTTTAATGGCCATGGCCGGAGCGAGGGAGAGTTCAAGGATATGACAGTGCCTAATGAAATACAGGATTTGAAAGCCGTGATTGATTGGGCTCAAAAGCAGCCGTGGGTTAAAAACATTTCACTTGTCGGTCATTCGCAGGGTGGTGTAGTGGTGAGTATGGCAGCCGGTGAGCTTGGCGACAAAGTCATAAAGAATCTTGTATTGATGGCTCCTGCTGCCGTATTGCGCGATGATGCCTTGCGTGGAAGCACAATGGGTGCACAATACGACCCCTGGCATCTAACCGATGACTACGTTGAACTTCCGTTTGGCGGACTGAAGTTGGGACGTAAGTATATTGAAGCGGCTGTGACACTTCCTATATATGAAACTGCATTGAAATATAAAGGCTCTGTCCTTGTGGTGCATGGAACATACGACAGGCTTGTGCCTTACACTTATGGAGAGCGATATCATCAAGGCTACAAAAACAGCACCATCAAAATTATTCCTGGCGAAGATCATGGTTTCTCCGTCGATTCGTCCGGTGCGGCGGCATATGTGGCCGATTGGCTGGCAAAGCAATTGATTAAAGGCAAATAAGCTCTATGCGCCTAATTTCGCTGATATTTTGCTTGATAAGCTTATTGCTTTCTTTCGGTTGTGTTTCTCGACCGAAGGCGTCTACACGCCATTATGGCAATTTTGATGTTTGCGATTCATCGATTGCAATTAGAGGCCGCGTGTGTTATCAGCCTGATGGCACACCATTGAAATTTGCTGAGATAACACGCCTTTCCGACAAGCGGGTGTTTTTGTCGGACGAAGATGGGTGGTTCGATGTTATGGCAGCAGTGGGAGATTCGTTGAAATTCAACTATGTGGGTACGATTAACCGTATTCTGCCTGTGGCACCGGTCGACACCGTATGGCGTGTCGAACTCGAGCCGTATATTCTCGCATCTGACGAGTTTGTATTCAAAGTCGAGAGTCGTTATCCCGAAATGGAGATTCGTCTTAAAAACTATGTAGCATACCAGGATGCTCGCATTGGCGTGGCTGTCATTGTCGGTGGACGAGACACTGTTATGGTCAACGGTCGCAAGGATTTTCCGATGATGAGCGTGTTTAAGTTTCCGTTGGCACTTGTTGTAGCCGAGTGGGCCGATTCAATTGGCATGTCGTTTGCCGACTCCCTATACGTTGGCGAAGAAGAATTGCTTGAGAACACATACAGTCCAATGCTCAAAAAATATGGACGCAGGCCTATATCGATGGCTTTGGGCGAATTGCTTGAATGGTCGCTTGTCGAAAGCGACAACAATGCTTGTGATATATTGTTGAATCGCGTTGGAGGTATTGAGGAAGCAAACAGGATTATGCGGAAACTTGGATTGCCGGATGAAATAACTATCGGGGCCTCGGAAGCAGATATGCACCTCGACTTGGGATTGTGCTATCTGAATCGGTCAACACCTTTGGCTATGGCGGAATTGTTCGATGCCTACGATACGCGTCTGCGTCATAGGTCAGAGTCATTTGCGCTCATTGCCCCGATGCTTGAAATGTGTCGCACGGGACTTGACCGTCTTGCAGCACCTTTGACGAAATGTGATGCAGTCGTGGGGCATAAGACCGGCACGGGCGATTTGAATTCGCAAGGGCGTATAATGGCGGTTAATGATTGTGGTTATGTTCATTTGTCTGATGGACTGAGATATGTCGTTGCTGTGTTTGTTGCCGATTCATCTTATGATATGGATGTCACTTCACGCATAATAGCCGACATATCCGAAATAATATTTAAACAACTCACAGCTTATGAAAACAACTGACAAAATAATTTATCGTTCGAAAGTTGATTGGTGGGTTTGGCTTATCTTGGTCGGCTCATTGCTCGTCGTATGGCTTTCATGTATCGGTATGCCATGGTGGTACGTTGCATTTGTTGGTGGTGGAATGACTGCATTATATGCTATTCTTGTATTCGGATGCTGGTACGAAATCAAAGACGATATGTTGGTTGTGTATCAATTTTTTCATCCGACAAGTTTGCCGATTGCAAAAATAAAGGACGTAAAAAAGACGATTGGTTATCTTGCCACTGCCGGAATGTCGTCAAAGCGAGTGTCAATTAGGTTTGTCGACCGGTCGGTGCTGAAAAGTTTTGCTCCATTGGAGATTTCGCCAAAGGACAGGGACGGCTTTATTGCCCGGTTAATCGAAATGAATCCTGACATTGTCGAACTATCTTGAAAGATCAAAGCCCTCGGCATCCCTGTCGAAGGCATTCGCTTTAGTATGATATTGGCTGTCAGTTGGAATTTCTAACTTATATTGACTTTGTTATCTTCTGCAAATTTACGGCTGTATCGGGCTTCTTGCCATGCACAAAAGTGTAAAAAATGCACAAAGATTAGGGGGGCTACTTGAGTTTAATTTGTGCCATCTTTTTCAGTATATTTCTTTTTGCCACCGACAGTCCGGGCGATAATTCATTATAATCCATCATTTCTATCACTTGCGATAGCTCTTTGAGAAGTTCAGGATAAAATTTACATTGTGCAAATGCCTGTTTCATGCAAAGTGCTCTGATGGCGTATGGCTCGGTAGAGTTTATTTTGGACATACAAAAATCAAGATATTCCGCACTTACATCTGAAATCGTGGTTTCCAGACAATCAAGAAGCGTCAGCAGTAAGCGCCGTTTACCCGTATGTAGAGTCGTCAGCAATATGTCGGTCAATTCCGTTCTTCTTGACTGAAGCCATCTTTTGTCCTCGGCCTGAAAGAGGGTAAATATCCATAATGCGTTATATCCCACTCTGTCGTCCGAATCGTTTATTAGCGAATAAAGGCGTGCCTTTGCTCCGTCGTTGTGGGAACCTGCGCAATCTATGCATAGGTTGCCTATGTCGGCCATACCGATTCGTCCGCTCAAAATTTCTTTAAGGTTCATATTGGAATACAGATCTATCGGTCGTTTATGGATTTTAGAAGTTGATTGCTTTCAATGTGTTCCATCAAAGCATCATACAGAAAATCGTGCAGATTTACGGTGTATGTGCTCACAGATTGAGCGGCCACCACACCGGCACCTGTCGACACGTTGCTATATCCCCACACCGAATCGCCTAACCCAATATTGCCCAAATCTCCTATCAGACCCGAATCCATCTGCCATTCATAGTTGGCCCAATTATAGTAGCTCATTGAGACAGAACTCAGGTAAAGCTCTATTTCAAAGTCCATCGCATCGTTGACATTACCAATAGTATTTACGGATACATTGGCGTTCGTATAGCGTAGGTTAAGTGTATAGCTTTTACCCGTGAATTGGCGGTTGGTGAAAAATGTGAATCCCCATGCATCCATTCCGCTGATTGATTCCAGCAGGCCAATGTGCTCGGCAAATATGGGTTCGGCTTCGTAGATGAAAGTACCCATATAAAAGTTAGATGATATAATCGGATTGTCGAATGCATCGTCGGGTTCTGATTCGTTATGAAATCCTATGCAATCATAATGGAAATATTTATTGTTTGAAGATTTGTCTTCGATAGTTAGTTCAATGTGTATGTCGAATGTTATATCGGCGTATTGTGACACTATGTCATAGTCATTTTCAGCTTTGGGGATGTTCAGGCTATATATGTTGGTGATTCGCGGTGTGAATTTCACGTGAGCGATGGGAGTACGTACAGGCACAGTTACTGTGGCTTCGGCTTCGCCATAACGGTTGCTTTTTGCCACAATGCGTATTTCGTCGCCTTCCTGGGCAATGTAGTCTTCGGCCTGTGCCGTGCCGTTGACATAGATGGTTACGGACGCATCATCTACCGAATGGTCGTTTTCGCTTGTCAGGTCGGTGTATAACCACGTGTGGCTAACCTTCACTTCAATCGGTTCGCCGGCGGTTATCAGCGAATTTATGCATAGTTTCGGTTCGATGTCGATTTCGGGATTGAAGTCTTCGTAACAGCCGGTGAGCAATAGGCTTACGATGTAGGGATATATTTTTTTCAGAATTGCCATGTGTAGGAAATTGAAGGGATTATTGGGAAAAGACTCACTTTTTGGAAAACCGGTTTTGATTTCTGCACCACGCCATTGGGCTCAATTATGTATGTATCGTGCCAGCTACGTCGGATGACTATTGTGTTTCGGTGGCAATAAGCGTTGTAAAGCCCGAAATTCCAGAACCCGCGGCTGTTGGCCACTGTCACGCCAATGTCGAGCCGGTGGTAGAATGGTAGCTGATAATTATTTACCGGAGCCTGGAGCGGAGCTCTGTCTATGCCGTACGTTATTCCGAATTCCGGAGTTTCCCAGCTTTGGGGGAGAAAGGTGAAATGGCTACCGGAATGTCCGGTCCATGCGGCATTGAGTGTCACTTTCTGATTCATCTTCCAATTGAGCAGAATGTTTATGGTGTGACGGTTGTCGAAGCGTGCCGGATACGTTTTGCCTCCGTTCTTTTCGGCAAAAGTGCGGTCGGCCCAAGCCAATGAATAAGCTACGTGTCCTGTAAGTTTTCCCGATGTCTTCTCAAATTTCAGGTCGACTCCTTTTGATGTGCCATCGCCTGAAGTGAGACGGGCATTCCACATCTCAAGTGGAGGGTGAAGATAGTATTCGTCGCGATATTCAATCAGGTGGTTCATTTTTTTGTAGTAACCTTCGGCGTATGCGGCGAAGTGCCTGTTGGTGGATTCCCAGTATCCTCCTATGGCAATTTTATCGGCCGTTTGCGGCTTGAAATTGCCGGTTATCGGAATCCATTGGTCGGTGGGCAATGATAGATAGCTCTGTGTCAGTTGATGAACGTATTGTACTGTGCGACTATAAGCTCCTTTGAGTGCCCAGTTGTTGTCGATGCGATAACTTAACGACAGGCGAGGCGAAACGCCATAGTTGGTTTTGCCATCGATGCGGAATAATGACATATGCAATCCCGGATTGGCGCGTAAACGATCGGTTATGCACCAGTCGTTTTCAATATAAGTGTTTATTTCACTGCCCAGATATCGCCACGTCGAGTCGCGGCTCGTGGTTTTGACGTCATCCGCTATGCTTTCGCGGAATGTACGGGCAGGAAGGAATGAATGGAGTGTATAGCTCGCACCAAATCTTACATTTGCGTTTTCATTAGGTTGCCAGTACCAGTCGGCACGTCCAATCAAGTCGTTTATGTTGTTGGTTGTAGTCATTTTCGAACGTGTATATGAAATCACCTCATCTTCATATTTATCCGTATACGATTCGTCCTTTTTAAGTCCGGAGAAAAAGCAGGTATAAGCTAATGTGAATTCCGAACGCAGCAAGTCGGTTGGCCTATGCATTACTCCGGTTTGCGCCACGAAATTGCCCCAGTTGAAGCGATACTTGTCATCATAATAATAGCCATAGCCGTAATTGCCGTCAGATTTATCGCCCGATGTCAGCCTGTCGTTACCGTAATATATGCTCAGATAGCCTGAAGTTCGATGGCTGAATCGGTGGTGCAATTTGGCATTAACGTCCATAAAAGCATATCCGAAACGTATTTTTTCATCATCTGAAGCCGCATTTATCAGTGATATCAGAGGAGTGGTCAACACGTCATACCACGACCGTCGTATTGCTAAAGAATAGGTAGTGTTTTTTGAG
Organism: uncultured Bacteroides sp.; assembly: GCA_964600585.1. Lineage (GTDB taxonomy): Bacteria > Bacteroidota > Bacteroidia > Bacteroidales > Muribaculaceae > Paramuribaculum. Next base: position 18,243 of record CAZRJT010000031.1, read on the forward strand.
ACCGGCCCGTTTAAACTGAATGCTCCGGATGTGAGTCCGAGTTTTGCAGTGCCTTGGTGGCCATACGGATTGCCATTTTTAGTTCGCACGTCAAGGAACGACGACAGACGGCCATCGTACTTGGCCGGAATCGATGATTTGAAAAAGTCGATATAGCGTATTGCATCGATGTTGAAAGCCGAGAACAGTCCGGCAAAATGATTCATATGATACAACGGCACATTGTCAAGCATATACATATTTTCATCATTGCCACCTCCGTGCACGTGCATTCCGGCCATACCTTCCGCGCCTTCGGTTATGCCAGGCTGCATATGGAGGGCTTTCACCACATCTGCCTCGCCGAGCATCACGGGGGTGTTGGAGATTTCTTCAGCTGTAAGCTTTTTAGCTCCAACTTCCGACGTTTCTACTGCCGGTGCTTCCAGCCTTGATTCAACGACCATCACCTCATCGAGTATTTTTGCTTTTATGCTGTCATTGTTGTTGATTGTAAGCTTGGGGGCTGTCCTTATTTCTATGTCCGTTGCTGATTGCTTGCGGCGTTTAAGCATCACATTATTATTGACTATTTTGAATTCGATGTCGGTGCCTTTGAACATCTGGTTGAGCACTTTTTTCAATGGTTTGTTTTTTGCCGATATCGACACTCTCAGTCCCGATAGAATGTCTGAAGAATACACAAAATTTTTCCCACTCTGAGTCATAAGCTCCTTGAACACTTCTTCTGCCGGACGGTTGATGGAGTTGACCGTCACACTTTGCGCTATGGCCATAATGGTTGAAATGGCCATAATCGCGGCTGTCAAAACAAAACGCCTCATTTTTTTAACGTAAGGTCTGTGTCAAGAATTTCGTTTATTGTCGCTAACAGGTCAGCCGCAGTTCCTTCAAAATGCAATGTCAGCCGATATTCTTCGGCATTTTTAGGCATATTATCCACATCCACGCCATATGTGCTTTTTATCTTTTCAATCACCATTGGGAGTGGAGCATTGTCAAAATCAATCGCTTTCACTTCTGGAGTCAACGTCTCGTGTCCGATTACTGCATTTTGTTCTGTAACATTTGAGTCGGCACTGAAGTATTCTTGGCGTATTATTATGGTTGCGGTAGCTGTTATGACAGTAAGCAGTGCAACGGCGGCTGCTATTTTAATCGGGCTCCAGCGTAATGTGGTGTTCCCTAAGCCCATACTTTTCCATGCATCCTTTTTGGAAAATGCATTGCTCCGATATCGTCGGGCAACAAAACTTATCTCCCGATTCTGGGTCGTGTCATTGTGTTTCATACGATTCAGAAGTCAAATCCAATGCGAAATGAAAAATAAGGACGTGTTCGATGGGCGCTTCCAATATGCTTCATCGTAAAATATCCATCTGGTGATACTGTGATGTCGTAATAATCACAC